>JAAGZO010001097.1 GCA_024206195.1 bacterium | reverse complement strand
GTTCTTGTAATCTTAAATGTAACCAATCTACAAAACGCATTGTATCGATAAATTCACCGCTTGCCATTGTACCCTCGAACATAATATCAACACCGCCAACATCTTGAAACAAGTTAACATTTTTGTCAGTTGCATTAGTCGACTGAGTGCTTGTGAAAGTGTCGGCTGTTACACCTGTTAATGTTTTAAACATCCAAGTAGCATTGCCCGGATCATACTTTGCAAACATTTCCGCCATCCATGCAGTTTCAGGGTACATGTCAGATGTTGACAAGTCGCTTTCTGTGTGATATGCCACGTATGATCTATCATAATTTAACGCTTCAAGTTCAGCACCGATATCTGTTGTTCCTGTTGTTAGTGTGCCTGCATCATTTGAAGAGAAACCGCAAATTTTTGTTTGTGTTTCAGCCCATGCCGCTATTAACAATTGATCTGCTTTTGTTCTTGTTGTTGCTGTCATACCATACCAGTCATCATCTTCTGCTTGAATAGCCGCAAGTGCTGTCGTCCAACTTGCATCTTCAGAACGCTTTTGACTGATTTTGATTGTGTTAGGTCGTGGACTTTGAGAAAATGCAATTGCTCCCGCTATATATTCGGGGTCTGTTGTTCCAAAGTCTACAAGTAAACCTGTTGAAGTCGTGTAAGACTTGACTCTTACCGCCGCATCTCTTGCGATTGTAACACCGGCTTGACTTGCTCCAAGTGTTATTGCAAAACCGTTAACTGTCACATCACTTCCGTAAACCGCTGTTACTGTAATTATTCGATTTGTCGCACCGCTTACAACTGCTGTACTTACTTCTGCCAGTCCTTGAATCGCAGTCGCTATAACTCCCATTGTCGCAACGTGTGAAGCTGCATAAACAACCGGACTCATTGCCGTTCCATTTACAGTCACTAAGACTGAGTTAGATGCTACTAAATCTGCATCAAGTGTAATTACTACAGTGTCAACTTTTGTAAAGCTGTCACTAGTTCCCATGATATTGAGTGTACCAAAACCCGCCCGACTTACTGTCGAGGTCTGACGATCTATGGTAATATCAACAAAATCTGTTACTGTTGCCATTTTAATACCTCTTAATTAGTTATTGTTGTTACTATATCTCCGACTGTTTCGATCAAGCCGGTATCTCTATCTTTAATTGTAGAATATGATCGACAATAAAAAGCGAAAGAGCTTTTTATTTCGTATTCGATATCTAATAAAACAGATACATTCATTACAAGTTCGCTGTCATAAATAACGATTGCATAATCAAGTAATGAATCTCTTACTGTCTGAATGTTTAAACTCATTCTCAAATTTTCTGCGTATTCCATTGCGTACGCCCCGAAAAACTGAACAGAGCAAATAAACTTTTCTTGCGCTTGAACAATTGAGACGCCATCGCTGTCAGGAGCATATCTTGTGTCACTGCTTTCCGGACTTACTGCCCCGATATGAAAAGACGCATAATTGTACTCCTGTTTAGGAATGTTTTGATATTCTCGCATAACTACAGAGCGCGGATAGGTAAAAGCCAAACTACCCGAAAAAAACGACTCAGGATACGAGACTCTAACTTTAAGACTTACATCAGATATAAATGTAAATAAACCATTTGCAAAATCATAAGTACATGAAGTTACATCCGGTTGAGCCTGTATAGACGTTGCTAAGTTAGTAAAAGTTGTTTCTTTATCAATAGAAAAATTTTCTGTAATTTTAACATCATTGACATAAAGAACAACGTAACCAGCTGTAAATGTGCCAGTCTCTAAAGCTGTTTGAGGCGACATTAAAGAATTTTGACCAATCCATAATGCAAGACCTTTTCTAATATCTTTTAATATCATATTCTGCTTACCGTAACTTTATAATGATTTATCAAATTATTTTGCCACTTCTCAATATTTATAACCTCATATGTATCCGAAAAAATCTCTGTAGTGTCGGCTTTGTTTTTATCTCTTGACGTCAATAATTCCGTGTCAGTAAATAAATAATAAGCCTCTTTTGTTTGCCGTCCTTCTGGCAATGACTCAAGGTTTTTGCCTGTAACCGGTTGAACGCTTGCAGTTATACTAACCGTACTTGTCGAGCCGTTTGTATACTCACCGTAATCATCAATCGTGCCAGCACCGTATCTTGTAACTGTTAAAGCTTGACGGTTCACTTATAAGCCTCCACGTGTCTAATTGAATTTCTCAATTGACCTGTATCGATTAACGGATTATCAGCACCTTTCTTTTTTAGCTTTGTAGAGCTTGCGTTTGCTGGACTTTGCAAGGCTGTCATATAACCCTTTATGTCCTGTTCTGCTGTCTCTCCAAGTGCTTGAAGTGCCTTCTTAAATGTCAGTTTTCTTTTGTACATTTTATTAAGTGAATCGCTAATCATTGAATTATACTTTCTTTTATTCTTGTCGAAACTTGATCTAATATACGACCTTTCAGGAATAACGACATTTCTATTCTTACCGGCTTTTTTAGTTCCAAATTCATTAGTTGCAGCAATGACAATTAAAGTAGAATCTCCGTGTTCCTTGTTGGCGTCTTCAGACTGTACACCGATTTTAGTATATGAATTATCTGCGACTTTTAACTGTCGCATTATCTTTTTCCATCCATAATCTTTATCAGTCGTTGTCATATCTTTACTGTCATAGCTCCGATAAATGAATTATTGTTCAATTCTTCCAACAGTAGACCGTATGATGTCGTACTCAATAATGAAGACCCTGCACTACCATAACTCCGTGCAAGTTCACCTTCTTTCTCTGATGAGATTGAACCGCCCGAACCTGAACGCCCTGAGATTGTCAACATGTGACAAACTTTCAAGGCTGTTGCATATTCGTATTGGTCACCATACTTCGAGCTTGACAACTGACTTTGTGCAATTACAATAAGTCTTGCAATCCTATCAGAATCATAAGTGTCAAACTCTGGTGCTATGTCTTCAATTATTTGAGTAACTGACATTATTTTGCCTTAACTATTTTATCAATTTTTTTGCTGTCTTTACTGTCTTTTAATTCTGGCTTAGCGTCTTTCTTTTCAGTGACAATTTTCTCATCTTCAGTTAGATATTTAAATTGTCTTTTAATCGCACCCTTAATAATTTTGTCTTTCGTGCCCTCATCCCATTTTTTAAGCGTTTCAAGGCTTACGGTTTTTTCGATCAGTTCGACTGCTTCTTTAGAATCCATCTTGTCAATGTTGCCACGTCCTGAAACTTTCAAAAGTCCGCTTTCAATTCTGGCTTTAAT
>JAAGZO010001096.1 GCA_024206195.1 bacterium | reverse complement strand
GAGATAATCCCATTTAACAGCAACCTGGAAAGCTGCCTTTAGTGATCTAAGTTCAAAATTAAGCGAAACTGGTTTTATACTTTTCAGTCTTTCCCGTTTGTATTGTTCTATCATTTTAATAGTGACTTTATTAAGAGAAATATTACCCACAAATCCAATCCAGTGTTTTAAGGATAAGCTATCTATTCGACAGGTACTTGATGATTTATTTACCTTGGAATAGGTTTCAATATACTCCTTAGAAAAAGCTCGCATGTTAGTATCAGGATTTAGGTCATCAAAACCATATTGCCCTTTGGCAATCTTGATTTCAATTTCCTTTAGAAATAACTCTGCTGTTTTTCTATCAGTAGTTCCAGTACTCCTACGCACTCTTTTTCCGGTATTGGGATCAACGAATCTGATATACCAATATGAGCTTCGTTTTTGTCTCCACAGAGAAGCCATATAAACCTCCTAAACAATTTTCAATAAATTCTTTACCACCTCCTTCTTTGAGGGTTTTCTAACTATCATAAGCTCCAGATCGCTTAGCTTGATTCGTACCAAGCCCCGGATATTGTAGCTGGGCAGCAATCGTTTCTGTAACCATTTCCTTAATGTATCCGGTTTAATATCATACAATTCAGCTACAGTTTTAACTGACACATATGTATCACCATTAAAAGTTCCTTCTGTGTGGACAATCTCAGTAATATGATTATTTCTATTCATCTTTTTTTCTTTCTCATGATTTGCGGCTTGTGGAAAAAAGCCGCTTTATAGTTTTCTTATTCCATAATTTCCGTTTACTTTTCTCCCGGTCACGATGATGCAAAGTGACCAGGAGATTTCTAATTGACGTGTTTACCGTTTATTCCAATTCAAACCTTGGCGAATCCGAATTGTCCTTTGCACGACCAAATTCGATGAATAACTCATTAGCCTTGTTCAAATGCTCATAAATGGTCTGTACATCATCCATCAATTCCTTCAACGACTTTGCGACCTCATGAGTTGATTCGTCATATCTATGCTCAGCAAATTGGTGGCAGAAACCTCCGATGATGATAGCCCATTCACTGAGAAAACCGCGAGTGATTGATTCATAATCCTCAAGGTCTTTTAGAGATTGAGAATCAATTGCTGATTTGCCAATCTCATCCAATCTGAAAAGAACGTACTTTATATATTTATGAATGGAGATGTACCTGGTGCCATTGTCTCCTATTAGAGCATCTGCATCTTCAAGGATACTTTCAGCAGCTTCACGTTGTTCGTCATCTAACTGCAATGCTTGAAGGTGTTCCTCCAGTGCGACGTGAAAATCACCGTTATTTTCCATATTAATTTCCTTTTCATCTTTTATTATTTCTTCCTGTTATTCCCGGAGCAACGCAACGGCCACTCCGGGAGATTATTAGAGACAGTTATTTTGCGACCTCTCCGCCTTCATTTTTCTCAGTAGTATCAGGCTGTTCGGAGGAAATGAGTTCCTTCAAACGGAATTCCACATTGGTTTGGTTAGCCTCCATATTGCCAAGTTCGCCCTCCAGAATCCGAATGTTTCGTGATAGGATTTGGCTTTTACCGGGATCGCTTTCACGGCTGAGTTTACTCTTAAGAGCTGCTATCTTGGATTTCTTCCTGGGGATGAGTTTCCCGTAACGTTCTTTCCAGGATATAAGCAGACCTATGGAATCCGCGGTCGCTAATGATCCTGAGGAGCTCCGGCCCCTGGTTCTCTTTTCAGCTTTAACCCTGTTTCTTTTTTCAAGCTCCTCGCGTTGGGCCTCATCGAAAGCAGGAATATCAATAAAATCGACCTTGCCGCGTTGTATGAGGGCTCCGAGCCGGGAAGCTTGTCGCCTGAGTACCTTCGGCTCAGCGCCGATCGATTCAGCATAGCTAAGCAACGGGACGAGATTACTGAAACTTGTTTGATTAATCTCTGCCATGTTTCACACATCCTTTCATGATGATGTTGGGTGGGGATGATATCGCATTTACATTCGCTGTCCTTGGGTCTGATTCCCAGGACATGGAGTTTTGCATATGACCTCCGATTTTTCGCCGGAATTACCCGATCGTTTTGAACCTGCGTCACAACTTTCGTAAAAGAGGTGACAATAATCGGGGTAATTATAGTGGAGGAAAAAAAACGATGGGTGGATTCCACGTGGATTCCACCAATATTATTAGAAGAATGAGATATTGAGATAAAATTTTAAGGGAGGATGTTAAGTGAGAATTTAGGTGGATTGAGATTTGGTAATCTTTGCTGTAGTTATAAATGGATTTAGCTGGTAACTACCCCCTCTACCATGTTTTTCTGTCCTGACAATCAAGTCTTCCTTAATACCAACTTTGTGACCTTTGGCGGATATCTGTCTTTTAAGTTCACGCCGTTTGCGTCTGTTATTCCACCAGGTATCATCGCCAAGTTCTTCAATATCAGCCGAATGAAAATCACACCATTTGAACACTTCCTTTAACTTCTGATAAATTGAACCTTGCTTTTTTATAGCAGATATCAAATTCTCGAGCCAATATTCTTCACCACACTCCCCTTCATAAATAAGGAAAAGTAAAAACATGAATTCACGAGTTGAGCTGTTAAGGAAGTTTATTTCAATTATTTTATCTTTGGATTTTAATCCAGGAGTTAACCGAATTATATTAAAGGCAATATTGTTTTCATCGATTGTTGCTTCAATACAATTATAGGTCTCCAGGGAGAATTTAGGCTTTTTAGGGGGTTGTTTCCCTTTGATTTTTGTTTTGGTTGGTGATTTCTTTATTTGGTCTTTCGTTTTATCAAGATCCTCATGTCCGGAAATTATCCTGAAATTCGTATATCTGTTATAAGAATTAAAATCATACTCACATCCACCTGTCTGTTTATTAAGTCGAAGAAGGGCATAATGCAAATATGGATTTGCAATCATATGCAACAGATCGATAATTGTATTGTACCAGATATTCTCCTTGGGAGATAATTTTTCCAAATATGGCGTGATGGCCTGGGTGTCGACTAAATTATACAGGCGGCTATACGAAGTATCATCCTTTTTACATTGTTTAAGGATATAAAGGGGATCTTTTTCAAAGAATTTACCATCTATAGGGATCAAATTATAGAAAGGACGATCTATTTTATATCCCCCATCCCGCTCCTGGTGGATAAACTTAGTTGCATAATCCTCAACATGGTTCTTGAGCTGCCGGTAATTTCCTTCCCATTCCGCACCTGCAATCCAAAATTTCAATAAGATCCCCGGAAATACTACGGTATCAGAGTAATTATACCTTTTTGAGATGGCCAAAGTATGAAGAAGCAATAAAAGCGGGATATTTGACCGCATATGCCTTAGTGGAGGAAGATAAATAGTATGACCAGAGATTCGATGATAAAAATCTGGAGTTGCCTTTTGGAAGTCCTGAATGGTAGATTTGGTAGTGCATATTATTCTGCATTTTGCCTTACGGATTAAAGGATCGCCTAAACAATTATATGTTCCATCATCCAAGAACCTTAACATCGCTTTTTGAAACAGCTTTCCTGCGTCTCCGATCTCATCTAAGAAGAGGGTACCGCCATCAGCGCTGGCCAGGTAACCTTCATGATCTTCGGTTGCTCCCGGAAATGCTCCCCTGGCATATCCGAATAATTCTCTGTGGAGAATATGGTCAGGCAAACCGGCACAATTTAAAGTGGTAATTTTGTTTTTAGAATTGTTAAGTTTATGAATTATCGAACCAACCAGTTCTTTGCCGGTTCCTGTCTCGCCAAATACGCATACCGGTAAATCGGAGTTGGAAATTCTCTCTATTGTGGAGTAGATCCGGTGGGCTTCCAAGAAGTTTGTAATGATCAATCCATACTTGTAGAATTTACCTGCTAAACGCAAATACTCAGAAAGAATATCTTTTGGGGGAGCTCCTTCCATAAAATCGAACTTCTTTAAAAACTCATTAAACTTCTTTCTACTTTTCAAGATTGCTTTGGCATTCGGGTTGTAGGCTGGATCCCAGTTTTGTACTATCGAAAAAGCGAGAAGCTCGTTGTATTTAATTGAAAATCCGTCTTCAACTAAGTCGCATCCATCGAAGATATCACCCAAAGGATCAAATCCAGAGCTTTTACAAATTTCATTGATATAATCAGCTAACGGATTTCCCTTAATATCTAACATCTTGTTAATGTAATAAAATGTTACTTGGTCTATTATCTAGCATGATAAATTATAACCGGGATGTGTAATTAAAGTCAACTGATAGATAATAAATACGAAAGCTTGTTTATTTCGAGTACGAATTCAATCTGTTCATAGCTACTCCAAAATTCTGCCCCCTGAGCGACGATCGGGAATATGTCAGGATGACAATCGGGCTTAAATCAGGATAATGAATTTGTAACTTACTGGGATTCAATCGGTTGCCGGGGTGAAAAATGACTCAAATCCCGGGATTTCATAAGTGCCCGTTAGACAGTGAGTTATGTTTCGGGCTTATCCGGTAATAATCGTTCATTCGATTTTAACGCTCATTTAAGGCGATTTTATTCTGCTGATTTTGGATGTGTTTTTTAGGCTTGAATCTATTCCGCACATGTACCTAACTCATTGAAAGAAGGCAATATAAATAGCAATTATTTTCACATTGCTATTGACAAGCTGGTAAGTTTTACGTATATTATAAAGGGTGAATTAAAACCCTCCCCGATTCCCCATCCTATATCGAAACATCGAATCCTGCTATCATCGAATATCGCATCTTATAATTGAGCCGATATATCCGGCGAAACATTAATTTCAACCAAACATGATACCATGAAATCATCAATTACAACCACGGACTTCTACTTGGCTGCATACCTGCTGAGTATGGAGAAACAGCTGGCCGGGCACCTCCGAGCAGATAACCAATCATCATTCGAATTCGACGGTGCAGGACTCGAGACCCTTCTGAATGAGTTTTATCAGGGTAATGCATCTGTCTGTCCCCTTCAATATTCAAAATCGATCAGGAATCTTAAGAACCTGATGTACAACGGAACAAATTTTAAACCACTTAACAACTATGACAAAACAACCGCAAGAAAGGAGTCTTAATGACACAATCGAATTATCATTAGCCAAAAAGAATTATAATGGAAACCAAAATCTCTGGTTCGAAAGCGAACAGATAAAATTAAATGACATAGAGATAACTCTGAAGGAGTTTAACTTCTCTTTTATCAAATGGAATGGTGGATATAGAAAAGAAGAGAACTTTTTGAGTTCAATAGGATTTGTAGTCGACGTCGATAACGGACTGCAGATCCATGATGCGGAAGCAAGACTGAAGGATAATAATCTCAACTATGTAATCATCACCAGCAAGAGCCATAAACCGGACAAACATAAATATCACATAATCCTGTTTTTCAACCATCCTGTCAGATGCGTAGGTACCTACAAAAAGATATCTAATCACATAGCAACTGAGTTGTTCCCCGAATGTGATCCTGCCGTTACTGATGCCGCCCGTTATATATACGGATCTCCAGACGATGCGGTAATGTCCTCATCATTTAATAAGCAAGATATCATAGTCGATGAATTCGGTCCTCTTTGGGACAATAATCTGGAAGTTATCAATGCAGATGGAGAGGAGATCAATGTTCAGGATATTGAAAGGAAAACGAGAATCCTTTGCCCTTTTCATGCAGACAGTACCTCCTCGGCTTTTATAGAATATTCAAAGAAGAGTCAGAACTGGTTTATCTATTGTTCAACCTGTGGTGAAACTTTTTGGATGCAAAAATATGTCACCCCGATTGAGAAAGCCTGCTTACGATACTGGTCATACGGCACCGATGTCTTTGAATTAGGTATTTTAAGCGACGAGTTCTATATCGAGAAAATCGGGAAGAAGAAATTCCATATATTGACCAACACCAATGAAACTAAGGAAGAAAGGAGCAGGGCTTTCGAGTTCCTGGTAAAAAGGAAACATATTAATCACATCAGCAGAATAGACTATCTTGGGGATATCGAAGCTGATGAATCATACCATAATGTAAAACTTAATGAGGGTATTATAAAGGTACATTATGCCCCGTTACCTGTTGAAATCAAAGATAATAAGTTTATTGAAGATTACCTGGATGACAGATTCTGTCAGCATAAGGACTTTATTAAAGAATACCTGGCTGTATTCTGTTACACGAATTATCAGAGCCTGCCTACCCTGATCTTCAAGGGACCTCGAGGCAATGGCAAATCGACCTTTGCGGAGATTATGGGAGAGATCTACCAACCATTGACATTTGAATGGCATGGGCATGAAGAGAGCTTCACGTATGAAGTGGAGAAGAAATTGCTGATCGTTGAGGAAAATGAATCCTCAAAAATGTCACAGTACAAAACCCTTAAGAAATATTCCGGACAGAAATATGCTATGGTAAAAAAGAAGTTTAAAGATCCTTACAAGGTTTTAAATAACATGAATATAATTCTTCTAACCAATGAATCTATTCCGCTTTATGTATCCAGGGAGGAATTACCGAAAGATGATTTTAACAATCAGTTCTTTGTCATTGAGTTTCCTGTCATAAGTAAATCTATGGATCCTCAAATTCAGGATAAGATTCTAAAGCGTTTAGGCCATTATATCAGGACCGAACTGAAATCGGTTTTCGATCAAATCAACAGCCACCGCTTCCGCTACAGTATTAAGGTTCCAATAACAGATGATGAAAAAGCATTATTCAGGGACAATGTCACGGATATTGAGGCTGACAGCGATAGGTTCATTCAGAAATTGACACTAAATTACTCTGCACAGGATAATAGCGGCACTTATTCAGAATTTATTCAGCAGGGTTATTTACCCGCGCAGTTCTTCCACGATTACGATATTTCAAGGTCTCATTACAATCGCGTGACCAAGAATCTTAAAAAACGGGGATACTTGGCAGGTGAAGCGAATCGAATACAAATAAATGAAGCAAGGCATTACTGTTTTATGATGACTGATAGGCTGAAAAACGAAATAGACAACGCTAAATTCGATAAATTGGCTTCAAATGGCTGTAATGGCCGGAAGGTGCCCATAACTAATCAAGAATTGGTGCTGTAAGTCATTATACATGAAGGCGGTGCCTGTAATGACTGTAATGGCTGTAATGGCTGTAATGGCTGTAATGTTTATATTAAATATAAAAAAAGTATGTAGAGAAAAAATATATGGATTGAAAAACAACAGCCATTGCAGCCACTACAGCCATTTTTACAATCTTAAACATTAACCAAGGAGAAAGATATGATATATCGAAAGAAATATATTGTAGATTCACACAAACTGAAGCTTCTGAAGAAAAGGAAGGATAACAACCGGCTCGATTCCGAAGACAATCAAACAGATTCATCTGAGCAACCGAACAAAACATTGACGGATTTACGACAATTGGATGATGAAATCAATGAAGCAATCAAAAACTACAGAAAGTAATGGTGGGTACCCGCCAATATAACAATCAAATCATAAAACACATAGGTAAAATTAACATGACAAAACTCAAATATCCCAAAAACCGAAAAATCAGGACAGATACCTTAAAAGCAGACCTGCTAAGACGGCATCCCCTGGAACATATCCGTGACATCTGGACAAAACACGGCATGTACGAGGCCGGAAAAATTCTTAACGGGGCTCCGGATACTATAAGATATATAGCAATATGCAACAATTTCAAACGGCCCTTGCCTGAGCATTTGGTAATAGCTCATCAACGTGGTAACTGGTCTAACTTTACAACCAATTACATACCTGAAACAAACTCTAACCAAAATTAAAACAATGTTCATAAAACATAATAAAACCATATGCTATTTATCATTCATTACTGCTCCCAATCGTTTATGGTATCATATCAATATTGATATTCAAATCTATGGTAACGACTATATAAAAGAAAAACTTGGAGTAATCGATCCCGAACAAGCTGAAGAACTCCGAAAACAGTTTGAGCAAGCCATCGAATCCTTTGACAAAAGAAAAACCGATTACCTTGAAAAGCACATATTGAAGTTCAATAAAGAGCAATATCCATTTTACCTATTACGAATCAATAAGACCGCGACGATGATATTTATCGAGAAAGGATTACATACTCTTGATCCTGATAATCCTCATTACCCCCGAGGAAATCCCTGGGCTGTTGTTTATAACACCGATGGTCCAGAAACTATAATGAATAAGCTTTATGATGACAGGAAAGACTTTGGTGCAGAGATTCACAAGAAATTGAAGGAATTAATGAACTGGTAATCCCCTACCCGCCCGAGTTGGAATAGCTCGGGTTTTTTATGAAGTGAGATAGGATTTCAATTTTTCAAAGAGTTTGCTTGGATTGTGAATCCTTAACCTCCGAGTTATGAGCTTGTTCAATAGTCCAAACAGGAGCTAAAATATAAAACAATGGGATCTTATAATCTTGGACTATTCTATAGTGAGTCATTTACCTGACTACCTTTTGAAACAGGTTTGTTTATGCCAAACAATATTGGCTATCATGATGTATTTGGATATTTAGAGAGCGAACATACTGTTCAAGGTGGCGTGATATAAACACAGCGCATAATAACGGCTGTTCATGAAAGTATCCAAGATATCAATGATCCTCCATTAAGTGCTGAGATGGAAGCTGGTTTATTGTGTGACATGTGTTCGTTTTATCTTTTTACATATTGGCAAAACTATTAAAATCTAATCCAATTAAGTATTCGTTAATTTCCTGCTTAGATAATAAATCGAATATTGATTCTTCTTTAAAGACTACATTATCGCAAATTTATAAAATTGATGAAAAGCCCGGGATACCCCTTGTCTGTGGGCATTATACAGATTCCTGGACATAAAATCCTCCTGTACTTTTAATGTGGAAAATTAATATTTGAAAGGACTATGTGGCCTTTTGGGGAGTTGTTGGCCACCGCTACTTCGGTATGGGAGTGGCTTAAGGGAAATCAATTGCATGATAAAATGATTGTTTTGAATAATTTTATGTATATATTTAATCTGATGACTATCTTTGGAATATGAAATTAAAAATAACTGAGAGCAACTGGATTTTTAAAAATCTATAATCGATAGTATAGATTTCGATTTTCACAACATATTTATGTTTTAAAATTGGAGTTTTCTGATGACAATCATAAAAGTAATGGATGATATGCCAATACTATCAAATATATTAGCGGATTGGTGTGTAAGGGCTGTGTATTATATTATTGGAATCGATAAAAATATCGATCAATTAGAGCAGAATATGATTAGGGATTTAGCTAAATCGTTGGGTGTTGATTGTCCATCAGGCGAGCCACAAGTGCCTGAAATTCCCCCATCCATGTCAATTGATGAGCAACAATATCTTTTAAGAATGCTATTTCTTGCCGCATGGGTTGATGGTGAATATAAAAAAGAAGAGAAATCCGCTCTCAAAAAATGTATTGAGATAATGGAGGTTGAGCATAGTTTACAGGAATTGGCGCATACTGAGGTCAAGAAAGCTATCTTTATTGCTTCAGTAACTCCTGCTTTACCACAAATATTATCTTCCTCCATAATAGCATCCGAAATCCAAAATAAACTCCATTTGACTTTGAAAGAAGTTGATGAGGCGATATCTAAATGGCTGATAAAAAGTTAAGAGACAGTAAAGATAACGAGCTCCTACTTATTAATATTGACAAAGAATTAAGACAAGGACAAGATTCCTTAATGAAAATTATTAGGGAGGAAAGATTGGAACGTGATTTAGGTTATGATTGTAAAATACCATTACAGAGTAGAACTCCGCATAATATGAATGACTTGATGGCCTCTTATAATTTATCGCAGGTAGAAATACCATTGTTTGATCTTAATCCATTCGAAGATGCAATAGATAGTATTCGTTTAGAAAAGATGACAGATGTAGATGAATCCGTTTTTGCCCATTGGCGGCCGTTTGATGTACCTGTAATGTTATTAGCTGGGGCTTTGGGTGCTGGTCTTTCTATGGTTTTAAAGGAATCGTTCGCAAACGATCATAATACTTGGGGTAGATCCACCGTTGATAATGGTGGTCACTCAGGACAGGACATTGATTCAGCCCCTGGCTCAATTCGCCCCGGTGGATATGGGCATAGATGGAAATATGGTCATGATATTCTTAATCCCTTTGAAGTAAATTGGGGAGATTATTTTTCAGGGCAAAAAGAAATGCCCGGATTAGCACTCACCGTCTGGTACTGGATCAGACATCTTATTCAAGACTCCTTTTCCAGTCAGGGACTTCCTTTACCTGGCCACCATCGTATAAGGGACTGGATTCTCGATATTGGACAGAATAAAGAAATTATGAATATTCTTGGTTCACTAAAAGCGCGAGACATAGCAGGCGCCGGGCTTACGAATACCTTAATGGGCGCATATTTGTGGAAAACAGAAAAATCATTAAAACGAGTTATCGTAAAAGCAAATTATAGAGCATTTTCTTTAATGGCGGGGGCAAATCTTTGCGCAATATTAGTTGGATTGCTTCTTCCATCTAATGTAGTTTCATTTAACCACGCATGCATTCCACCTTTTTTATATTATGGGGGCCGCCTGGTTTGGATGTCGCACCAAATTGATAAAGCGCTAGAAAAAAGAGATAGGATATTAAATCAAAATAATAATACTCTTATTGAGCAGGAGAACAACCTTTTAAAAGCAGAAAAAATTCTCGATTTCCGTAAGCTAAAGCTTAATAAAAATGATGAATTACTTAAGGGCTTTGAATCTTTGGTAAGAAATTCTCATCAGTATACATTGGAAAATTTAGCTTTTACTAATGATTGGTTTCAAGATATAAAAAGATGGGAAAATATTGATTCAGAAGATGACTTGATCGCAACTGTTGAAGAGAAATACTCGAAGATTGATAAAGAGCTGATAAATGGTTGAACCGGTTACATTAATAGTAAGCACTGCAGTAATTTTATTAAGTAATGGTGGGACTTGGGTTTATTGGTCTAACAAACATCAAGCAGAGAAAAAAAGGTTACAGGATATCATTGAGTCACTTCAGTATAAGCTTTCAGAATCAAATCAAAAACTGGCATATAAATCAAAAGACTTAGCCAAATTGCAAACGGCAATATCTGAAAAAGACCAGAAAATAGCAGATCTAATGAAAGAACAATTAGAGACTAATCAGTTGTTGCGTAGGTTAAATGAAAAGATTGAAAAACAAAATTCATTTTGGAAAAAAATTGTTGCGATATTGTTACTGCGTTTGAAAAAACTTAGGCGTGATATAAAAACATTAAAGTATAATTTATCTGTAGCTCAAAAACGACTCCAACAACTTGGAATTCAAATAGATAATGAAAAATCGGAGCTTATTGACTTGGAGCAAAGCAAAGAACCCCTCAAAGATGAGATACGGGCTATTGAAAATAACCTAAATACTATAAAGAAAAAGAAAGAGTTAATTAAGTCAGAATTAGATAAAAATTCATAATTCTATTTATTAAAGAAGATATTAACAAAATAATGACACGGCCTTACGATCCTAATATAGACAAATTTTATTATCCTGACGATACTCCTGAATTATACTTAACCGAGGAGCAGGTTGAGAATATATTAAAAAAGATTCCCGCCTTCACCACACCTGAAGAGGAAGATGCCCGAATGGAAATTCAGGGAATAGAAAGAGCACATAGAATGAAGTGTACGAGTAGCATTACTCACAAAGAGTATTTGAAAAAATGTAAGAATATCTCAAATAAATTTCTAAAAAAGCATGGGTTTTGGGCTTGGGAGACTAAAACGGTGAAGGAATTTTACAATACTCTTAATATGAAATAGCTGCAATTTAATCTGACATTGGGTTATATTAACAGTAGGTGGAACGGAGCCCGAGTGTAGCTAAAGCGAAGCGACCGGATTAAAAGCAGAATGTCGAAGTTGTTTGGAAGAAATGCTGGAGGATTTTTAATTTATTTTCAATTTGTAATACCAAAAACTCTCTCTTATAGTTTTACCCTATCAACCCCACAACTTTTGACGATGTACAGCCTTTGGCTTCATTTGGCTATTAGAAATTAACTAGCGGAAGGGTAAGAGAGTAACTAAGTATCAATGAGTCGATGGCACCCTACTCGAATATCTCGGAATGCTGCATAAGGAGGATTAAAGAATGGCAATTACTTTAAAGAGACGGTTGACGGATGATGAAAAAGCCCATATTTTGAAAATCCATGGCCGTAAATGCTTCGCAACTGGTCATGAGATACCAGATGACGAAAAGATTCATTTTGATCATATTCGATCGTTTGCTGCCGGCGGTGTTACCGAACTTGACAACATCGCGCCGATGTGTGAACCGCATAATCTCCAAAAGGGTCGTCTTACACTCGAAGATTTCAGGGTAAAGCTTCGCCTTAAAGATTTTTTCGATCAAGGGGATACCTTGACTCTTAGAGATTTACTGATTTATTTAAAGACAAATGGTGACATTTCCAGCTATGCCCAATCAGTTGTAGCCAAGGAAGAGAATAACCAGATGACCATTGAATCAGCTAACTTTAAGAGGGATTATCCTTTATTTCTATGCCCAGCAACAGAGTGGAAATATTTTTATGCAATTTTGCCCGTTGATTTACTTGACAGTGATGACGATACTGATGCTTCTATAGGCCTTCAACCGCGCTATTTGATCTTTGAAAAGGTTTTCAATATGTACAGGCACTTCCAACAGCACCCGGTTCTACAGCCTTCGATCGGGCGCTTGGTTGGGAATCACATCAGGCTCTTTGATGGACAACACAAGATTGCCGCTTTGCTTTGGACTGGCAGGAGAGAGTTTGAGTGCAAGGTTTATTGGAATCCTGGGATTAGGTTGCTCAATCAGACGAATATTGCAGCCCACGACAGATTTGCTCAAGCGAGATTCTACTCTTCAATTATGGTGCTTAAACTGGGTAGCCAGTTTGGGATTGACTTCGAGGAATATAAAGGATTAGAAGATAACGAAAAGAAGAGCGAGGCAGGTTTTATGAGGTTTCTTAATCAGAAGGATGGGCAATCCGTTTCGAAAGCAGATCGAAACAGGCAGTTTAGAAGTTACCTTTACAATGCCGTTCTGGAGGGTACAGACAACAAGTTGAAACAATTTGTATCAGCAAGTAATCGTAGTACTGATGAGAAACCTTTGACATTAGATATGTTAAGCAAATCATTATTTTCAAACTTTCTTTATCGTACTCCTGTAGAAGATAACATGGCCACTGAGTCATATAGGCGTCACTACGAGATTGCGAACCTTGTTAAGTTTATGAATATACTTTATGATTTGGCCTTGAATAATTGGAATCCGAAGGCTACCCTCAATAATGCTAATCAGCGTAAGCTGTCGCGGATGTTCCGGTCAAAGTCAATCATGGCATGGAGTGAGCTTCTTCGCGACGCTATCTGTGGCAAGCTAGATCTTCAAGATGCGGAGGATAGAGCACGCCCCTTATATAGGGAATTTTCAGATGAAGATATGAATAGAGCTAAATTAGTTGTTGAGAGACTTGTTAATTGGAAATGGTGGTCAGCTCCTAAAAATGATGATATCGATAGAATACTGGCAGATAACAAAAGCGTTGTGAAGGCTTGGTTCAAGGGTAAAGGGCTTACAACAGGATATCTAATGGGAGCACCTGAGTAATATGGCCACCAATGGAATAGGACATCCCGGATTTGGCTGCTGCCGCGCAAAGAGATAATCATCAAATTAACCTCGTGAATCTCTGAACGAATTCTGTATAATACGCACTATATGTTGCTGTGAGACGGACCTGGCTTGGCAATATTATCGAATTTTAGTTATCTTCTCCAATAATATTCTTACACCAATTCACAAATATGGCATAAAGTCTCAAATTCAATAATCGAGGATGGTAACATCGGGAGAGCGTATTAAACCAATTCTTTGTGATGGTATAAGAATATCAGTGGCTGGCCTTTCTATAAGGGAAACGCCGATTCTGGTACTTCCTATTTAAATTTTTAGGCAAGAACAACATCTCGGCACTGAAAAAACTCACAAAACTTTAGATCAATCCGCTTCAACCTTTTCCTCACACTGTGATATTTCAGCTGCATAATCCGAGCTATCTCCCAGGAATTTAAGCCGAATACCAGCTGATGCAGTAACCTCCTTATTCCCTTGTTTAGTCAATTGCTGAAGCGCTCAAAAACTTCCCACTTCTTTATTTAACTTCCGGTCCAGCCCATTGCTCCGAGTGAAATTCTTCATACTGAAAGCAAACTGGATTTTGTATATCATTGAATTTGATGGCAATGACCTATTCTTCGGTCTCGCCATTGGTCTGGAAACCTAGTTGGGCTACTTCCGGCTCTCTGAGCTTCAGGAAGTCCGCCATCCACCTGGTTTACCAATTGAGGGAGATTCGTATTTTACTCTCGTTTCTCTTTCACACGTCCATCAAATGTGGCAAGTTTTAAAGAGGAATCTCTTCCAAGAGGGCATTGGATTCAATCAAAAGCCCTCATTTTATTTACGCTCCTCAAATTCTTCTCAAGAACCGACTTGACTTGTGTTCTATTATAATGCATTATAACTAATTAAACCCGGTTTATGGTTATGAATGCCGGTAGGTCGGTCGTGGCTAATCTTTCGAATTCTACTCACATGCGATCACTGGGGCATTCACTGAATAAACATAACGGAGCTAATTATGGAAAATCGATGGTTCACTTAGACGAGATTACGGCTTATCTTGGCATAAAGAGGGACACTATTTACAGATGGATTATTGATAGAAAGATGCCCTGTCACAAGATCAACCGCCTGTGGAAGTTTCGTAAAGAAGAGGTTGACGAGTGGATGCGAAGTGGCGGAGGGCAGAGTAACTCCAGCGACAAACCGATCTATGAAAAGCTGTAAGTAAGGAGGACTGAATTAATGTTGGGACTTGAGCTACGCAATGAGTTTAAAGGGCGACGCCTAAAAGGTACTGCCATTGAGCTGACTAATAAGAATAATACTGGTGCGACACAAGTGCCTGCATCAGGATTTCTTAAGATTACATATCCTACAGCTGACGTATTGAAAACGGTTGAAGCCGTTAGTCCCGATCAAGGACGCCCGGTAGCCCTCAAGGGTGGGCGTGGTCAAGGTAAATCCCATCTCATGGCCATTATCCACCATGCCCTAACAGATAACGCAGCAACTTCTCAATGGCTCACAGAATGGGGTAATCGCTTGAGCAATGAGAAGATTGCCGCCCTACCATTACGAGGCGGAATGGTAGTTATCAGCGACAGTTTACACCGCCAGCGGTACAAATTTCTTTGGGATCTCCTATTTGAACAACATCCTTATGGAGACTACTGTAAGGGTAAATGGGAAAGCTTGGGCGACGGAAAAACCGATATTCCTAGCGACGAAATCCTGCTTGAGTTGTTCAAACACACACCGACCGCACTCATCCTAGACGAATTCCAAACGTGGTATGACGGATTGACGAACACGAAGCAGTACCCCTGGCGCAATTGGGCGTTTAATTTCATCCAGATTCTTTCCGAGATCGCCAAGGAGCATCCCGACTTATTGGTACTTGTTATATCTGTTCGTAACGGTAACACTGACGCATTTCAGCAAGTACAACGTGTCAATCCGATAATCGTCGATTTTAAGGGTCCGTCCGCTAAGCAGGATCGTCTTCGTTTACTCCTGCACCGCCTCTTTGAAAACCGTGACCAAGTTGCAAACGATAGAATCGCGAAAGCGATTGAAATACATCTTAGTGAATACATTCGACTTAAGGATATTGCGCCCGCAGAACACCAACGTGTCAGGGAAGAATTTGTTCATGCATGGCCTTATGCACCGCATTTGATGGAGCTTCTCGAAGACCAAGTTCTTATGGCGACACATGCTCAGGAAACCCGAGACCTCATCCGTATTCTTGCAGACCTATTCAAGCGGCGCGGCAAAGACACGCCGATCATCACCGCGGCGGATTTCCGTTTAGATGATGAGAGTAGCGGCATCACAGCACTTCTGGATTCTGTTGCTAATCAACATCATTCTAAGCTACGTGAAAAGGCGATGCGCAATCTTGAAGCAGTAAAAGACGCTGTTGCTAATACATCACAGAAAGTACCTCACGTAGAGGGTATCATCGGAGCTCTTTGGCTTCGCTCTCTGGCAGAGAGCAACCTCGCCGGTGCTGATATGGCAACCCTGCATGTTGACATAACACGGAACAAAGTGGTTGATGACAATGGCTTTCACGTCGAGCTGTCTTCCATAACAGAAAACAGCTTTAACATCCATGAAGATGGTAATCGGTACATCTTTAAGGAAGAAGAGAATCCTCAGGCAAAACTGATCGCAAGCGCTCGTAATGACAAGCTCTTTAAGGAAGGTGAAGATATTACCCATCTCTCAAAAGAGATTCGATACGTAATTAGTGGATCCTCTGATGTTGCATCGCGATTCCGAGTGATTATCTTACCACAGCACTGGACATCTGAACCTTGGGAAATAATCGATGAATCGGAACGGCCAAACAACTGGGATGACCGCATTCCCGTTCTTGTGCTCCCTGAGATACCTGATGAGATAGAATCACATCTCGGTGAGTGGTTACGTTACAATCTCCAGTCAAAACGAAATGCTGTTCGCTTCCTATTGCCACGAGACGGCAGTGACAATGTTTTCACAGACAGGGACCTCATCATTTTAGCAAGGGCTGTTTATTTATCCGAAAACTGGAAAGTTCAGAATCCAGAGTATGGTCGCCTGCAATCGAAATATCAGAAAGAATTGCGGGAAATCCTAAAAGCCCGATTTGACCGGTTTGCACTGATTTCAAACTGGAATTTTCAGGAACCGAAGACTTGCTGTTTTTACATTGAGAGTCATAAGGCCGAAGGGGCGAAGATTCCGGACGCCATCGACAAACATATCAATGAAAATCTTTTCATCCCTGAGGATTTTGAGAATTTCGTACTGGCAGCAGCGCCCAATAACGAATCCGTCGGAAAACTAATGCGTGAACTTCGAGAACCGCGCCCAGGAGAGAAGGATTGTATTCCATGGCTCGGAGAAACGTTGGTTAAGGAACATATTATTCGTCTGTGTTCATTGGGCAAGGTTGCAATTAATCTGCGTGGGATGGAATACCTTCAATGCAAAGATGGCGAGTCATTTGATGAAGCATGGCGACGCATGAGAGGCAAGCTGGGAACTGGAAAACACCTTGACGAAACCTTCATACTCCTCCCCCAAGCTGTTCCTGCAACAGGCGGAGTTACACCCCCTTCTGGAGGAGAACAGCCCACACCGCTAAACGGAGGTAGCACGATATTCCCGCCTTCTGGTGGGACAACCGGACCTGCACCGACAGGTGAAGGTGGTGAGCAACCTCAACCCCCTGGCATCTTCGATGGATCAGGTAATTTCACTCCACTATCTGTACCGGCAACTTCAGCTCTCAATTTACTTGGTAGAGTTGAGCAATGGGGAATCAGCCCGGGCACCCAACTACGTGCTTTGAAATTGAAAGTAGATAATCTGACCGGTTCACAGATTCAAGAACTTCTAAAAAAACTACCCGATGGAATGACCTATGAGTTAGATGTCGAGAAGGAGGAATCCTGATGTCACCTCTGGCTCTATCATCCCTTCAAACCTTACAATCCAAATCACCGGACGAGGCTTGGCAGGCGATTTTTGATTATGCGTGGTCTATCTGTACAGCTGAGTTTGAAGCCGGAAAACCAGAAGCAGAAATAGCAAGGCGGGATCGAGCCGTTGGTGAATTGGACTTGTTTATTGCCACAGCAGGTTGGGACTTATGGGCTTCTTATGAAACGGTTGTTCCGAAAACTTCTACCTCTCTAATCCATTGGTGGGAGAATCAGAATAATGGAAAGGCTGTTCTGATCCTCGATGCTTTCTCACTGAGAGAGGCTCCATGGATTATTAACGGTGCAGCCGAACGCGGATTCACTGTTCACAATGCAAAAGCTACCGGAGCAGAACTACCTGCCGATACTACTCCGTTCGCCAAAGCACTTAGTTTTTCCCAGCGATCATCGCTCGGTAACAACGAAGCTGGATCTGCTCACAAATTAACTGGTGCGCGAACTGAATCTACGGACATTCCTTGGAAGGACTGTGCTGATTTGATTAGTTCCGAATCCGATTGGATTTTCTGGCATCATTGGCCAGATCATCGCCTACACTATCATGATGAACCGGGAAAGGGTCTTTCAACGCTGACTAAAGAAGTAAAAGATCATCTAACCAATGATGACTTCTGGCATTTGGTAGAGCGTCTTGCGACGGGACGCCGCTTGATTATCACATCCGATCACGGCTATGCTGCCAGTGGACTTTTCCCGGACTCGGATAGGGATCAGACTGACTACCTCAAGAAAAGATTTAGGAGTGGACGCTGTGTTGATGGGGACGGAGAAACGGATCATTGGGTACCGCCTATCGATCTTTCTCTGAATACCAAGCATGGTCAACACCTATTCGTACTGGGACGCAGAAAATGGAAGAGCGCGGGTGGATATCCCACTTTGACTCATGGTGGTCTTTCAGTGCTCGAGGTTGCCGTGCCGTTTATTGAACTATCAAAGAGCGGGGCGTAATAGATGGCGATAAGAACTTGTGATACAAAAGCTGAATGGCTAGCAAAGGAAGTAGCAAAAGCTGTTAATGCGGGGAAAACCTGGGAGTGTGAGACTGTTGATTTTTCTGATCCCAATAGACCGCTCACTTGTCTTGAAGTAGACTTCCCAATTGTCCCTATAAATCAAATCGCAGCTATTGAGGGAAACGCTGGCAAACCTATATACCAAATGTCAAAGTGGTGGGCGCGAAGGCGTAGTAGTATTTTTCGTTCGATGCTATTAGCGGCGGCGACAAGAGCTCCCGATGATACTTCTGAAGCTGCTAAACTAGTCTGGGATGCTTATTACGGTAATCACCAGAAAAAAGGTGCGTTCAAAAACCTCAAAGTAGCAGACATTTTCATGGGCGGAGGTACTACTGTTGTTGAAGGATCCCGCCTTGGCATGCAGATGTTCGGCAACGATCTCAATCCCGTTGCATGGTTTGTTGTCAAGAATGAGATGGCTGATGTAGATAAGGAGGAAGTTGAAGCACTTCTTGAGGATATTGAGCGAGAAGTAAAGCCTCAGATTATGCCATTCTACGCCTGTGATTGCCCTCGTGGTCACAAGGGCAAATGGACTAAGGTTAGTACCGGCGAAGTAATGGGGAGTGACTTTGTCCCGGCTTCAATTTCTCCTGAAGAACGTAAAGATTATAGCTATAAAGGTCCAGAGATCATATACGTCTTTTGGGCTAAGCATGGGCCTTGTCAGGTTACCGGTTGTGGTCATCGTACACCGATCATTTCATCTCCTGTTATGGCTGTGAAAACTATCTCTGTGAAATACTGGATTCATAAATGCTCTCATTGTAGTATAGAATACGATCTGGAAGAGAGTGAGGCGCGTATTGCGCCGGGAGTACCTCTAGTTGTTTCTGATTCGGAACGTAGTTTCACCAGCCTTAGAAAGTTTGGAGCACAATGTCCGCACTGTAAAAATATCGAGGAGACCATTCCAAAGATAGTAAAGCTGAAACCAAAAAAGAAAAAGGTCGAGCTTACCTTGCTCATCCACCCAGATTGGATATCAGGAGCATCTTCACATGATAGACAGGAAAGTAAGTTCGGTGGAAGAACGGAAGACTCGACGGAAGCTACGACTAGTTGGAACCAGGCCCGTGCAGAAACGTGTCGTCTAATTGAGGTTAGAGGGAAGATACCTGATATAGTGGAGTGTCCAGAAACAGGCGATACCATATCAACCGCAAAAAGTACTGTTGGTAGTAGGGGCATGTTTGTATGCGAGAAATGTGGAACGGAGCAGATATTGTCTGATAGCATTGAAAAATCTGGCAGTGATGCCCCTATAGCTATGTACGCATTACAATCTTACTGTCCAGAATGTGACAAGGATGGAGAGCTATACGGTGGACGATATTTTATGGAGGCGAACGATAGCTATTCATTTGATGCCGCCCTCTATGAATGGGACGAAAGGAAGAAAACAGACTTAGCCGGTTATTGGCCCGAATCTGAGATAGTATTTAGCCACATGACTCATCAACGAGATCCTTTACCGAAATATGGATATAATTCTTGGTGGAAGATGTTCAACAGCAGACAATTGTTAATACACGCCAGTTTGCTAAAAACAATTCACGATTCAGAAGGCTATTCAAGCGATAGTAGACTCTTTGTTCTCGGAGGTTTCCAACAATACCTTCGAAATCAGGTAATGTTTACAATTTGGAACGCAGGTGCTGACAAACTTGAACCAATGTTTTCAAACAATAATTATCATCCTAAAGCTACTGTTATTGAAAATTGCGTTTTCCCTAAATTTGGCAGGGGAAACTGGGCTTCTCAAACAAAGATCTTGCCTAAGTGTTTGGATTGGAAAAAGTTTCCCTGGGAATTGGTAAGTAATGAACGTATGGCTGAACTTGCTCCTTACCTCAATGACTCACTGAAGGGAAAGAGTGAAAAAGTGTGTCCTCGCGATCCGGTCTTAGACTCCGTGAAGTTGGCATGTGGATCTTCGACGGAACTTATTTCGGAGGATAAGGCATTTTACGATCTTGTTATTACTGATCCTCCTTTTGGTGATAATCTTCAGTATGCGGAACTCGCTGATTTCTTTTATGTTTGGTTACGATTAGTATTAAAGGATGTTTATCCAGATTATTTCAATGCAGAATACACCCACAAAACTCTTGAGACAGTTGCCAATCGCGCTCGTCAACCCGGAAAGGATGAGGATAGCAACAATGACAATGCGGATAGATTCTACCAGCGTCTTTTGACTGAATGTTGGAAAGAGGCAAATCGTATTCTTAAGCCCGGCGGGCTTCTTTCTTTTACCTTTCACCATAGTGAAGATGCTCCTTGGGTGTCGGTTCTTGAATCTTTGTTTGATGCGGGATTCTACCTTGAAGCCACTTATCCTATTCGCAGTGATGAGACCAAAGGGGCCGGTGAGTTTGGTTCTAAGAAAATTGAATACGATATAATTCATGTCTGTCGCAAGCGTCTTGAAGAGCCACAACCGATAAGCTGGGCAAAAATGCGTCGACAGGTATTGCAGGATGTCCGTCGACTGCAGGAAATGCTTGAGCATCATAGCAAGGAGGGACTGCCTGAAGCAGATCTCCAAGTCATTCGCCGTGGTAAGGCACTAGAATATTTCTCTCGCCACTACGGAAAAGTATTCAAAGATGAGGGTGTGCCAATAAACGTTCTTGAGGCTCTTGTTGGTATCAACCAATTACTTGATGAAGAAGCTGGTGGCCTCAAAGAACCGCCCCCTCACAATGCGGAACCATTCACACGAATGTTTTTACGATTGTTCGATGGCAAATCTGAGCTTGCCCGAGATCAGATTCAGAAATTTCTCAGAGGAACAGGTAGTGCTCCTTCTGATTTTGTAAACCGTGGATGGTGTTCAGAGAAGAGCAAAATTTTTCACCTTACTCCACACTTGGATATTGCCCGGGATTGGCAAGGTCGTCGTCGAAAAGGCATGACCAGCGATTACGATCAGGCAGCATTCCTTATCGGTGCATGTTTTGAAAACAGCGGAATCAATGCCAACGAGACTTTGAACAATGAAAATTTCAAGCCACATCCAGCACTATCAGTATTACTGACATGGCATAAAACGCATGGGGCAACCAACCAGATTCGCAATGCTGCGTCGATTGCCTCTAGTCTTTATAAAACTTGGGCAAGCAAGCATCGCACCAAAATTGAGCAGATGAACCTATTCTTCTCAGAGGAGGACGAGTGATGGTATTGACACGCCGAGATGATGCCTGGATACGACGTGGTTTCACACTCCTCTGGGGTCTCAAGACTCTTGGAAAAGTAGTTCGGCCTCCTCAAGTTGTATCCATGCGAAAGTTTTTTTCAATGGCTAACGCTTGGCCGGAAGAACTCCCAGCATCCAACGGTAACGCACTCGTAGTTTCTGGATTTGAAGGATGTTTGGATGTCCTGACTGGACAAGATGCTGAGCGTTGGATTGAAAAAGATATAAAAGATGTGATCCTGTCATTTCAGGATGAATACGAGGGTCAGGCAGGACTTATTTTTTGGGTTCCGTCAGGTCACAATCGTATCTCTATGGTCGGTTCAAGCGAAGAGTACCACTGGAAGCATAGAGCATCTAAATCAAGTCGTGGGCTACATATCGGTAGATTATTGTGGTCCGGTGCAGAAAAGGAAGTTGAACGACTTATTGACGACCAAAGAAGTACTGCGGATTATGATAGCAAGGCATGGGTCGGACTGCACCATCCGAGGATAAGTTGATGTCAGCAGAAACCTTTCAGGCTGGTCAACGGATTAGTCACGCCGATTTCGGCGAAGGAGTTGTCATTGCTCCTGCCCCGGATGGATACTTACGCGTCTTTTTTCCTTCAGGTGAACGCCTGGTTTATCAGGATACTCTGCTCCCTGCATTATCAAAAACAGAAAGAATCATTGCCAATGTCGAGGGATCAACCGAGCGTTTGCGCCAGGCCTGGCTTCATTACGAGGCGTTCTCCTTACCCCTGATTGAAAACGCAGTTGCCCTGACAGCAGCTCCAATCGATCTTCTACCTCATCAGGTAGTTATAACGCACCGTATTGCTACAGCTTTCCCGCGACGATTTCTGATAGCAGATGAAGTGGGTCTAGGCAAGACTATCGAAGCCGCCCTTGTACTCAGAGAGCTGGCCAGTCGGGGTGAACTAAATCGAGCGCTCATGGTCGTTCCTGCTGGTTTAGTCAATAATTGGCACCGTGAGTTGAATGAGGTCTTCAACCTGAATTTTGAGGTGTTTGGCAGCGAAGGTGATGTTACCGACCGTAAATCAAATGCATTCGCTAAACATGACAGACTCATTGCAAGCGTCGACACACTCAAACGACGGGCACGAGTTCGACGCTTGTTGGATGCTCCACCGTGGGACCTCGTTGTCTTTGATGAAGCGCACCACCTTTCGGCGTACCGTTCCGGTAACAAAGTTCGTAAGACGGAGAACTATAAACTCGCGGAAGCTCTTCGAGATCATTCTCGCGATCTGATTTTAATGTCCGCAACCCCACATCAGGGCGATCACTTTCGTTTCTGGATGCTGATTCAGCTTCTCAACCCGACGCTCTTCGCCAATTCAAAAGAAATGCTCGATGAGCGTCACCGACTTAATGCTGTGGTATTTCGGCGCACCAAGGCCGACTCATGCACTTCTGACGGATCGCCACTTTTTTCGCGCCGATGGGTTCATACTGAATCCTTCACAATGTCCGTAGAGGAGAGTACTTTCTACGGAAAGCTTCGGGAATATTTGAGAGACGGCTTTGCACTTGCTAAAAAGCAGGGCAACCAAGGTCGAGCCCTTGGCTTCGTTATGACAATCTTTCAAAAAATCGCAGCCTCAAGCTTCGCAGCAGTACGAAGCACCTTGCGACGGCGTTTGTTAATGCTGACAATCCACGAGGCTTTCCTACGGGATCAAGCATTGGATATTGACGGTCATTCCTCTCTCATTGAGGAAGCTCGCAAACTTATTCATGAAGAAACGCTGCTTACATGGGATGCTATTGGAAAGAGCGAAGTCGACCGAATACTTGCAGACTGTAAATTACGCCTTGTAAAGAAATTGGATGAAGACAGCTTGGCGATGGCGGCGGCTTCAGAGACATCTGAAATCTTCGGAGCTGAAGGTGAAGAGATGGTTACTGTGGCAGTGGACCTGTCATTGCCTGAAGAGCGTTTGAGGATAGTAGATCTCTTATCTGTTTTTCCCAATTCTCGAGAAACCAAGATAGAGAAGCTACTTCGGGGGCTTGGTTCGTTATGGAAACAAAATTCTGAGGAAAGAGTTGTCATTTTCGCTACCTATCTTGCAACCGTTGATTTGCTAAAGAAGGAAATAGAGTCTACATATCCCGGTCAGGGCGTTGTTGTTCTTCGTGGTGGAGACCATGGATCAAAAGTGGCTGCAGAGAAGAGATTCAAGCGAACCGATGGCCCTAAGGTACTTGTTTGTACAGCAGCAGGACGTGAAGGGATAAACCTCCAATTCGCACGAATCCTTTTCAACTTTGATCTACCCTGGAATCCTATGGACGTGGAACAACGTATCGGTCGAATCCACCGCTATGGTCAACGTGATACAGCGCAGGTATATAACTTGATTCTTTCGGACACTATAGAAGGGAAGATCTTCCTCCTCCTCAATGATAAACTATTTGAGATAGCTAGAACTTTGGGAAAGGTAGATGAGCATGGAAATGTCACCGAGGATTTACGGTCACAGATACTCGGACAACTATCTGAAAGGCTCAGTTATGATCAACTGTACCGGGATGCTCTGTCGGATCCAAAATTAAGGCAAACCAAAGAGGAACTGGAAGCCGCGATGGCTAATGCTGACGAAGCACGTAAGGTTGTTTTCGAGCTGTTCCAAGACCTTGATCGCTTCAGCCTTGAAGATTATAAGCCATTCTCTGATATAGAAGAGAGCCAGAAGCGCTTAAGCAACTTCCTCAGAATAGCTCTGGAACAGCAAGGCGGCGGAATCCGCTCCTTGGAAAACGGACGATTTTCGATTGCTACAAGCAATGGTAAACTGGAACGAAATGGAACAATGAACCGAGAGCTTGCCAGAGCGGATGATACCATTGACCTCATCGGCATAGATCATCCCATGGTAAACGATTTGCTCAATCGGTGGCGTACCGTGTCACCCGACAACATCGGTACTTCTGTTTCCGATGGTCAAGAAAAACAATGCTCGTTATCAATCTGGCTAGTTAAAGAACATGTCAAGGAATCCGAGCAGAGAACTCACTTGGTCCCTTTGGCCGTGGATAGTAAGGGACAACGCGTTCCATTGATCGAAAAACAGCATACAGAATTGTTCCAGCGTCCACCCACCCGGTCGGTTATGTCTATGGAAGAAAGAATCCGTCTACTTAAGAGTATTATTGAACCAATGTTACAACGGGAACTCCAGCATCGTGGAATTGCATCGGAAACGGGTGGCTACTCCGTGGAACTGATCAGTTGGGTGGAGGTGTCATAGTATATTGCCAGAATAAGGACGCAAATATGAGAAATATCAACGTTTAACAGTAAAGAAAAGGCCTTCTAAGGCCATAGTCGCGGTGGCCAAGAGCTTGGGCAACAGAACCAGGAAAGTTCTTATTGAGGAGGAGCCATATGTTATTGGGATTGTGAGGTAATCTATTCATAATTTAGTGGTATAAGATAAGTAGATTAGTTCTATCGTTGGAAGTGATCGTTTCAGTTTCCATGAAGAAGCCATTAAAATTACTTCGTGTTTAAGTATGCGACGTTTCCGTTTTTTATCAACTATCTACGTGGGGAGTGTGAAATAACATTACCGCGAATAGCAGGGAGATCACTTTAATCTTTTACCAACAGCGATGAAAACACCAAATATTTATTGACTATTAAAATAGCAGAATTAAGTAGTCTGACCATCTAATTAATATAACCAATAAATTAAATCAATACAAAGGGAGCTATCATGACAAAATCCGAGATTTTGCAGTCCATAGAACTCCGCCAGTCAACGATTAAAGACTACCTGAACTGCCCCCTGATGTTCCGCTTCAGACATATCGACAAGATATCACCCGAACATCGTCACCCGGCAGCACTTCACGGGAGTACATTGCATAAGCTGATCTATATGATCCATGATTCGAAATGGGATATAGATGTTGCAGAGCACTACAGGGAAATCTTTGAGGAGTTTGAATTCAACGAGGACAACGATGTGCCTGTTAAATGGAACGACCGTGAGAAGGAGCTGGCAGCCTTTGAAGCAAACGCTGTTGAGGTTATCGACGGGTACCGTAAACTCAAGGAAAACCGCGAAGCTCAAGTTCTATATTCCGAACAGCCGTTCAGAGTTAAAATCGGAGGGCATCTTTTCACGGGTTCAATTGACCAGGTGCGTAAGAACCAAGATAATACCATTGAATTGCTCGACTTCAAGAGCAGCAAACAAAGACCAGCATTGGCATCAGTGCAGCAGGACTGGCAGTTAAACCTCTACACTTATGCCCTGAGATTCGGGGAGTTCTTAACCGAAGATAAATGGATAAAACCGAAACTCCATCCCGATTACTGCAGCGTCTATTTCCTGCGAGCTCATGAGATAAGAAAACGAACAACCTCTAATGGTTCGGCTGGTGAGGAAAAGGGGGATCCGTTTATAAGAATCAGCAAGAGTGAAGATGAGCTTAAGGCATTCAGGACGCAGATGAAAAACCTGCTGAAGTCGATGCTCAAGGATTGGCATTATCCCAATCCCAACCACTGCAACATCTGCAGCTACACTATTCACTGTCGTGAGAAAAACGATAACCTCTCCCCTAGGCTTGCTTCAGAAGCTCTGAAACAGATTGAAGAAATAAACATCAAATAAGGAGGTATAATTTGACCAATAATTTAGTAAAAACTGATGAGATCCAGCAGATCCTGAGCGATACTGGTTTCAATGTGGAGAAGGAGTTGACGGACCTCGATTCCGCGGGGTACAGTTTCGAGATCCCCAGGATACGCATCGAACATAAGGATAACGGCAAACACAGAATGTATATCGATCACGGCGAAAATTACCTAAACGATGAATCCCAGGAGGAAACGTTAGAAGGAAACATACTCAATGCGGTTATCTTTGCTGAACAGAACATACGGGCGTTGTGGAAAGAGGGGGAACAGTTGCCATCCTGCAGCGGTATTGATCAAATACCCAGCGTATCCGATCCGTTAAGCGATGCATGTGTTAACTGCGAAGAAGCGGTTATTGGTTCAGGTAAATGCAAACCAAAGGTGAGGCTGTGGCTGTTGATGGAATATGACGGACAGATAAAGCCGTTTGTCTTCTCCTTGAGCCCGACATCGATCAAGCACTGGAACCAGCATAAAAGGAAGCTCAAGCGTTCCGATCTCCCCGTTGTAGCCGTTAATACTGTCTTCAAGCTTGAAGATACCAAAAAGAACGGTTACCGCTGGGCAGAGGTTATCCTCGATGTCGATGGCGTGGCATCAAAGGAAATGCTTGTTACCGCCAAACATGCCCGTGAGGAACTGGATAAGATCATGTATGATATCACGCAACGTGACTTTGAGGATCCTGGGGATAAGCAATAGTCTAATAGGGAAGTATCAAGAATACTTCCCTTTCTATATAGTTTTCTTAAAATTCGCATATCGATGTTTCTATATTAGATACTCGTTTCTTTTAGAGTTGTAAATCAAGGAAGTTAAAGAACTATTGACAGTATAAAGATGCTTTCATATATTCAATTGCTAAATCATATGAGTACCGGTTTCTAATCATATATAGAGGAGCCTTAAATTGAAGTTGATAGAACATAGTGGGGGTTGAGATAAATCAGATTGTAGTATCTCATTCGCCTTTAAATTAAACAATAGAATTTATTTTATGATATTGAGATTAAAATGACAAAATCAACTGTAGCTGCTATTATAACAAAAATTGATAATGGTAAGGAATATGTTCTACTTGCGCGTAGAAATACAGAACCATACAAAGATTTCTGGTCTTTACCAGGTGGACATATTGAACTAAATGAAACGTCAGCTGAAGCTGTAAAACGTGAGGTTAATGAAGAAATTGGTTTAGAGTTTGATCCCTATTTCTTATGGTATTATGATGAAATTATTCCTGAAGAGAATATTCATGCTGTAGTCAATATCTTCAGTGGAGAAGCTACAGGTAATGTTAAGATACAGAAGGAAGAAATATCAGAGGTGAACTGGTTCACTATTAATGAGGCGTTATCAATGAATCTTTCTTTTCATCACAATGATGTATTGAAAAAATATGTACATACACTTAGTCCTGAAACTAGAAATGAAATACTAACAGAATATTCGTCATTACGTGAAGAAATCCTTAAACGAATGGATTTTCGTAATAGACTTGAAACATTCACCCTGATTGTAGCAGGTTCAATATTTTCTTTTGGTTTAATAGAGAATGGTCCTTTAATGCTTTTTTTAATATATCCTGTTCTTGCTCTTTTCTTAGCCGTTGCATGGATGCATAGTGATGTTAGAATCGGAGAAATTGGTAAGTATATTAAAGGCCATATTGAGAATAGGCTACAGGGCGTAGGTTGGGAAAAACACATCGATAAAATTAAATCGGAACAGAGTGGAAGAATATTAACCAACGCCACCGAATTATCAGCTTTAGGTATTTTTCTTGGAACTCAATTATTAGCTCTAACCATTGCTTTTCTACCAAGTTCTTTCTCCATTCAGAACTTATTGAATTCAATTCAGAAAATACTAATAGTATTTATTGAAATATTAATACTAGTTATTACCTATTTCATAGTAAGGAAAAGAAGAAGAAAGATTTATATAAGTAAGATTATTAAAGCCATTAAATGCAAAGTAACAACATTTTGGCTTAAATGAAATAATAAAACTGATTGGGAAAGCAACATGGAGTAGTCAAAAAAATCCTGATGTGTTGTAGATTTGAAATAAGCTAAAAAAACCGACAAAGTCGGTTTTACTCCTCAACGGAGTCTTTCTGTTGTACTTCTTCAGGCTGGTTTTCCTCTGCAGGTTCCTTGTTTTTCTCACGTAGCATAAGCTTCAGTATCTTCTCAACAATAACTCCCACAGACTTCGCCAGCTCATCAACATCTTTATCCCTCATCAGCAACCTCTACAGATCAAACGTCTTAATACTTCAGTAACGATTGCTATTATCATTTTAACTCTTTTTGTCATTAGCCACCCCGCTTTTCAGTAGTGTGAGTGTTTTCAAGTCCAGCGTAATTACCGGTTCAATCCATTCCCCGTTTAAGTAAGCAACTACCTGCCTGGCAATCAAGCCTGCCAATGGTAGTACAGAATAGATAATCGTTTTGGCAGTGCAGGGCTCATCAATGGAATCTTCATCGCTGACTAAAGAGGATTCATAGGATTTGAGGATATCTGGATTACCGGGCTGGTATGAATAAAGCTGAATCACCTGAGAGGCCATCCTGGAATCAAGGTACAGGGGCACTTTAGGCTGAGCCTTAACGCTTTGCCAGATGGTATGACGCGCCGTCATGGAGTCCACTACGGAAATAACAGTACCTTCCAATGGTTGACTTGAGTAAAGGCGTGGCTTAGGTGTGATCTCCACATCCTCGAATTCCCATATGATCTCCTCAATGGCATCGACCTTTTTACGGTCTATATCTTTAAGCCTGAAGAACTGGTTGGGGAAATTGTGAACTTCTATGCTATCAGGATCATAAATGGTGATATTCTCAATTCCCATCTTGGCCAGTGTCAATGCCGTGAAGCTGCCGACCGCGCCGCAGCCGATGATAGTCACCTTGGCTTCGGCGAGTAATTCGGGATCTATTATATCCTGCTGGCGCAGGAATCTGTTTTCTATCATATTCTCCTCCTAAAACGGCAGATCATCATCCGAGTAACAGTAGTTGTAATAATCATCAAAATCGATCTCTCCCTTCTGAAAAGCCTCCTCCATTTCCTCGAGCGTACCGAACTCGGGGACGTTGTTTTTCCGTTTGGTCTTCCTGACAATTGCAGGTTCTTTATTAACTTTGCGCTCGAACTCCTCTTTGCACCAGTCTGACAGTGTTTCCTCTTCGGGATAATAGACCTGCACAGGGAGTTCATCGAGAGTTACATGGACAGGATTGTAGATATCCAATCGGCAGAGGATCTCCCCCCTGAGGTTGGTGACGATGCTGATGGTGTAACTGTTATTGGCCAGCTTCTGACAGCATTCATCATCAGTGTTAGACCAGAACACTCCCATCTTGCCGTGGGAATGAATCCAGCATTTAAGCGTTGAGAGGTCATGTTCCTTTGTTGAAAGGTCAATCATCAGTTTGGATATCGCTTCATCGCTGATAGTCGTCTCCACCACATTGCAGGTCTGATCCAGCAGGAAGACCTCCGTAATCAGAAAACCGACCAGCGAGTTCTCATCATCCCGGAGTTCGTCGACCAAACCCAACACTGAGACCTCATCCGGTGAAGCCAGCCTTACCCAGTTCTTAACCTTGCTCCAAGCATTGGCATGGATCATTATGCCGAACTCCTGCTGCAGCTGTTTCTCCATTATCTCCTCCAATATACTTACATCCTACAATTTTACATGATTGGCATTCTTCTGAATTGACATCGTGACAATCATCCTCTTTAAAGTAGTTGGGACAGCTGTCATAACCACAGGCCATGCATCTTAAGGGACCGTTTTCCTCGAAGCAGTCGGATATCATCTCATCGCCATAGCTGCAGCGGTACTGGCACGAAGTGCAGTATTCCAGAGTAGCGTCTTCGGCACATTCCTCATTAGCCCCATCGTACCAGGGACAGTCGCTATCGCTGCATTGCACGCAGGTGTAGCCGTAGCTGTTCTCACGGCAACGTGAATAGGAGTCATCCTCTTCGCAGTAATCAGGATTCCAGTACTCGATCTTCTGGTAGGGACTTTCTGAGTTGTACTCATACAGAAACTTGTGGATCATCTCCAGCAATCCGTAGACTTCGTTCTGTCCCAGCATCTTGTAGATCCCCGAACCGATATTCCCCCAGCAGACGTGGCTGTCCATATCGACATGAGGATGAGGAAAATCGTTAACAGGATTGGTACTGTTGCTTATGGTGATGTCCCCTTTGGCGATATCGATCTTTATCTTAAAGATCCCCAGATCATAATCATAGTCGTTGTAGTAGATCTCAACGTAGTTACTGACAGCAACGATCTTCTCATCTTCGAAGTAGATCGATGAATACATCCCCGGTACCAGTTTTCTGAGGTCCGAGTAATCCCGTTTAGTTTTCCTGTGGACAGGAAGCAGAGGTTTTTCCAGAATCTCCAGTATCTGGGAATCCTCGTTTATCCTCCTGCTGACCTCGAAGAGTTGACGTGAGAGGTTCTCCTGGTTGGTCTTACAGTCGTTTATTGAAGATCGCAGCAGAGATATCCTCTTCTCAATACCTGATCCTAACAGTGCGGTGAAAACCTCGGACCTTTCCTTATGCCATTGTCTGGCTATCTTGGGAATAACTGTTTCCAGGATGTTGTTGAACAGGCTGAAGCTGTTATCATCGGTTACCTGAAAAAGGACTGTTAGCTGTCTGTCTGTAATTATTGCAATCCTGTTTTCCCCGATAAATTTATCATTGCTATTGGTTTCTGAATCATCCTTACGGTACCTGATAGCCTCGTTATTGTGCGTCGTCTCCGAATCAAAACTATCCGCCAACTCAACAACAATTCCTCCTGAAAAAGTAAAAGCCGGTGCTACCCGGCTTGAATGAATTACCTTAATCGGCATGTTGTACCTTTGCGAAAAGTACCTCGCCTGCGTTTTGATCCGCTCAATCATGCCGCCCACCCTTGACCGATGGATTCATGGTGATGATATCCCCCTCGCTGACCGCCGCTGTCTCGAATGCAGGCTGACCGTTGAGCATGATGGTTTGATGTTCCCTGCGAAAATTACTCTGCTGGATAACATCGTTGACCGTTGAACCATCGGTAACCTCGACTTCTTTAGCCGCCTCCCCCAGTTTAAGGACCTTAATACGCATTAACTCCTCCTTGTGGTTATAAATGTTAGATGCTTACATTTTACTTATACCATAATTTGGAGTCTTAATAAGCTAAATTTAATAAACGAGAAATACCTTTTAAGGATTCTGCAGGAGTAACAATTTGGGGGTTGTTTTACCAAAATATAGGTCGGACATGCTTATCATAATTAGTCCCATTATATGAAACGCCACAATGTTTCATTGCCTGTCTAATTTTTCTGACCGTATTTTATGTTGACATAGAGTGTTGTCTTTCTTATTCTCTTCCATGCTATTTGAATTAAATGATACGATTATTATTTGATATTTCATCTACAAATAGATAAATCTAAAACATACTTACAGATAGAGAATGTCAAATGAAGCTTAGGGAAATTACAATAAAGAATTTTCGCTGTCTTGTCGATGTAACTATTCCTATTTCTGATACTACGATATTAGTAGGTGAAAACAATTCTGGCAAAACTGCCGTACTTGATGCTTTGAAAATAGCATTGACACGTAGTACAATGGGAAGAGGTTCTCCTTTTAATGAATATGACTACTATATGTCTAAGGCTAAAGACTCCCCTCAAACTAGCGATGGAATTGAAATAGAGCTTTGGTTCAAAGAAGACAAAAGCGATGAGTGGTCAGAGTCTCTGTTACAAGCTCTAACCTATATCATTCAAACAGATCCTGAGAAGGATTTGGACGCAATTGGATTAAGACTTTCGAGTAAGTATGATGCAACTACAAACGAAATTATACCAAAATGGGAATTTCTAACATTAGATGGTGAACCGCTAGGAGGAAGAGGTGCCAATCCTGCGAACCTTCGAAAATTCCTAGAATATATTCGTTTATTTTATTTATCTGCTCTCCGAAATGCAGATAATGAATTCTCTCCTCGTTCTCAATTTTGGGGTAGAATACTACGTGACCTTAAGATTAACGAAGAACTACAGGAAATTTTAAGCAAGGAATTAGCCCAGCTCAACGAGAGCTTACTAAAATCAGATGAAAGGCTTCACGAGGTAAGGGATACTTTAACAAAGATTCAGAAAATTATGGGATTAGGGGAGGAACAAAGGACATCAATTCAGGCATTACCTCTCAAGCCGTGGGACTTAATGTCAAAAGCTGAGGTTGTCGTTAAAGCTCGCGGGGGTGAAGTGGACTTTCCACTTGTACGGCATGGTCAGGGGATGCAAAGCTTGAGTGTCCTCTTTCTTTTCCAAGCCTACCTCGATGTACTTCTAAAACCAACTTTTCAAAAAGAAACTGAAGCTATCTTAGCTTTAGAGGAACCCGAATCACACCTCCATCCCCAAACGACCCGCGCCCTTGCAGCCAATTTAAACGAATTAAAAAGCCAAAAGATTATCTCAAGCCACTCGCCCTTTTTTATTCAAGAGGTACCTCTCACCCAGATTCGACTATTTCGTCGCGAGGGCTCATTTTCCAAGGTTTGCCATGTAAGGAGGTTTTTTTCAGCAAAGATACTCAATACAAAAGAATTACTTACGTTTTGCACCAAGAATCCTTCAAAGTTTGATTATGACGAAGTTACTTCTATTCTGACTGTTAAAGGGAAAATAGAAAAAAAGGAAATCGAAGGCTTGTATAAGATATACCAAAATCAAAAAGATATCCAAGCTGAACTAAAGAAACTCTACGATGAAACACAATTGTACCTTAATGATAATGATCTAAATCGACTCGAAACTTACGCAAAGCGCATTAGGGGAGAAGTGTTTTTTGCTCGTGCATGGCTCCTTTGTGAGGGTCAATGCGAGTATTTACTGATTCGGTATTTTGCAGAAGTGTTAAAAAAGTCATTTGATCAAGCTGGAATAACGATTATAGATTTTCAAAATAATGGATCACCAGGCGCATTTGTTGGTCTCGCACGAACATTTGAAATCCCATGGCTTATGATTTGTGACAATGATGATGGAGGAATGGGTTTTATTAAGCAGGTTAAAAAACGTGGATTATCAAAACGTGAACAAAGGGAATTCATACGACCACTTCCAAAAGATAATACTGATCTTGAATTGTTTCTTGTAACTGAGGGATTTTCGGATGAATATATCGAGATTCTTGCCGAGAGAAATATCTGTTTGAGTAAGAAGAGTGATGAGCCAGGATTTAATGAAGAAATCGTCGCTAATATTAAGAAAGATAAAATCGGGTATACTAATGCATTAATTGAGAAACTAAAAGAGGCTGAAATCGATGGATCTAGAGTTCCCGAATTTTTCAAAAAATGTATTTTAGATATAATTGATAGGGTAAAATAGGGATGAGTACGAAAGAATTTAATTCCGCCTGGGAAGAGTTAAGCCCTATTCAGAAGGAAGCAGCTGAATGGAAAGAATCAGCAATGCTTGTGTTAGCAGGTCCAGGTTCGGGGAAAACCAAAGTTCTTACTTGCCGAATTGCACAGATACTAAACACCAATCCTAACGAGAATTTCCGTATACTTGGTTTAACGTTTACTAATAATGCCGCTGACGAGATCAGGAACCGTATTGTTAACATTGTACCAGGGCAGGAACGGCGTCTCTTTATGGGAACATTTCATTCATTTTGTGCTGATGTCTTACGACAGCATGGAACCCATTTGAACATTAAGCCTAATTTTCACATTTATTCACAAGACATCGATCTAAAAGCTGTCTTGAATGATGCGGTCAAAGAAGCAAAGAAGATATCTAATGTAGTAAGCGAAATTGATAGGAGAACATTACCTGTTATACAACGCTTAAAATCACAGCTTATTTTACCTGAAGATTGCTGTAGGGTATTCAGAGATGAAGAATTCGGAAAACGAATGGCGGCTGTTTATCCAGCTTATGAGAAAGAACTGACAAAACGGAATGCGCTTGATTTCAATTCCCTAATTCTGAAAACGTATCAACTGTTTGTAAAATTCCCCGTTTTTTCTAAACGTTATCGAGCAGTTTATCCTTATATTTGTATTGACGAATTCCATGACACAAACCTTGCTCAGTATAATCTTATCCGCGCCCTTACTAACAACCAACATCGGAACTTATTCATTGTTGCTGATGATGATCAAATTATCTATCAGTGGAACGGAGCAAGTCATAAACGTATAACGCAGTTTATTGAAGATTATTCATCAAACGTTATACAATTACCGATGAATTACAGATGCCCTCCGGAAATCGTCAAGTTAGCTAATAATCTTATACGGCATAATTTTTTAAGAAAACCTGATAAGAAACCCCTTAAGGCATTTAGATCTGGCTTGAGTAAGAATGTCGTGCGTTTACTTTCTGTTTTCCCTGATTACGATGCTGAAGTTTCTGGAGTAGCAAAGGACATTAAAAAGTACCACTCCGAACATCTTGGTTCTGTAGTTATTTTAGGAAGAAACCGCAAGCTACTTGAAGGTGCTGAAGATGCCTTGCGTAAAGAAAAATTGCCTGCCGTAGTTTCTCAGCGAAAAGATGAATTTGAAAGTTCACCAATCGCATGGCTTCATTCCATTCTGCGTCTTACTAATGATAAGCAAAATCGTGAAAGTTTGGAAGTTGTCTGTGGAACCTTTACTCAGCTTACTGGAATTGAAATCGATCCTGAGGATGTTATCACCCAGTCTCAAACCTCAGACTTGGGCTATTTGCATCACTGGATAAAAGCAGTATCTCATATTACTTCGAGTGTTTTAATTAAAGAAGCTATTAATTCAATCTCCCGCTATTTGGTAAAGAGCAGAGATTTTCGAGCTTTCAGTAGATTTTCACTAGATTGGTTTAATAGACTAATAGAAACAAAACATAAAAACCGCAATGATCCAAATATTGAAGTGTTTGCTCGTTTCGAAGAAGAGCGTACTGTATGGGAAAGGTTGATGTCTGAAATAGAAGGATCTTTGGGGGATGAGATAACCTTGGAAGCATTTCTCCAAGAGCTCCAAATGCATTCAAAGGAATCACCTCCAAGCCCTAATACTGTTGTTCTAATGACAATCCATGGAGCCAAGGGAAAGGAATTTGATCATGTTTATTTAATTGGGCTAGTAGATGATGAACTACCCTCTTTTCAGAGCAAACAAAAAGGTGATCAGAGCCCGATGATGGAGGAAGAACGCCGAAGCTGCTTTGTTGCAATTACTAGAACCATTAAGTCATTAACGTTAAGCTATGCGAAGAGATACAGGGGCTGGTCCAAAGAACCTTCCAGGTTTCTATTTGAAATGGGATTAATTAACCAATAGTAGTAATATGATGACACAATTACTTCATTTCACATCTAATAATGAATTACTCCATCTATTATATGTCTCTCCTGTTATTTCCTAAAATTGTTTCAACTACTATCGTTCCTATCACAGCCCCACTGCTGCAGAATCTCAGAAACGTTCCGAGGGCATCCATGGATGTTAATATAGTGAATTTATAGGGGATTTGTCAATAGCGTAAAAAGCGGGCTGGAATCTCTCCCAACCCGCTAAATCGTAAAAGAAACCATTCTATTTCAACAATGTCATCCGTTTGGTGAAGACCTTCTTGCCAGCCGTGAGTCTATAAAAGTAAATCCCACTCGAGTAGGCGGAAGCATTCCACAAAATGGAGTATTCTCCTGGTGGTTGGATTCTATTTAATAGTCCGTCAACAATCTGCCCATTAAGATTATAAATATCGAGTCTAACATATGATTGTTGGGGAAGCGTGTATTTGATTTCAGTAGATGTATTAAATGGATTGGGATAATTTTGATAGAGCTTATAATCTGTTGGAGTATTTCCTACATAATAACCTTCGTCTCCCCACCCAAAAGCTTCCCATTCACGATTAAATCCACCGTAGCCTTCTATAACCGTGAACTCAAAATAGCATGAATCCATTATTTCAGGATAGTTTGGACTGCAATAAGCAATATATCCATATGTACCTGGGACAGCTTCGGGATGAATGTATTGAACGGCTCCTGGATAACTGTTTCCTTGAGGATTTACGTTTATATTATGCCATTCTTTAATTGGACCATATAGTATATTCCTTATTTCAATTTTAATCCAAACTGATATAGGCTCAGGATAAGGTATCGGTCCACCTATATTATTAAAAAGTATTCCTTCATAAGAAAAATATCCTCCCGCTTCAACTTCCACGGGCCATTCATCTGGAATCATCCCGATAGTGATGGGAATAGGAGCGTGTGTAGTCATCTCAACATTTATTATCGCATCTTCTAATCCCGGAGCATCTGACTCAAAATAGATTTCCGTAGTAAATGTTTTATTATAGTCTAAACCTGTTGCATCGAATGTTGCTGTAACAACTACTGTGTCGAAGTTTGTTAAATAAACAGAGTCAGCATCAAAAGATACCCATGAAGAATCACAAAATAGTTTTACATATCCACTTGTATCGGTTGAAACTAAGTTTAAAGTACCTGAGATAGTAGAGTCTCCCGTTACATCAAATATAAAATCTTCTGGATTGTATTCTAATTCTAAATAAAATATAAATTCAAAAGCCCCCATATCAATTCTATCCCCTCCTCCTGGTGGCACTGAAAACGATGGATCTCCAGCATCAATACATGGTGATACTTCCTGTAGATGATAATCTCCATTACTTGAGTCAGCAAAAAGGGGATCCATATTAAAGTTGCCTTCTCCACTATATCCACCTTGAATATCGGAAAATGTGATAGAAATACTCGAACCATTATATAGATATATTTGCTCATTACTATTTCCCCAAACAATAGTGTTAATTCCCAGAAGATTAGAACTACGAAAGGCAATTCCACCACCATGCCAATCTGCTTGATTATTTGAAATAGTATTGCTATATAATACTGGACTTGACTCTCCACTAAAAATCCCACCACCGAGATGATTTACTGAGTTATTACAAATAAGATTATTGCTAATCAGAGGACTTGAGTTTTCTGAACACCAAATCCCTCCACCAGAATGAGCTCCATCGATAGTTGAGATATTGCCTTTTATAGTATTATAGCTGATAACTGGACTGGAACTTCTACAATAAATCCCTCCACCGTTACCGGTAAGCTCGTTATAACAAATTATACTATTAAGGATAAGTGGAGAAGAATTAATACAACAGATTCCCCCTCCTTGATCAGCTGATCCGTTTGTTATTGTAAATCCCGAAATTACTGCATCGTTATTCTCCCCGTGATCGAAAGTTACAACGGTGCCTACTGAATTACCATCTATAATTGTACTGTCAATATCAAGCGAAATGCTTGAATAAATATAATTAGAAGTTAAAATGATATTTTTTCCATTAAAGTTGATATTCTCTACATAAGTTCCCTGTTGAACTAGTACAGTGTCCCCATTCATACTAGCGTTTATTCCTGTTTGGATTGTAGAATAGTCACTCGGAATATTGATAATAGTACCATAACAGGGCGTATTAACTATAGTAACTGCAATTGCGATTAGTAAAATTACTTTTCTCATAGCACACCTTTAAATTTATCGATTTGTATTATCTCAATAAAACTTCTTATTGGTCCCAATACTATTTTCGGCAAAAAACCTATAAATAAATACCATTTAAAAAAGCCGCCTTACATGGCGGCTTAAGTGTGGGAAT
>JAAGZO010001095.1 GCA_024206195.1 bacterium | reverse complement strand
TAATATCCTTCCTTTCCCCATATAATATTAGCTAAATAGTCTACATCATTTGGTATATCACTTGAAACTGTTGCTTCGATCATGAAAAGGTTTTGCTCCTTAACACATTTGGCCTTACAACGTAAAATGTTACCTGGATAATTTCCAAGGAAATTCTCTCCCTGTTCTTGAGTTTCAAAAGCCATTAAAGGTAAACGTTCATCAACAGGAATTGTCGTTTTCCCCTTTATGTACTTACAATAGTATTTACTTATGGGACTAAGGTTAATACTCCCACAAAATCTATTTGTTACCTTATAAACAATCATAACCCTACATCTTTCTCTTACAAATCCAACACTACCCCACTACTCACACTCTTACTCTTCCCACCTTCTTTCTTGACCTTTCTCTTTTTACTCTCCCTATACACTTCTTCCCTGCTCTCCATATCCTTAATAATAGTCTGCAATTCCTCATCTGTAGTAAGCCCAAGGATATCTTCAATAAAGGAAGCCCTAACCTCTAACGTCTCAGGAGAAACTAAACATGGCTCCCCTACATTAACAGGATTAATCTGTACTTCCTCTTCACTAAAGATACCAATAACAGTACATTCTGTCCCTGCTATTATCTCCTCATGATCTGTCGCTAAGATAGCAACATCCTCAATATGTATCTGCCTTCCACCTTTATCCTTACAGTTAAACATCTTCCTTTCTCCCCTTCCTTCTACTAAAGAAGTTCTGCATTCCTGTTGGGAAGTCTCTCTTATGTTCTCTTCTCTTACCTTTTATATGTCTCCTGTGTCGCTCTTTCTCAAGTAGATGATTCTGTAATGCTGTGTCTAGGATGGGAACATCACTACCTATCAACCTAGGATACTCTTCATTACCCATGACTAACTCCCATCTACTGTAGTTTTCTTCTGCTCTCTCCCTAATCCACCTATGTAAGCAATATTATGATTAGGCTTTCCGTCAACACAAACAAGCTGTCTACCTTTCCTTGTCTTGAAGACTGTTAATGCATTACCGTCCCTCACACCATGTAGAAAACGTCCAGCGACCTTCATGTTATTCTCCCGTTTCATTATTGATATCCTTATTAAGAAACTTTTGTAACTCTTTAGCTCCTTTCGTATTATACACTACCCATAATATGTTTTGCTCCACAAAGTGTCTTTCTATCTTCTCCGGATCTACAAGTATCTGTCCGGTTTCCAACATTCTATAAAAGATATAGTCTAACCTTGCATCTTCAGAAAATGTTACATTAGGTAGGTCCACAAACAAACCCTTAAACTCTGCCAAAAGTTCCTCTGGTATCTTATACGGTATCGCTACTTGTTCCATACCACAACCTACCTTTCCTCTTACCTTTTCGGATAAAGATTTGCCATAAACTTCTCTCTTTCCTTGTCTACAGTATAAATTCCCTTCATCCACCACCCCAAGAGAAAGGTTCCAACAAAACAAAGAAGGATTATTAACGTAAGACCTATATCTAATAACACATACATCTTCTGTCCTTTCAGTGAGAGTTATCCGATTCAGCTACTTTCTTGACTTAAAAATCCAATACACCCCACTAAGTAGCATTCCAATGAAGAAACATATAGCAAACCACATAAGACTTTCTACTGTTAAACTCATAGCTGTCCTTTCCACGTTAACATGTTCTCTTATGGTGTAAGAGCACCTCGTGCTAAACCCCCGATTTAGCAGTTCACGCGCTAAATCCTCTTTAGCGTTATATTAGTAAAATTTATCATTATTTAGTTAGGGCACGAAAGGGGGGTGGCCTCAAAGTGTATAGTGCTAAATCCTCTTTCCAAGGAAGGGGTACCCCCGCCTAAATGACTAACATTGCCCATAAGTCGTTGCCCTCCAACGAGTTACCTCTTAGAATCGCCAACTAACGTTTGACTAAAGGTCAAGAATTATACTTGTTGCCCGTTTAACTGGACGTTTTCTTAGGGCTTTATACGTGAATGGTTGTGGAGCAACCTTTCTAATCGGGGGTAACAGATGTGTAGGGAGTGAGGGAGTTTTAATAAGCCTAAACCCCTGTTTGATAAGGGATAGCTTCTCTGTGGTAAGGTAATAGGTGGAAAGGATATCTGCCTGTTTTTCAGGGGAATAGTCAAGAGTAAAGTTTTCTATCGTGTGGGAGCCTGTATAAGGGAAGGCTAGTTTTTGTAAGGGAAACGCGCAAAAGGTTTCTTGTACTTGTAGATCAAAGCAAGTTTGCATCTTATGCTTTCTGCTGAAAGGTAACAAAAAGAAAAGGGAGAGAGGTTTTTACGCCTCTCTCCCTAATGGACCTACAGTCCGGTATCAACAGCGCCGGATACCTTAACGTCATCTTCGACGATGGGCATTTCCGGAACTTCATTCACTACCCGAATGGCCCTATTCTGCAAGGCCGTAGAGTAGAGAACTTCCCGCAGCGCGTCCATAGTCAAATCAATTGTTTCCAACTGATTAGCATGTGCAAGTGCGGCTTGTTCTTTCGTAATCTGTGTGCCAGCTTCCAACGCCTTAGTGTCAGTACCAACGCTAGCATCAATGGCCTTGGAGATCTTCTTATCATAAAGATCCTGCAGCACCTTACGGAAGCCATCCTGCGCTGCACCCATTAGCTTCGACTCCGTACCCACGATCAGACGAGGATATGTCAGCTTCCCCTTTAGGGTAGCCTCATCTATGCCCAATCCTGCTACGTACTCAACCTCGCCCTTTAGAGGCTTTGCGTTGCGAGTTGCAATTTGAACTATTGTGCTCATTGTGTGTCTATCTTTCGTTCTATGAATTGTTGAGTAATAGGATAAAACGCATCTACACTTATTGATTCACCTCCTTCTAGTGTCTTATTCAATCCTATTCTCACGATACCCAGAGTCTATCACGCCACAAGGTTTCATGCGAGACTATTCAATCTTTTTCGTTCGCAGGTATTCCGCGTATTGTGTAACAGCGCAACGCTACATTTCCACGTATTGTATTATCCTTATTGTGTTATACTCATTGTGTTATGCTTATTGTATAATGCTTATTGTGTAACATAGTGATCTCCCGTGAGGCACGAAGAGATATAGAACATTGCTAACGTTCTAAACGTGTTGTACGTTCAATATGAAATGAACCATGGCCCAACGGGGGGTGGGGCAAACCCCCAAGGGGTGGCTTACTATAACATATTAACCCCCCACAAAATTTTCCTAAAATTTTTTCTCCCCCAAGGTAATGCTCCTCATGAGGGTAAATTTCCTCTTCAAAATGAATATCCACTTCCTACTTGACAAACCCCTTCCTTTATTATATACTGACCGCACGAAGATAAGAACTATCCCGCTTTGCGGAGAAAGATAATGAGCAATGACATACAGAATCTAAAAACTGTCCATCACGCTGTGGCGAGATATATGGCTTTTGGTCATCTCCTGCCAGACATTTGTCAGATGTTGGGTTTGAATCTAACTCGCTGGAAAGAGATTGTAAGATCCCCCCTCTTTCAAGATCGTGTCTCTACCCTTCGTGCGGAATTAGATGCAGCCATAATGGATGATTATGTTAAAGATCCAGTCTTGGCGCACCTAAACACGCTTAAGGTAAAAGCGGTGGAGAGACTCGCTATAGAACTAGACGAGGTTGATAGCGAGGATAGTAGCGCAACTTCCAACACCCGCTTAAAGGCTGCCTTTGGTATCCTTGACAGGACAGGCTATAGAGATAAAGCTGATACTGATAGTCGCGACATAATCTTCATTTCCCTAAGCGAGGACAAACTAAACGCTGTCCAAGCAGCTAAGGGTAAAGAAATTCCACCCCAAGGGGAGAAGGTTGGCTTAAAGGATAGCGTTGAAACAAAGGGGACGACCCATGCGTAACGAACACGGTAAGAGCCGGGGTTATCCTTTCGTCTGGGGTCGTAATTTTGGGGTCTTGACGTGCGAGCGAAGCGAGCGCAGAAAGGATTAACATAATGTTTCACAGTATACAACCCACAGTAACGTCTAGCATTTCAGTTAATGGTGTTACTGTAAATCAATATTCTTATACTGATGTTGGTGATGTTACAACGTTAGCAGAGAATAAGTTGGGGTCTAGTAAGATTGACGCTTTAGAGGTTGTAGATTCAGATGTAATGGCAACACTTGGGGAAGATCGTGTTGTTATCTTGTAAAGGTTAAATGATGCCAGCAACATTACCAGTAGAAGTAGACACGTTAAAGGAAGCTTGTATATCTTCCTATGCTACGTTTGCTAAACTTATGCAGGAAGATGGTTGGTTTGATCCCATACATGAGCAGTTATGTGATTGGGTTCAATATCATGTCCTTAAGAATATTGATGCGGGGAAGGATGTTAAACTTCAAATAACCATGCCTCGTGGCTCACTTAAGTCTACCATTGTAACTAAGTATCTTCCTATCTGGCTTACACTACAGGACACTAACTTTAGGACGCTTATTGCAGCGAACACATATCCTAATGCTAGCAGGAAACTACAAGACATTAGGGGTATCTTTGATACCAATGAAGTATTCCGCGCTCTCTTTCCTGAGCTACTTCCTACTTCTTCCTGTAAATGGACTAATGAGGCTGCTTGTATTCCAAGAAGTAATGCCTTTCCAGAATCTACCTTTGAAGCTGCTGGTATGAAAACTAGAGTAACTAGTCGGCATTATAATCTTATCGTTGAAGATGATACTGTTGCACCTGCTGAGGATGAAATGAAGGGAGATGTTACGCTTCCCTCTGTTGAGAGTATTGAGCTTGCAATAGGTTGGCATAAGAATGCAACTCCATTGTTAGTACCTAAGGGTACACGGGTTAGGGTAGTAGTTACTACACGTTGGGGAGACTTTGACCTTGTTTCCCACGTTAGGGAACAGGAGAATTACCTTGTCTTTGATGTTCCTGCCTTAGATCCTGAGGGAGATCCTGTCTTCTCTATGTTCTACTCTAAGGAGAAACTAGAGGAAATTGAATCTCAGGTTGGCCCATATATGTTCCAATGTCTCTACATGAATAACCCTATGGACTCTACCCTTAGGGTCTTTAAGTCTGAATGGTTTAACTACATGTATCCCCATGAGCTTCCTGATGAGGGTTATTATACTCTTGCCATTGATCCTGCTATTTCAGAGAAAGATTCTGCTTGTGAAACTGCAATTACGTTTGTTAAACATTGCCCAATAGGAGCTAGAAGTTATGCACAGATTTGGCTTAAAGCAGTACATGGGTATTTTAACCCCTTTGAGACAGCAAATAAAGCCCTTGATTTACTTGTTCCTATCATTAATGCGGAAGGGGGAGAGAAAATTAGAAGTCTCCTTGTTGAAAGTAACGCCTACCAAGGAGCACTTAAATACGTCCTCTGGGATGAAATGGCAAAACGAGGTATCTCTGTCCCTATTAATGCCTTCCAAACACGTTCTAATAAGAAGGTGAGGATAGAAGGTATGGTCCCTCTCTTTGCTAGTGGGAAGATTTACTTTCTTCGTGGCCTTGATCCACAGGTGGAAAGTCAACTTAAGCAATTCCCTATGGGTAAACTTGTAGATGTTATTGATAGTTTCTCCATGCATAGGAGAGTTTCTCTACATGAAGAGTTTCCAACGGAAGAGAAAGCAGTAGAGAAGAAAGATTTTATGGATTGCATGGCAATCTTAGAAGAGGTACAAAAAGCTTATAATAAACGTAATGGTATAGGAAGAGATATGTTAGATTCGGAATTAACAAATAGGTGTAATCCTTTTGTGGGATTGCGGAGTGATTTAGGGGTAATGACAGATTCACGTTTAATGTTTGGGAGGAATTAAGATGAAGCGTCCCTTTTTTGGAGGCTTTCTACTGGGTTTGCTGTGCAGTTTTCTTGTGTGTACTGTGTTTGGTGACTGGAATTTCATATCTAGTCAAGATCGTTCTAGGGTTCTTGGAACTAGTTTACTTATTACTAACTTGGGTTATTCAGCTTGGACACCTATCTCTGCGGAGATTACATTTCCCAGGGCAACGACGGGGACAGTAACTTTTGCTACTATTAAGGGTGGAGTTACTAATGACCTTGGGGCATATACTTATACGAATGGCACTTCCTTATTCTTCACACGTGCAGAGTTTGATGGTGCAACTGTTGCTAGGAATGAAATCTTCCAGCTTAGGAATAGTACTGGTGCTTCCTCTTCTAATGTTGTTGTCAACTTTGAAAGTAGCACACCGTAATGAGTGTTAAGAATTTTGTTAATCGAGACCTTTTTAGGAATTGTGAGCCTAATTGGGATGAAGTGTTTAGAAGATTGCAGCTATTGGTAGAACAGGTATATCAGACATTGGAGAGTATTATAAATGAATTATAAGAATTGGCTTTGGCTTTTACTTCTTACCCCTGTTATCCTCTACGGTGCTTGGTATAGGGATGGGGTAAGGGAAGATGAACCAGCATTAGCAGGACATGGACATACTGATCTATCCACATGGATATATAATATTTCTACTTCCGCTTTGAATAAGAATGGAAGTGTGGCATGGACTGGGGATGAGGATGGTGGGGGAAATATCTCTAGTAACTTTACAGACTTTGTAACTGACACTAGAAGTTCATATACAAATTTAGCACAGTGGGTATTTAATATCTCTACTACTGCTGCAAGTAAGTATGCGGCCAATAAATATAATAGTGGTGCTCAAGACTTTCAGGATGTTCAAGTCTATGGTCAAAGTGGTACTGCATCTAGTAACTTTGTAACAAAAGCAGATCTTGATGCTGCTAGTCCTGAGGTACTTCGTCTTTGGCTTAAGTCTGATTATACATTAACAGATACTTATAGTGCAGTCTCAGATGCAGAGACTACAATTAGTGATACTAGCGTTGCTGATAATACACGTTTCCTTTGGTGGAGTGCTACTAATGTTGTTGATGTTGTGGCAAAGGGTACTTTTAATGTCCATGTCCATGTAATGAGTGATACGGCTAAAACTGTTGGTTTGCAGGCAGAATTATATGTTACCAATACAACTGGTGGTGCAAAGGTAGAGCTTGCCGAGGGGGCCACACATTACTTTATTAAGAAGAATGTAAGGTGTGCATTTGACTTGCGTGTTTATAATAGTACAGCAACAAATCTTCTTGCCTCTCAAATGTTTGGCGTTGCTATTTATGTCAAGGATGATGATGCAGACACACCGGATATAGATTTTTACCTTGAAGGTAAGGCTGTAAGTGGTGCAATGTCTGATGTAGATGTTCCAGTTTCTGCTGGTT
>JAAGZO010001094.1 GCA_024206195.1 bacterium | reverse complement strand
TCTATCTTCTTGTCAATGACCCTTTTCGATATTCTCTAGGATGTGGTATGTTGCTGGATTCCAGCCCTACCTTCTCTGACTGATTAATAATATGACACCTTATCATTTAACAAGCAGGCACTGTCATTAATGCTTGTTCTCTTGGGAATGCTTTTTAAGAAATGAACTTTTCGAATCCCTATTCTCAGAATACCGTCAGCGGCTTCCTCAATATTGAGTTCACGTTTCATTGCATAAGCATAGATGAAAAGATAAGTTTGGTTCGATCTTCTTACCTGTATTCGGTCTTTAGATTTGCTGCGAGACTTTCTTTTCTTAAAACCAGGATCGAGGTGGTTTCTAAACACCTCGTTTTCCATGTTCATTATGGTAAACCGAGGAAAACGCCATTTTGGGGGCGAATACTCCCTTAATTAAACCAGTACTCCTCTTCCATCAATCGTCTAAATATGCCAGATGTTTTACCACGAACCATTATCTGCTATTAAGAAACAACAAAGGGCATCGGCGTGGAGATTCCTCTTTTTCTG
>JAAGZO010001093.1 GCA_024206195.1 bacterium | reverse complement strand
TGGTCGAATCAAATTTTCTGAATGAATCAATTGACATTGATACTGTCATTACAATTTGAAAACCGAACTTCTTCTGTCTAAACGGTTCCACTTTGAAACTAAAAGGTTCGAATTTCAAGCTGAAACCAGTTTCTCTTTTGAATTTTGAAATTTAGAAATAAGTTGTAGTCCATGAACCTAAAACACCTCCACTTGGAAAGGTCACAAAAAGTAAATCTTTTAAATTTTTCGAATGCCTAACTAGTCACACTACATGCAACCAAACCTCATCGATTCTAGACCCCTGAATAAACCACTGCTAAGAGTCAAACACTTAGTACCCCCACAACATCTTATACCATCAAAGAAAACAATCCTTGAACATGCATCGCACCGTACTCTGCATCTATGCTATCTTCGCCATCCCATCACCGTACCTAACTATCGACGCTAAAACATATGAGATAACAACTGTATTGTTTATCCTCTATTAGAAATAGCACATGCTGACCTTATATACCAGAATTGCATACCGTAACATATGTGAGTAAATCTTCGCACAAATTTA
>JAAGZO010001092.1 GCA_024206195.1 bacterium | reverse complement strand
TCAGATTAATCATTGTTTAATAGACGTGAGATAAAGATGAAATATATATCCTTTTATCACGTTTCTGGTGGCAATCACGCTCCAATCCTTTCTCCCAAGTAACCTTCAAAGCTGGAGGCTTGGTCTTTCATATATTCATCAAGTCTCTGCAAGATTTCCAATTCTCTTCCTCTAGTTAAGTTAAAGACTTATTATAAATTACCTTTCCATCGTGTTGATGTCATAAGCTGCCTGTTCATCGTCACACCACACAACGAGGGATTCATAAAGTTCACCAAACTTGATGAACTGTCCATTATGGAAGATAGTCTTCTCCTCGTTTTCTGCGATGATCCTTTCGTAGTTCTCGATGTTTGATGTAAGAGTGTTCCTCCTGTTAGTGAGGGTGTTTCGCTAGTTAGTTAAGTCACTGAGCTCCTTTTCCCAGAGAGCCTTTCTGGTGCTTTCTAATTCGTAATCCTAGGCCTTGGTCCATTCAATCTCAACCTAAAGTTCTCTTAGAAGATCAAGAATTTTAGCAATGGCTCCTGGGTCAGCAGTAGCAGCGACCTCGGCAAGGGTAGCGATAATGGGTCCGAACAACTGGTATTTTTCGGCAAGGTGAGTCATTGATTTAAGCTTCTCGCTTACAGCTTAAATTCTGCTTTTAAGTTAGATGAAGCTTGATCCAGATCCAAGACTGGAGATGAGAGTAATAGCCTCTGCGACGGCTTCAAGAGCTTCCTCATGTTAAGCCAACATCTCTTCAAAATCAGCCTTTTATACGGCTCTTATTCCTGACCCCTCTTCAATCCTAGCATTAACAGAGTCCAAAGATTCAAGGGTTACGATGAGGTTTGCCTTCGCGTCGGCCAAAAGTTTGTTGGTGTCCTTGACGATGCCAATTGCGATGTCTCTTTAATCCTCATGGTAATCCCTCTTAGTTGAGTACTCGGGTAGGAGTTGATTGCAAGTAGCACGGCATTCTGCGTGAAAAGCATCAGCTGCTTCTTGCTGGTCGTTGAGCTCTGCAATCAAATCAGCTATCAGATCGAGCATGTCGTCGATAATCCCTCCAGATGCAAGGTGAATTTGAACTTGACTCATTATGAGACTTCCGACTGGATGTGCATCAAGCTATAAAAGATTAGATCCAATATTAAATAAGATTTACTTCAGCAAGAACGCTCATTTTCTCGGTTCTACTAAGTGGTTTCCTGATGTTACTTGCAGAGACAGCAACCATGACAATTAGGAATAAAACAGTGACTTTCAT
>JAAGZO010001091.1 GCA_024206195.1 bacterium | reverse complement strand
GCCCAATCCCCAATCCCCAATCCCCAATATTATCTTAGCTACTTACCCTTTGTTGTGCATTTTTGTTATTTATGATTAAATATAATCTACTTCTATAATTAAATATATGAATCTAAAAGTAAAACAAGGCATATAATTATATAAAATCATTTAACAAATAAAAATAAATAAGTTAAATAGTATGTAATATCTTATCTTATTTACGCTTGTAATCTTGTAATCTGCTTCTACTTATTGTTTAAAATTAGTCTCAAGTATTGATTTAAGCTTCTCGCACATATCCTTAGCAGTTCCCAAAAGCATCATTGAGTTTGGTTTATAGAAAAGTGGATTATCAATATCAGCATACCCAGTTCCCATTGATCTCTTGTTGATTACTACTTGCTTTGCATGCCAGACTTGTAAAACAGGCATTCCAGCAATAGGAGAATCGGGATCCTCCTCAGCTGATGAGTTGACAATATCGTTAGCTCCTATAACAAGTACCAAATCGGTCTTCTCGAAGTCTGCGTTTATTTCTTCCATTTCGAACACAATATCATAAGGAATTCCTACCTCGGCTAAGAGGACGTTTAGTTGTCCAGGCATTCTTCCAGCTACAGGGTGAATAGCGAATTTAATGTTAATATTTCTCTCTTTAAGTAATCTAGCAATCTCAGCAATAGCATATTGGGCTTTTCCAACGGCCAAGCCATATCCAGGCACTACAATGACATTCTTACTTGATGAGATGATATCAGCAACCTGATCAACAGAAGTTTCAATATGCTCAAGCTTCTCCTTTGCCTCTCCTGTGGAGACAGTAGGAACCCACTTTCCGAAGATAACGTTGATTAAGGATCTATTCATGGCTTTGCACATAATATAGGAAAGAATAGCTCCAGAAGATCCAATTAATGAACCAACAATAGTTAACATTTGGTTATCAAGCATGAAACCTTCTGCACAGAGAGCCCATCCAGAGTATGAGTTAAGTACGGTAATAGCAACGGGCATATCAGCAGATCCAATTGCGTTGATTACATTCCACCCTAATGCGAATGAAGTTCCAGTGGCAGTGAGAAGAGTAAGTACTCCAACATATGGGTTAGAAGAGAATAATAAAGTATTGAACGCAACTACGTTTGTAAGAGAGAGAGGTACGTTTAATTTTGGTTTGATTGAGTCAGGGAATGCAAAATTATGCTTAATTCCAGAAAGTTTTAGGAAGGCAGCAATTGATCCAGTAAAAGTAACTCCTCCAATAAAAGTTCCAGCGTAACAAGCAACCTTGTGCAGGTTATCAGGAGAAGGATGGATCATCAAAGAAGCAATTGAGGTGGTAACTGCTGCTAAACCGACTAAGGCGTGGAATCCAGCAACAGTTTGAGGCAATTCAGTAATAGCTACCTTCTTTCCTACATATGTTCCGATAGCTCCTGAAGCTCCAAGTAAAACCATAGCTTGAGTAAATAATGGAGCGGGGAAGTTTAATTGGCAAAGGGCAGTTACTATTCCACTGGAAATTCCAATTTGACCTAAAGAGTTACCTAATCTTGCGGTTTTCTGGCTGGAAAGTCCAGTAATTCCTCCGATGCAACATAAACTTGATGCAAGGTAACCCATGGAATAAATTCCAGTTAAACCTGAGTAATGAGCTCCAATGATGCTTCCTGCTGAAATAACTCCTGGGATAGCATATAAGTAGTTATGTTCCGCAGGGTCAGTAGGTCTCTTAAACATATCCAACATTCTTTGGGTAACAACAAAACCACCAGCAATGTTAATAGCTGAGAATAAAACAGCAGATGAAGCCAGGACTTGAGGGATAGTATGAGGAAAATAACCTCCTCCTAAGATCAAAAGCCCTCCAACAGCAGTTATTCCAGAAACGGCGTTGGTAATTGACATTAATGGTGTGTGTAAGGCAGGTGTGACTCCCCAAACAGAAAGGTAACCAGTGATCAAAGATAGCGAAAACGTACTTGCCATTACTAAGAAATTAGGGTCAGGGCAAATAACTCCTAAAGTAAGTAAAGAGCCTATTGAAGCTGAGATACTAAGAGCTGTCTTTAAAGTCTTTTTCTTCATATCGACAGCCACCTCTTCTTTCTTCTCTTTCACCTTTTTAGGTTTCTTTACTGCATCTAACATTGGTGGATTTGGATTTGGCCATAAGGTTTCTCCCTTATGAGTTATAATTGCTCCTCTTACAACGTCATCTGTAAGATCAACAGTCAAATCTCCCTCTTTACTAGTCATGGAAGTCAAAAGCTTGGAAATATTATTAGAATAAAGATTAGAACTTTGACCTGACATTCTTGATGGGAGGTCAGTGTAGCCTATTATTTTTACACCTTTATGAATAACAATTTCATCCTTCTTTGTCAATTCACAGTTACCTCCATTTTCAGCTGCTAAATCAACGAGAACTGAGCCAGGTTTCATTAGCTCAATCATTTTGGTAGATAAAAGTTTTGGAGCTGGTTTTCCGGGAATAAGAGCAGTTGTAACAATAATATCAACTTCCTTACATTGTTGAGTAAATAGTTTCATTTCTGCCTCTATAAACTCAGGTGACATCTCCTTAGCATATCCTCCAGATCCTTCTCCACTTTCCTTTAGCTTCACCTCTAAGAAATCGGCTCCAAGACTCTCTATCTGTTCTCTCACTGCTGCTCTAGTATCAAATCCTCTTACAATAGCACCAAGGCTTTTGGCAGTAGCAATTGCGCTAAGCCCAGCAACTCCTCCTCCGATCACGAGAACCTTAGCAGGTGGTAGCCTTCCAGCTGCAGTCATTTGCCCAGTGAAAAATCTACCGAAGTTATCTGCAGCTTCAATCACAGCTTTGTATCCTGCAATGTTAGCCATAGATGATAAAGCATCGAAAGTTTGAGCACGAGTCAGTCTTGGAACTTGATCCATAGCAAAAGAAGTGATACTTTTTGTGTTATACTTATCGATAATGCTCTTGTTCTGAGCAGGTCCTAAAAATGAGATGACACTTGAATTATTATTCATGAGGTCAACTTCATGTTTATTTAATGTAGGATGCTCTTGAGGGCCTCTGACCTTGAGTATGACATCTGATTTGTATGCATCCTCTGCTGAGACCAATGTAGCCCCAGAATCGACGTACTTTTGATCAACTATATCTGATTGTAAACCAGCTCCCTTCTCGACATTAACTTGAGAGTAACCAGCTTTAAGTAAACGAACAACTCCTTCAGGAGTGAGAGCAATTCTCTTTTCATTTTTGTATATTTCTTTAGGGATCCCGATAGATTGAGAGAAAAGTTTCATTGATTTGAAAGAAAATTTTTGTTCATTTAAAATCTTAGTTAGGTTGAACTTATTAGAGAACTTTAATAAGTTGTTCATATTTGTATATTAATTAATTTTTTGTTATTCTTAAATTAATATTATTATATAACAAGAAATATAAGGTAAAAGCACTAAAATTTATTGCTTATAGTTGTTTAAATTTTTGGGGATTGGGGATTGGGGATTG
>JAAGZO010001090.1 GCA_024206195.1 bacterium | reverse complement strand
CTTATTAAGTATTAAAATTACTTATTAACAGCTAGTCATTCAATTTATTCTTCTAAATAAAAACTTGATTTACTTGGCTTTTTTTGACTTTGATCACTAGTAGATGTAGAAGTTGAAGATGAACTAGAAGAACTGTTAGAAGTGTTCGAAGAAGATGAAGAATTTGAAGAGTTGTTTGAACTTGAAGTGGAAGTGGTGGTACTTCTATCTGGGCTCTTACTAGTAGAGGAAGTGTTTGATTTCTTTGATGTGCCACTGCTCTTTTTATCAATTTCACTACTTTTACTAGAGGAATTCTTGTTACTTACAGTCTTTATTGAGCCATCAGGAGAAGTTACTGAAGAACTTTTATTTGAGGTATTGCTAGAACTGTTCTTTGAGTCAGCTTCGCTTGATTTTGATGAGTTAGAAGTAGATGTAGTTTCTCCTCCATTTGTGGCGGTGCTTTTAGATTCCTTAGAAGAGGCGTTTGAGCTCTTGGAACTAGTGTCGCTAGACTTAGAAGTGCTTGAGCTAGTATTTGAAGAGTTTGAAGAGCTGGTGGATGAGCTGGAAGAACTTGAAGAACTAGAAGAACTAGAGGATTTAGAAATATCAGTAGATGACTTAGAAGAAGTGCTTGAAGAATTATTTGCTGTGTTGCTACCTTTAGGATTGTTATTTTTGGCAGAAGAAATAGGAACTAATGTCCTAACATCCATCCCTAGTACTTCGAAAGTTTCACTAGCAGATTGAGATTTTTGTGAAAGTTTCTCCCAAACTGTACTTAGAAGGTTTTTACCATTTGTATCTAACTCAAAGAAGTATTTAGTACCGGTATCATAGAAGCACATAACAATTCCAGTGGAGTTTTCAAAAATTACAGCACTGTATTCATCAGACTTCAAGCCTAACATTCTCTTACGTGACTTAGCGCTTCTTTTTCCATCCTTCTCAGTATAACTCATCACTCTTCCCTTTTGAACTTCCAACTTAAAGTGCTTGCTTTCACCGATATACATATTCTTTACTTCCTTCAAAGGATCCTTAGGGTCATCAAGATCTGTAGTGTCGATTGCGCCTTGAGCAACCTTATCTCCCTTTTCAATCTGACTTACTGCAATATCATGATACAACTTTCTCATGTTGTATAAGTGCTTTGTAATGATACTCTTGAACTTAGTTCTGAATTCTTCCACTTTTAAGGCATTTTCTCCTACATTGATCTTTTGTAACTCATTAACCTGAAGGTTAGCAGGGATGAACTTCCTCAAGAAAGGTAGAAGCTTGAAGGAAATGACGTTCACCTCATTGTAGACATCATCATAGTGTCTTTGCCTCTTAGTTGAGCATCTTTCATTGAATTGCCTAGCCATGTAGAAGATGGAGTATTCACAGTTAAAGGTCTCTGCACAGATATACTCGTGATTCTTTCCTCCCATGAATCTCATACAGCAGTTTCTGTTTAATTGTCTCTTAAAGGATCTTACTGCCTCAGGAACATAGAGTAAGTTTGTTCTAACTCTGCAATGTACAGCATCTTCGAATTTAAACACGACATTTCCATCTGCACTGATACCTTCGGCGATCATTTGAATATTGCTTAGGACCTTAGCACCTTGCTCTACTAAAGTGATTTTGGCTTGTGGCACTGGAACAAGGTCAACAGGTAAAGCGAAGTTGTCGACAAACTTCCTTGCAATAGCGTTAGAATCGTACATAATCTTCCTCAGTGCTTTTCCATAAAGAGCAGAAACTAAATTTCTTGCAGGGATGTAAGATAGCTTCTCTATCTCAAGTTGAGTTGGTAAAATGTTGCTTCGAACATTTTCCACCTTGATGCAGACCACATAATAAGTAGGTTTATTCTTCAAAGTGTACTCCAAGACCACACATCCATCATCGTTTTGACTTTCATACATCACCATTTTCTTTTGTATGGTGTCTTTAACATCTACATACTTTTTGTCCCATTTAGCTATGAATTCTCCAAATTGCTTAGGAGAGCAGGCGTTTTCTACCCCACAAGACATTGACAAGAACTGAGGGAAGACTTGAATAGCAGGGGTCGTATCCTTCTTGTTTGCATAGAAGTTCATATACTGTCCATGAAGTACTCCATATAAGTGCCTTAAAGGTTTTGGACTTTCTTCGGAAAAGTCAATAGGGTAAACGTTGAAGTAACCTTGGAAGGAAGTCTTTGTAATAGAGAAGATTAGGCGATTATCAGAGTCAATCATATAGTCGTTCTTTAAGTCAGCTGGCTTGAAAATAGAGAGGTCTCTCTTACTGAACTGGATGTCATAGAACATTGTAGTGGGGTCGTATTTGAATTTTTCCTTAGGAACCCAAGTTTTTTCGCCATCTCCAACCACTTCTGGGTCGTTTTCCGAGTCACTTCCTGAGGATCCGGGCTTCTTGGTTTCATCTTTGACCTTAGGTACATTTGGTAATCCATAGAGGCATCCGTTATGAATCGATTTCATAAGAGAGAAAGTATGAGGGATACATATTTTCTTCTCATCTAAGCAAACTACCATATTTTTATCATGGTAAATTATGTTAAAGCAACACTCCTTATGCTCGAATTAAAAAGGAATTTCAATATCTTTGAACCAGATTGCGCATCTTTGTTTAGTTTCTGGATCTCTAGCCATGTTTAAGTAGTCAAATATAACCTTATTATCTTTAGTATTGATCAATCCCTTTCCAGTAACCTTAGCTGTGACTGACATTTTGGGATTTTGTCCTTTTACGATTAGGTTGAAGGTATCATCAGGGTTAGCATTCTCAACGTCATTAAGAATTTTACATGAGTAGCTTAGAGTAAACGCCTCAACAATTGCTTTTTTAATACTTGAAGCATGAGCAATATTATAGGGGCAGACAAAGTAAGATATCTTCTTATTAGACTCTAATACAAAACAGTCCTGATCAAAGGTCTTTTTTATCTTTGTAAACATTGTAAGGTAGTTATTATACACCCCTGTAATAGCAGCTAAATTAGGGATATAAGCCTTATTAGTACCAGCGTAAGATTTAAAGCCTTTAGGGCTACAAGGGGAGTAGCCATCACAATTAAACATTAAGTCATCCATCTGAAGAGCAATCTGAGTTTCAGTATCATCAAAGCTGTCATAGAGTTTTATTCCTTGCTTACTAATTTTAATGTATTTTGGCTTAGCTTGAGGTAGAACCGAAGGCTTAAAGACGTCAGAAACATGGACAAAGCCATGGAAAATTCCGTTTCTGTTGTCATCGAATGTTTCGTCATTATAGCTATCTTTACCCTTTTTCTTGTCATCAGGAGGGAAGTTTCCAGTGTTAAGTAAGCAACCTTCCTTTAGACTTTTCATCAATTCTCTTGATTTCTTAACACAAACTCCATCTCCAGGAACAAAGACGCAAAGTTCAATTTTCTTCCTCTCAGGGCCGTAGTAGAACCTGAAGCAGCAGTTGTTGTCTTTAATTGCTTCATTAAATTCAGTTCCTCTTTCGTTTATCTTGATATTCTTATACCAAAAGGCGCAGTTATGACCGAAGTTATCAGCTCTAATCTTATCGTAATCAAGGTTGAACTTCTCGACACTTCCTTGCTTGGTGCCAACCAAACCTTGTTTAGTGGTTTTAAACTCATTGAATTTAGTGTTGATAGCGTCATTTACAACAAGAAT
>JAAGZO010001089.1 GCA_024206195.1 bacterium | reverse complement strand
GGACGTTACTCTGGAAATGCGACCTGACTTTGCCCTTGTCGGACTCAAGATGATGAAGGACGGAAACAAAAAGAAGTTTGTTAAGCAGATCAAGTCCTGCAAGAACTTCCAGACTATTGTTAAGGCACACGCAAAGTTTATCATAGACTAGGCAACATACCGGATGCCCTGCCCTCATAACGGGGGCAGGGTTATTTACTGATGATCAGTATGTCTTTGAGACTATTGATAATGCCTTTGAATTTATAAGAGCCAAGCTCAAATCGACCAAAGAAACTAAAGAGTTCATCGATGATTTGGATTGACTTGGAAAAGACTGTGACTTATAGTTATCAGTAACAAAAGGAAATACACTATGAAATGTTATGCAATTAAATCCGGTGAAGAATTTATTGAAGATGGTTACAAAGCAATAAGCACATCTTATTATTCCGGTGCAAGTCTTAAGATTACAGACTGTGACGATGATGCCAAGCATTATAAATCAGCAACACCAGCAAAGGCATGGGTTAGGAAGTACCTCAAATCATACACCGCAGATGTACCCATGCTTGAAGCAGTTTACGAAGAAAAATTAAAAGAACATAACTTTCAAAAAGGTGGTAATAGAAATTACTATGGCAATGGTTGGGCATTAAACCAAGCCAAAGGAAAGTATGAGAGTGCTGTTAAAATCCTCAGTTGGTTGCAGAAAGCAGAGGTTGTTGAACTGGAACTAGACGAACCAAACTTCCCATCAGACCTTAAGGTTACATGGAATGCATGGTACGCCAAGCAAGACAAGAAGGTTCGTATGTTGGCAAGGAAAGATAGTAAGGCAAGAACCTATTGTAAGTCCTGTGGTGTCACTCTTAAGAATGTACCATATTTTGAATTTCCTGAAGCTAACAGTATGAAGGTTTGTGTATGTTGTTTAAAGCTTAAGGTAGATGAAATCAATAGTACATTCGAACGTATGGACGTTAAGCATAGAGAAAAGATAACCAATGAGCTAATACTTGGTGGGATATAAGTTGACTTGGAAAAGACCTTAGTCTATAGTTATCAGTAATAAAGGAGATACAATGATTAGTAAATGGTTTATAGGTGTTAATGCGAAAAGCAAAGGTTACTTCAAATATTTTGGTGGTGGGTATGGTTACTATGCAAATGAAATTAAAGCAAAACCATGTTTTACAAAACAGACAGCACTAGCACCATCATGCGATACAGAAAAGGATGCCTTGGCGGAAATCGATAAACTCGACAAGACAGCCAAGAAAGATTTGGCAACTGCTATTACTGGAATAAAAGATAATGCTCGTTTAGCATCTGGTTATCCAACATTAACTTTTGATGAAAAGGTTGATATATTGACAAAGTATAACATGTGCATCCAGTATGATGATCCGAACTATGCTTGGGGTTCAAGAAGTATATACTTTAATGGTCGTCAAAATACACGAAACCAGACATATAACGAACTGCAAGTAAAGGCCATAGAAGACTATGTATGGAACGGCAAAACAAATTGGGATAACGTTAAACTTCGGGCAGAGAGTGAGATCAAATATATAAAAGATAAACTTATTGTCCGAGAGTGTGACCTTGAGTTTAAATTTATGGACTCAGAGAAGCGATCGATCAAATGGGATATGCGAAAGTCTGATGAGACAGCAGGAAGTTATTGTAATGCCTGTGGCGGTGCTGTGCCAGATGTACCACAGTTAGTTATCTATGGTGGTAAGGAAACTCATAGAATATGTGCAATCTGTATGACCAAACTATCACATGAAGCACAGATACAATCAAAGAAAATATCACCGGATATTCTTGAACATTATAACACAGATAGATTCCTGATATCAATGGATTAAGGCTTGACTTGGAAAAGACCTTGGCATATAGTTATCAGTAACAAAGGAACATATGAAATATTTTACATTACAAACAAGTGAAGGGAATTTTATAATAGCAAAGTTTCCTAACATACGATTACGCTGGAACAATACAATTAAAGACGTTACTACAGATGATCTGATGAGGGGTAAGCACTATAAATCAAAGGCTGGTGCGGAACGTGGGCTGGCTGGTGTTATAAAGAATACAACTACCAAGCTAACACATTTAAAAACTTCGTTACGGACTAAAAGTATGGGAGGGTATTATCTAAAAAAGAGTATTACAGATAATGAAAATTTACTCGACCTATTAAATGGCCTGACAATAGCCGAGGTTGAGATCGATCCAGAGGATAAGAAGAAACCCAAGATACGTTTCAAGGATGCCAGAGATTCTTATATGGGATTCAAAGGTTATGAAAAGGGTAATAGTGCTCAATCTTATTGTTGTATATGTGGACTTATTCTCAAAGACCTACCATACTTTTCACTTGGTGGTAGCTGGAAAAAGAAACTGAATGTCTGCCCACTTTGTTTAATGGAACATGCTCACGAAGGTGAAGTACTCTTGAATAAGATGGACAAGGTAACAAGGAAAGAACTAGAATCTGAAAGGTTCCTACATAAATTAGATTGACTTGGAAAAGACATTATACTATAGTATTAACAACGTAAGGGAGAAAAGATTATGAGTAGTATTAAAGATAAAGCAAAAGGTTTGTTCGGAGATATACTGAGTGCTGATGAACAGGAAGAAATCTTGGGTGTTAATCCTAATGAGGAAGTAATACCAGAACCTAACCCTGTTGATTACATTGTTTATTTTAAAGGTGATCGACCCGATACCGTATGGGAATATATGCACAATCCCGAAGATGGTATCCCAACTCTTGATGATGCTGGAAACCAAGAGATTGATGAACACAATGTAGCTCAGTATGATTCATACGGCAGGTTGTATGGTTACTGGTCTGATCCTGATGAACAGGGTGTAAGACAATTTGAGGAACATAAATCAAATAACCTCAAGCTGATGGACTTCGACACCTTCATGGATAATGTTGTACCAAATCGTGAGTGTACCAAGATATTCGAATCAGAAGCGGATTTCCTCTTGGAACTTATATAATGATTTGGGGTGGGATACTGGTTTTAGCTTCTACAATATCTATGTTCATTTGGCTAAGTAAGGATATGGATAGAGCAATAGAGGTTGGATTGTTTAATTTACACAAAGATAAGAAATCACAGTTTTATGATAATATGATGGTATTATCTTTGTTTGGTATAATTGCAGGCTTGTCTATTGTAGCAATCCTTCAATGGAAAGGATGGGGATGATATAATGAGAATATGTATTCAGTGCGGGAAAGATTTAGACTCACATGAGGTATTTATTTGTTTAGAGTGTAGAACCACTTGACTTGGAAAAGACTTTAGTATATAGTTATTAACAACATAAGGAGTAGTACAAATGGCATCAAAAGATAGATTCAGTGACGAACAGAACGCACAGATTGCAAAAGTTAATGCAAAGAAACTTGCAAGGCGTAAGGCAAAGCAGAAGGCCAGAAGAAAATGAGTACATTTATCACAATTTGTAGATCACTGGGTTCTGTCGTAATAGGCAAGAACTCTAATAACTCTTGACTTGGAAAAGACCTTGGTCTATAGTATTAACAATATAAGGGAGAAACGATGAAGATACTTGTAACAGGACATACAGGAAAAGATGTGGAACTCCAGAGGATAATGGATTTCCTTAAACAAGATGCCGAAGCTATGGTTGGTAGGAATGAGTCTGATGAGACTAAACCTATACAGATACAGATACTTGTTGCTGAGAACGAATCAATGAGAGGTATCGTTGATATGACCAAGGGTTGCGGTGGTAACTGTACTTGTAACGAACCTAAAGAACCCAAAGAACCTAACAAACCCAAAGAACCTAAAGAACCTAACAAACCCAAAGAACCTAAAGAAATATGTCCAGAATGCTACCATGAACTCGGACAGTGCATTGAACAATGGTGTTACACTTGTGCTAAACATAATAGAGTAATCACTTGACTTGGAAAAGACCTTAGATTATAGTTATCAACAACAAAGGGAGAAAACAAAATGACGACAACTTTATTTATATTATTTATATTATTTCTGACGGCAGGTTCGGTATACATAACTGCTGTTATGCATGATATTAATAACTCAAGAACACCAAGATGTGTATGTGATGCAATAAAAATGTGCTTCCTGCCTTACGTAATACTAAAGATGCGGACGGAAAAGGGAAGAGAAAGTTTTAAATCTTGACTTGGAAAAGACCTTAGATTATAGTTATCAGTAACAAAGGGAGATAAGATGAAAGATTCTACTAAACTAAAATCAAAACTGATAAACATTGGTATCGCAGAAGATAATGTAGGCAAGTCAAAACTCTTATCAGATTGTGCTGTCATTTGTAATACTTCTTTGATTGATGGATTATCATATGAAGAGTGTGAACAAGGATTAGCAACAGTTGTTTTTAATCATATGACAGCCGATAGAGAAGTAACTCTATCAATAGTTAAGAGCATTACTGAGGGTGATTTTGAAGGACATTTGGGTATGTTTGAGTATGCATGGGGAGATTATATATTTCCTTGTGATGCTCTACGACCAGTTTATTCTGAATATGATATGATAAAGGCTAATATTTTTGATGGGCATTTTACTCAAGAGTATCTTGAAGATGTTGTACTTAAAGATTTAAAGTATTTCAAGATGGGATTAACCGAGTCTGACCTTGAAGAGTTCACACAGACAGAACTTAAAAGTATTATTGACGAATGTCTTATAGTATTTAAAAGACGATGGAAACCTTTAGATAAGAAACATGGTATTAAATCTTGACTTGGAAAAGACTAATTAGTATAGTATTAACAAATAAAGGGAGGATAAGACAATGGCGATAGATTCATTTGGTGAGAGAAGGTTTTATATATTCAAGTATATGGTTGATCATAATGGCGACCCTACTGAGTTTCAAGGAGATGTTGTTGACTTTGTAGATGCAACTGATTCTTTTGACGCTATGGACAAAGCAGGGTTCACCGACTATAACACTCATGGTGCAAACCTTGTTGATAAGGTTGAGGACTTTGAGAGTGCAATTGCAGATGAACGTAAGCTTCTTAAGAAATTGAGCAAGAAACTCAAAGACTGGTCTGATGCTGATGAGGCAGAGAGACAGAAGTTCCTTAAAGAACGTCCTTGTCCTAATAACTGTGGACAGCTTGATGAGAAGTTCCGGTGTCCGAAGTGTGGATACGGCAGGGAAGGTGAGGAAGTCGTTAAAGAGCTTGATAAAGTAATCGAGCAGGAAAAGGAAGCCGGTAACGACACAAGCGAACTGGAAAAGATACGGGATTCAATACAGGCTGATTTAGATAGTTAATATAAATTTCTTCATCTGGATGGGGGAGTAACGTGTAGTCTCCCTTCACGTCCCCCATCCACTCCTTTTATCATGGAAACTTACTATTACAAATTAAGTAACGAACTCTGGAAGGTTGTATTTTCTGATGATTTTATGATAGAAGAGAGATGTTTAAGTGATGAAGTTTATGATCCTTATGTATATACCAATGATGAGTGGATGCGAACATTTAGCATTGACGACAAAGAAGATATAGAAATAATGCCAGAGTGTGAAGCTTTGTTAGAATTCATTTGACATGGAAAATATCATATGGAAGAATATCTAATAACCTATCGGGACACAAATCTTGTGAGATTGACATTCTATAAGAATGGTGATATAAAAGAGAAGTCTATAGATAGTTCACATAGTACTGATATGCATTTTAATTCTGTCGGGGAATGGTTAGATAGTTATTTAGGTAGTGGCTGGGCTACTGATATGAAAATAGTAACAACATCTGAGGCATTACTAGTAGCTATTTAGTTGACATGGAAAAGACCTTAAGCTATATTATTAATTAACAAAGGGAGATAAGATGAACGTATGTGATAAATGTGGGTATCGTTGGATAAGTGGAAATACCTGTCCATGTTGTAAACATATCTCGATACAGTATAAGTGGAAACTTATTAAAGAAGTTATGGATGAAACTGATAGAACCAAACAGGCAAGACTCTTATTTAAACTTTTGGAGATTGAGAGAAAATCTTGACTTGGAAAAGACCTTAAGCTATAGTTATTAACAACAAAGGGAGAGACTATGGAAGTAAGATTAAAATGTAATAATGCGATTGTTGACTTCAACATGAATACTATTATGGATATGGTCAATAAGAGACAAAAGATTGGTCTTATCAAAAAGTATAGGGAAATTTCTAACAAGGGATTGAAAGATTCTAAGGATGCAATTGAATCTTGTGTTGATGGACTTGGACATTACGACCCTGAAAAGCTCCGATCTATATTCTCTAAACATATGACCGGATATCCTGAACCATATACCAAAGATGAATTTATGAACCTTATTGAGAATGCTATAGATAACATGGATGTATATAGATTCCCCTCAATGCTACATGCTGTTGATTCTCTTTTGGATAACATTAAAAATGAAGGTGGACTTAAGAAGATTGCAATGGAACGTGATGACTACTTGGAAGCGATATAATGAAAGCATATGCAATAAAATGTCATGATGGTGAGTATGTAAAGTTTGTTAAGGGTTATTTAAAATTACACTATAGAACAAGCGAGATCAAGTACGCCAGACATTATAAGAAAGCCGGAAGTGCCAAGGGTATTATAGCAAGAGAGCTTAGTAATTGCAATAACGGTATTGAGCATAGCAACAGAACTAAAGATAATTTTATAAAACATAATCAACCAACAGCTTGGATTGACAAGAATATAACCAGGCTTAGACAAAAGCAATTAGACCTTACACAATGGACAGTTGAAGAGGTTGATCTTGAAGCTCCAAACTTTGCTGGTAAATCTGGAAACCAAGAGATAGTATTTAAAACTCATGGTATAGGTGTTACTACCAAGAAATCACAAGGTAACATGTATTGTAAAGGATGTGGGGTTTACTTTAAAGATATACCGCTGGTACAGTTCGGGAAATCAAGCAAACCCGCAAGGATATGTCCATTGTGTATCTTGGAACGTGCCAAGGATGCAGAGAAATTGCTAGAGGAAATGAGCCAAGAAAGAAGGGAAGAGTTTGAAGCTGAAAGATTTGCAACTCGTATTTGATAAGATACCAAGCAAGTATATTGTAGCACTATGCTCTTGTATATGCTTTTGCACTGGGCATCCAGTATGGGGAACTATCTTTTTAATCTATGCTATTTAGTTGACATGGAAAAGACTGTGACATATAGTATTAACTAACAAAGGGAGACAAGATGATTAAACATAAGAAAAAATATGCACGTTCACTATTAACATGGACAGCCATGTTGGCAACAGTTCCACTATCATTATATTATGTTGGATTCTGGAGATTGTTTGTTACTATATCATGGGTAGGGTTTGTTATTGGTATAATAAGCATTCTCGGTATTATTAATAATATAATAAATGCAGTAAAAAGTGATGAATATCTTGAGAAGTCCTCTGAGTCAGATAGGAATGCATATCTCCAACAGTATGTATCAAAAGCTACGCTTATGACTGTTGCAAAGAAGTTTCCTGATTATATAGAATACCAGAAAGAACAAGCCAGTATTGATAATCTATTTTTTATTGTTATTATCGTGGGGCTTATATTCACCGGACATATAGGAATATCACTGCTTTGGATAGTTAAATCACTATCACATTCTTTAATTATATGGGTAATTGATGGTTGGGATGATGCAGTACTAGAAGAAATCTAGTTGACATGGAAAAGACTATGGCATATAGTATTAACTAACAAAGGGAGTAACAATGACGGCTGGACAGCTTTTTGTATGTAGTGTAGTTTGTTTCTGTACCGGACACCCGATAGCTGGTACTATATTTTTTATAGTAGGATGGTTAAGATCATGATGAATATATTAAAGTTTGTTATACGATGGGGATTTCGAATTATTGCCATATTAACGGTGGTAGCTGTAATAGGTGTGCTAATATATTCAGGCCATGAATTAATTAACGATAGTGGTATAATGCCATTTATTCTTGCTGGTTGTATAATGGCCTTGTTTGTAGTAATAGGTGATATAATTGTTAAGTTATATGATTGGGCATCAAAATAAAGGAAACTATGAACCTAGTAAAATACATAAAATTTGTAGATAGTAATGGCAAGTACTTTATATTTGAATTTGTCAGGGGTACAGGTGAAATGGCAACGTATCGACAAGGTAGAGTTGTTGGTAACAAAACTAACTTTGAAAAGATGGGTGCGACACCAGATATGCCATTGAGTTTCCTTAAGCTGAATATGTATAGGGGATTCAAGACAGATGAGTATGCAACACTTGAAGACCTTGAAGGCGAACTGTTTCTTGAAGCACTAGAGGATTTTTAAGTTGACTTGGAAAAGACCTTAGTATAAAGTATTGGAACAGTGAGACAATAACAACAAACCAAAGGGAACATGAATATGCCAAACGTCACAGTATCAGAAGCAAGCAACGGGAAATACAATGTACTTGTTAACTACATCCAAGAGGGTGTTTCATACAACTCTAAGGAACTGGCAGAGCAGGAAGCTCAGAAACTTCGTGACAAGTACCAGACATTTGTAAAATCATGAAGTTCGAACGGACAGATGACTACGAAGCCAAGCTATTTGAATGTGCTTTGTTCGATGAAAAGAATGTGATTAAAGATGCTGAAATTGTGATACTTCGGGTTGGTGGTAAGTACAAAGCATATTGTGAGAACACCGACACTTATTTACAGTTCCCTAGAGGATTGCGATCTCATGAAGGTCAAAAGTTTACCGCTGATGTAGTAGAGGTTATACGAACTGACAACGTATCAAAGTACTACAGGGCAATGAAGAAATCGATACGAAACTATAATGATAATGAGGTTGTAGGATAATGAAATTAGGATTGAACACCGGAATACAATGCCCAAACTGTCGTAAAGAAATACAAATTGAAACAGGATTTTGGGGAGGGTTATTATTTGCTTCGGTAATTGAAAGAATAAAGAATGAAGGTGTAACACTTACTTGCTCACATTGTAAAGTTAGAAGTAGAATAGAACCAGAGTAATTTAAACAACGTGGTACAATAATGTCTAAAGTACCCAGCTTTAACCCACTATTATAAACGATTCGAACGTTATGATGGTGGGCTTTTTTATTTGACTTGGAAAAGACCTTAAGCTATATTATTAATTAACAAAGGGAGATAAGATGACAGCAGTACAGAATTATGCAGTATATAATGATGGAATGGCTCGTAGCATGTACGATAAACTATTCTGGGTAGACAAGGTTAAAACACCTGATTGTATCGTAGACTTTGGATGTGCTGACGGTACATTGATCAAAGCAAGCAAACATTACTTTCCTAACGCACGTTATATAGGTGTGGATAATGCACCACAGGAAACTGTAACGGATTGTGAAATTGTTAATAAGTTTGAAGAATTGTCAGATCTTCCAGAGAATACATTACTTATATTAAGCTCTGTTATCCATGAAGTATATAGTTATGCTGATATAGATAACTTCTGGGCTAACATTGTACCATTCCAGCAGATAGTTGTTAGGGATATGGCGGTAACAGATGCAGTGTGTAATGATATGTTTATCACACCAATCTCTAAAGTTAGAGAGAATTATCCTGAACAGTATGCAGACTTTGTGAAAGTGTGGGGCAGGATAAGTAACAAGCGTGATATGATACACTTTCTATTGAAATATATGTACACAGAGAATTGGGAGCGTGAGGTACAAGAAAACTATCTACCCCTCAGTGTAGAGGAGATGGTAAAACAGTTTACATATAGCCACAGTGTTGATTATATCAACCATCAACCATTACCATATCTAAATAAGAAATGGAATAAAGAGTTTGGGTTTGGTTCATTTAATGATACCGCAACACACATAAAGCTCATACTTGAAAGAACTTGACTTGGAAAAGACCTTAAGTTATAGTAATCATTAACGTCAATAAAGGGAGATTATGATGAAGATGACTAGAAGAACATTCTTACAGGTAACAGGTACAGGTGCGGTTGGTGCTACTATGATAGGTAGTGTAGGTGCTGATGTTGTATCATCATATGAACTGGGGTTTAGAGATAGGCTTATAGGGGTAAATCGTAACATCATGAGAGATAAGATACATCCTATTGATGGGTTATTGATACTCTCAGACCTTAAAGAAGAGAATAAAAAACTCTTTGTTACTTACATTAAAAAGGATGAAAACTTTCAAATAGTTGTACATAAATGTTCAGCATATATATTAGATGCGGATGAACAAAGTGTTACTGGTCGTCTTCGTGGTGATGGTGCAAAGAATAGAGCATTTCGTAAACTACAGAATGCCAGAGCACAAATTCCTCTTAAGGATAGGCCAACACCAAACTTTGGTGGTAGATCATTCGGGTTCAAGAAACGTAAAGGTTTCTTTGAAAGAGCTTGACTTGGAAAAGACCCTAGACTATAGTTATCATCAACGTTAACAAAGGGAGAGATGATCATGTTTATAAAACAACCAAACAGTAACCACATTATAAACCTTAAAATGGTATCGTTTATTGCTAAAAATGATGTATTAAAAAGAGATTGTAGTGGTAATCTGACAGAAGAAATTGATTATTATACTATTGATTTTACTGTTCCTGCCGGACATCCAGTAACATGGTCGTTTAATGATGAAAAGAAAAGAGATGAGACGTTTAATACCATAGTAAGTGACATAGATACAGTCTTTGTTTAACTTGACTTGGAAAAGACCTTAGACTATATTAATCATTAACATAAAGGGAAATACATTATGGCTGATAAGGTAAAATATCCATTTAAAGCAGGTGAATTGTTAAGAGAGGCAGAAGAGTTATTACGTGAATATCAATTAGGAACTGATCATAACGCAACAAAGGATCAGGCTAGAGAAGATGCCGATTCTATATTTAATATCAGATTAAAATGGACAAAGTAGTTGACTTGGAAAAGACCTTAGACTATATTAATCATTAACAAAGGGAGATTGTTATGTTGGAGAATTTCAAGAGTTGGCTATCAGCACCACCTATAGATAGTTCATGTCCGATGAATATAGACAAGTTTGGTAGGGCAAGACACCATGACTTTAAACTGACATATATAACAAAACATATGTCAAGTTCTACTGATTACGTTGTACATAAAAGGTGTACATATTGCTCAGAGTGTACAAAGGATCATTTCATATCACATTCTGAATGTATTAGGTTGGGTGCGGATTCAGATGAACTTCACAATATAAAGAGGAGTGGTGTTCTTGGTATTCACTTCAAAGAAGAGTCCGAAGAATTTATTAAACAATTAGATTGACTTGGAAAAGACTATAACATATGATGTTTGAACAGTGGCAATAAAGTCACCAATAAAATAAAGGGCAACGATATGCCAAAGGTAGAACTAACAACAGATCAGAAGTGGTGGGCGGTTGATGTAATTATTAATAAGGTTAACTCTCGCAGGGCACAGGGCAAGGTGGTTTATGATAACCCTCTTGATGAATATATCGATAACACATTCAACAAGACAAAGCAAGATGTCTAACAAACCTATTAAAGTAATGTGTTGTGCTTGCACAAGAGTATTACAGGGCAACAGGGAACGGGTAGAGGATTGGAATCATGAACCTCATTCATATTCACATGATTATAGTCACGGCTATTGCCCGCCTTGTTTAGCTCTTGAAATGGGAAAGATTGATCAACTTAAAAGAAAGTGATGATATGCCGACAGGATGCTTAAAGGTTAAAGAGGTTGGTAAGAATACTATCTATAGAGATTGTATTAATAAGATATGGTTTGTCTATGGTCATCCTTTAGATGATGATTGGATGGGATGCAGTAAAGATTACAAATCATTGGAAGCGGCTGAACGGGCAATAGAAAACAATAATATTCAATGGAATAATAAATCATGAAGACGTTATTTAAATATATTATAAAAACTACTGTTTATTCTGTAATACTTTCAACAATAGCATATGTTTTATTTTCTATTATCTGTACTGCACAACTGATGTTTGATGGTAGTACAAGTTTAGTAGAAAGGGGTAATATAGATTTTGATTCATGTTTTGAGATTTTAATTTATCCTACTGGAGTTGTGGGTTTAATAGTGATAGCTGTTGTTGTTGTTAGTATACTATGTGAACGTAGTGTAATAACAATTAATAAAATTATAAAGTGGGCATGGGAATAAATTCATAGTTGACTTGGAAAAGACTATAATGCATACTCTTTAACAGATGAGGCAATGAAGCCGATTCGAAACGGGAGACAGCACATGTCCTACGATAAGAAAAACTGGAAAGCCAACAAGGTCGCTGAACGTAAAGGTCTGGAAGCAAAGCTTGATACATTCCTCAAAGGTGCCCTGACAAGCAAGGTAGACATTGACAAGCTCACAAGCCATTACAAGATAGCAGGGCTTTACGCTTATAGCTTCCGCAATCAGATAATGATTATGATGCAGGGTGGTCACGGTACTATCGCAATGAGCAAAACCAAGTGGGGTCAGTTCGGCAGAGAAGTAACACCAGAAGAGAAAAGACGTAACAACATTATTATCTTTATGCCAGTATTCAGAGATGAGATCGATCCATCCACAGGAAAGAAAGAATCTGTTCTTAAGTTCTTCCGTAATGTTGGACTGTACAGAGCAGAACAGACAGAGGGC
>JAAGZO010001088.1 GCA_024206195.1 bacterium | reverse complement strand
TATAGGTTCAGCTAATTCGGAGACATTGAAATTCTGGGAACCAAATGCTCCAGATTTCTCCGAACGACTTGAATGTCTTCGTATCGCTCACGAATATGGATTTCAAACAAGCGTGTCTTGTGAGCCAATGCTAGACAACGACGTGGAGCAATTGGTTGAGTTGGTAGCACCATTCATTACAGACAGTATATGGATTGGTAAGGCCAATCTTTTGCTGACGAGACTCAAGATAAATGGAGTCTTGGATGCGGAAACTCTGGCGAAGGCAAATCAGTTGCTGGAGTGGCAGTCGGATGCCAATATTTTGGCACTGTACGATAAGCTCAAGGACAATCCACAGATTAAGTGGAAGGAGTCCATTAAGGAAGTGGTTGGTATTCAACTAGCAACTGAAAGCGGATTGGATGTCTAATGCGAAACAGGCGTGTTAGCTCTATAGTTGGCTGATGTAAATGCTGGTGACGTAAATATCAGAGTGGGAGTATGGTTATTACCACTCCTGCTCTGATACGAGCAACTATGTCGTTAAAAGTATTAATTAGTATACACAGTTCAAATGAAAGTGAGGAAAGGTAAATTGACTACAAGAAGGTTTACACCAGTTAAAATCAATCCGCAAATAAGTGCAAAACGAAACGGAGGTATTTTTCATCGTACAAAAAAGCCCAGTATATCAGGAAGTATATCTTCGGAGAATGCTACGGAAGTGGAGGCGAGGCAAATTCTTGTGTCCAGCATCACGAACGTGCTCAATGCACAACTGAATAAAGAGTCCAATGAGGAGCTTTCACTTGACGAAACAAGAGCACTCATCTCTTATAAGATACGAGAGAAACTGGAAGGTAAAGGTAAACGAGTTCTTCTCATTATGCCTCCACCTGGTTCAGGGAAGACAGTAATTACCACCAAAATTGTCAATAGACATCTGACTCCCAGAAACCTGAAGGTAGCTTGGTTTGGAAGTCAGCACAGCCAGTTTGACGATTTTAGAGAAATCAGGGAAGACTGGACACAAATATGGGGTAGAAACTTTGATGTTGAAGAAGAGAGAGAAGAGTCAGAAGCAAGGTTAAAGGACAATTGTGTTAAAGCCTCTGCTGCGATTTCGCTTGCCAAAAAAGGATACGATGTCACAACAACTTTATGTCGTACCTGTCCAGTAGCAAGGGGAGGTTGCCTCTATTACAAGCAATTGGAATCAGATGGACACAGGTTTTTCGTTCATCAGCATCTATTCACTCCCTATTGGGAAAATGCTGATTTGGTGGTCATAGATGAATTCTCACCTGAATTGTTTCTTGACTCTCTAGCAATAACCTGGGAGCAGTTGTGTGAGATGAGTCGTAAAACTAGAAGCGTGCTCTTTAAGGCATTGGGGTGTCTGTTTCATAGGGGAAAAGAGATTAGCGGCAGAAAATTATATGATGCTCTGGATGAATATGTTAGGAAACTACGAAACAAACGGGGGATTGAGAAAACTTTGCTTGATGTGCTTGATGAGCTTGAGGAAACACTCCAAGGAGTGAATCCAAAGCCAACGTCTTTCACTAACTCAGAATTAAACAAGTTGCTTCCAAAACAACTGATTAATGATTTCCCTGCCTTACTGAGAAAAGAGGTCATGAAATGGCAATCAGGACAGGATTTCAATGGTCAAATCTCTGTATGCCCAGCCACTTACGCAGGGAAAAGCGAGGTTAAGGTCTGGTCCAAGAAGGAATTGCCAGTTGAATTGACAAGAAAACCAGTAATCATCTTAACCGCTACAGGAGACAGTGAATTAATCAGAAAACTCCTACACGCAGAAAAAGAGGATTTTGAGGTTTTCAGACCTACTGTGCAGATGTCAGATGGAGTGGAGATATTTCAAGCAACTGGTGCGATGAATGGGAAGGTCACCATGAGCAAACTAGCAGCGAAAAAAAGAATCGTGGAGCAGGTGAAAGAGTTGTGGAACGACCCCGAAACAACTAGCACTTGCCTTATCAGCCATAAGAAATACGAAAAGGAGCTGGCAGAAGAATTGGGATTGACTCTCACTATCTATAAAAATGAAGTGACTTGGAAGGATACAGGGCACTTCTGGAACATCAAGGGGACTAATGCCTTCAAAGACCGTGAGCAATTAGTAATTATCGGAAATCCCACTCCCAACCCAGCTGCTTTAGTTCAACAGGCAAGAGCACTCTATTCTGCGGAAACCAGACTGAATGAAAGACCAGACAAAGAAGAAAAAGCTTACCTTTGTGCTTTACCTGATGGGAAAGAAATTGGAACTGAGATATTAACATACCAAGACACAAGAATACAGCGATATCTAGAATTATTGAGGGAAGGTGAATTGATTCAGAGTCTACACCGAATTAGACCGTTGCAGCAAAACGGCAGGGAAAACATCAAGATAATCCTACTAACAGCACAACAGATTGATGGGTTGAAAGTAATTCCTATCTCTTTTCCGACCTGGCACGCAAAGACGAAGGAAGGAACAATCAAGAAAATGATTGATGCAGCGACATTGCTACTATCAACCAAGACAACATTTACGTTATCGGAATTAATCACAAATGGATTGAGTGAATCTACAGTACACAACTATGCTGGTGAAATGCAAACAAGAATGAATCTACAGATTACGGAAGTTACTGCTGAAAAAACCAGAAATGATGGTAAGAAGCAGACTTATAAAGCAAAACATTATCACTACTAGTTTTGCGCTGTGAATTTATTGCGATTGAATTCAATTACTCAAAATTTAAAAATTATTCCCAAAATAACCATTTCACAGAAATACTCTTATGCTGCTGTATTTCTTCATTTAGTAAAAGTAATTTAGTACAAGCTCATTCCAAGAAAATACACATATATATATTATATCCAATCCTGGAGTAAGCTCTTAATTTGCTATGAGTGAAGCCAAGAATTTTCGTTCAGATTCAAGTTTTTTGCGCTAAGAATTATATAGATTGTTTGTTTCTTCAAGTATACGGAGAGGTGTAAAAATTGCTTGCAATTTTTTAAGACTCTTCGGATGCTTGGACGTTCTCTTGGTAGTTGAGAAGTAGTCCTGATAGGCAGCAGCAGGAATAGTAGAGGGGATAAGGAATAGCGCAGAAAATTTTGCGGACTTTATTTGGTATATGACAAATCCTGATAACTGTGCAAAGTCTACATACTCACTGCTATTTCATGCTTGCTTGTGATAGGTTCAAATCCGTATAATGCAGGCAAACATAGTAATGAGGGTAAAGATAATAAAGCGGGAAAAATTTTTGTCGCTGGTTTTACTAAAAAAGGAGATATTTAATGGGAATATCACTGATAATTACTCTGATTTTACTTTTATCAGCAGGTAGCTGAGGGATTATCATTCACTACTTCGTGAAAGTAGATGATATGAAGAAGAAGGGTATACCGATACACATTCTGCTCGGTGTTCTTTCAATGATTAGCATGGTTGTCACAGCGATATTGTACTAGTAGTTTGTACAAAACAGAAAGAGTACCAAAGGGGGAGTTGTCTAAGCGACGCTCCCCTTTTTTTTTGCCGTTTCTTTTGTTGGCGTTGACTTCAATTGAAACTGACACTAAACTGGCTGGAGAGTGCTTACTTATAACAAAAATGAAGGAGGAAAAACGTGGGATTTACGTTGTGGTGGGCGGTAGTTCTGTAATCTTGCATGTCAAGCAAGCACTCTAACCAACTGAGCTAACCGCCCGATTTGAAGCTGTGATGTCCCCGGTTTGCAGTAGGTAGATGACCAAAGCACCAGGTCTTTTCCCCCGCGAAACCTTTAATGCACCACTTGCATCGCGTAGATGATTATATCCTTCTATAGTATGAAGGTCAATATCCTCCAATATAAATTCTTGGAGTGCCATGCCAGTCTTGGATTATTGGCGTCCTGCTTTAGGGTAAGCATTGAGATGTTAGGATCTACCGGCCTGGCTGGTCAGATTTAGTGTTTCTATACATGATAAACTTGCATGATCGCATGGTGTTAGCTCTCTAACTTCAATTCCCACTGACAACAGATTTCATCCTTGCTCTCTCTAGGGGGGG
>JAAGZO010001087.1 GCA_024206195.1 bacterium | reverse complement strand
TGTTATTGCTTCGCTTGCTCTGTCAAGAACATATCATCCTAATGCTATCGTCTGGTGCAGCTGTTACAGTTGTCGCCCCGCAATGTCTGGCTTGAGCCACAAACACCTTTGCCTGTTTGTATCTTCGCTCGCCATGACTATCAATCAACTCTAATCGCCCGTCCCTGTCTACTCGAGGACGCTGACTGCTAATCTGCCAATCTCCTGAATGACAATGCGCCTTGATATCCTGATGCGCTACTTCAATCAAGACTATTGCATAATAATTGTCACTGTTCCGAAGAAAGAACTTGGAACCACAATGAATTCTAATATGAACTTTTCTGTTGGCTACTCCACTACTGGAAGAAGAACTTATTTACTACTAAGAATAGATTGTTAGGAATAACTTATCTGTTCCCCTTTTCATCCTTCGTTATCTTCTTCAAAATTTAAACTTTATATTCACGACCTGCATCAAGGTCGCTGCTTCTTTATCCCCCTAAGGAAGTGTAATGAAGGATTCTAAGGTGCTTTTGTAATTGTGCCGTGTCTTTTAAACCTTACGGTGTTTGAAACCGCAATATTACTGTAGCCGCTCTTTAACCACAAGAGCTGTATTCTCGAGGAATTCAAGCCTGCTCCGTCAGAGCAACAACATCTAACCGCATGCTGACATCCCTTGACGCATGCGAGGGCGCTTTGAATTCCCCGACTAACCTGGTTTCAAAACATCCCTGTAGCTAGCTTAGCCTGTTAAGAATCCGTTAGCTTCTGAGCTAGACTGAACAAGCTAT
>JAAGZO010000015.1 GCA_024206195.1 bacterium | reverse complement strand
GTGATTTTCTTTTGGCGTTCTCAGTCTCAATCTTCTCCATGATTCCTAGCAGTACACCATCAGTCTCCTCCTGTGTAAGCTCACCCTTCTTCTCCTTAGCTACAAGCTCAGTTGTAATCTTTGTGATAGGCTGAGTCTCTAGTGCCTCCTGCATAGCGGTACGCTCCTCCTCAGTGACAGGTGCTTCCTCTGTAACCTCCTCAGTTACTGTGGTCTCCTCAGCAACGGGAGCCTCTTCAATAATTTCTTCTTCAGCAACAACCTCCGCCTCTTTAGGTTTCATTATATTCTCTATCTCCTGATACCTTGTAACTTTCTCCATCCTTGATGGCTTGTCTTTTACAAACTCTTCAACGACATCAGGAGTCTCAGCAACCTCTTCGTTACCAACAATCTTTAACTGAGCATCAATATCTTTTACCCTATCTTTTAGTGATGCTACCAACTCAGGGCTTTTGTTTTGCATAACCCTTTCAATCGCTCTCTTCTCTGTTAAAAGATTATACGCCTGACGCTTCCTATTTGTACTTAATGTTTCAGGAATGCTTTGCATAATCTCTCTTGACTCATTAAGCTGATAATCTAAAACCTGTAACTCCTCCTCTGTTATTTCATTTGCCGCCCTTGCCGTTTTAAATTCAGCTTTTCTTTTCTCGAATGTAGAGTTATTCATTACCACCTCATACTCTTCATTAAATCTATTATTGTCTCCCTTGTTTTGAAAACCTTTAGCTAAAGATTTAGTTCCATGAATTGCACCTGCAAAACCTCCTCCTGATAAAGCACCTATCTTTACCTGCTCGACTATCTGCTCTGCCCACTCTCTACGCCCCTCATCTGTTGTCCAATCAGGAACTTGAAAGATTTCTTTTTCATATATGGTATTAAACAATCTTTTATTTAAGTCATCAGCAATCCCTTGAGTACCCTCGGTGGCTCCCTCATAAATCATTCCTTCAGCAACCTTTAAGCCTCCTGATAGTAACTTTGTCTTTACGCTATTTTTAATAGCCCTCTCAATAGTTTCTTGAGAAGCATCTGCAGGCAAATCTTTTATTGAATTTATTATTAGCTTTTTAAATAAGCCACTTGATGCGGGTGAGATTAAGTTCTGAGCCCCATACGACTCTAACGCCCCCTCAACCGTACCCATTAAAACACTTATCATTCCCTTTTGGTATTCAGGAATATCCTCGTCCTTTAAAAGTCTTTCAGTTGCCGGAGATGATTGCATTAAGAATGCACCGAATGTAGCATATGGATTACCCATACCTAAAACCATTGCACCACCTGAGGATGTCATTGTGTTTAAAAGAGTTTGCAGTAAATCTCTTTCAGCTATAGACTCAGGGGTGGTTCCGCTGACTTGATTCTGCATAGATTCAATAGAAGATATAACACCGTCCTTAGCCTCCTTAGCTCCTTCCGCACCAAAGACATCAGCAACATTTGCTATCTGATTAGAAACAAATTTTGAAGGAGCTGTAAAAGCAGTCATAAACCCTGAGCCTATTGCACTAGCCATACTTCCCTTCTGTGCTAACTCTCTTTTGTAATAAGCGTCTGCCTGAGCCATCTTTATACGTAAAGACTTTACCATTTCATCAGATACTTTACCCTTATGCCTGTCGAGAAATTGGTTTACCTCATCAAAGTCTACAGTCTCAAAAGCTCTTTTTGTTCCATACATAGAAGGAGAGTCTTTAGCTCCAAACTTTTGAGGATTACTTAGCATATAATCATACATCTCTAACCTCCACAATGGGTCATCAGTGTCGTAATCCTTATTTAAAAATGCCTTATCTTTTTTGCTTAAGAAAGCCCCTTGCATAAACTCTCTTATCCTTCTTACAGGCTCATTCTCTTCTTCTAAATAAATCTCTAAAGATTTTACAGTTCCACCATCGGGAGCGACACTAGATATTGTAATGTACTCTCCCGCTATTCCCGTGCCTTCTACTCTGAACTCAGGAAATAATCTATTAAGATTAGCAACAGTCGCCTCTTCATCTCCAATAACAACAGCTTGATTTATTAATGAGTTTTCTTGATTATCATTCTCATATTCTGTACCAATAAAAAAAGGGTCTTCATTCCCTGATATCTTCTTATATGTCTCCCACTCCTGCTCACCAAAATCATTGTAGAATTTTTTTGTAGCCTTACTATAGACTTCTTCGTATGCTTGAGGCGTTAAAATCTTACCTTCATTTTTTTCATACAAATCAGAAGAAATATTTTTTATAATAAAGTCCCTCTTTAGTTTCCCTAAGTATATTTTCTTTGCATTATCTCGTTTCGTTTCGTCATTTAAAGATGCAGTAAAGTCAAAATCTTTTGACGGAAGTAACATCCGTGAGTTTACATCTATTAAATTTTGTACAACCCTTTCCTTTTTTTGAGATGGCAAAAGGTTTTTATCTACAACATATTGATTAAATAATTTATTTTTCTTTAATACAATATAGTCATCATAGCTAACAGGCTCTTCACCGTTAGATATTAACTCTGCGTTTTTTCTATCTATCTCATTAATTTCATCTTGAGAAAGAACATTATCACCTACCTGTTTACTAAACTCTTCAAAAAGCTTGGAGTCAGCATTAGATTTATCTTCAAATAAATTACTATATTCTTCAATAGAAATAGTTTCAAGATTCTCTTGAGATGCTATAGAGTTGTAGATATCAATAAGTGATGTCTTGTATTCTTGAATGTCTTGTTCCTCTTTTCGTTCTTCTTCTTGATAAAGCTCTATGTCTTTTTGGGTGACTATTTTTTTATCTATTCCCTTGTCAAGATTACTTAGCTTAATGCTAGTTATCGCTGCATCTTCCTCTGTAGGTTCGTAATCTATTCTTGATTTTTCTTCAGCTTCTTTTAAATCAAACCTGTCACCTGTAAAGTCTACTGCTTGTATTGTTCCTACGTCTCTTCTTGAAGGGGCTTCATCTACAGGAGACTCCATCTGAGCAATGCTCTGCTCAGTAAGTGGCATCTCTTCCTCAGATACACGCCAACTTGGACCACCAATCTGCTCAAATATTTCCTTACTCTTCCTTTGTGATTCCGATAAACCATCTTCCGATACTGATTCCGTATCTTCTTTTTTTTTTTAATGGGTCTTCGGTAATCGTCTCCTCAGCTACAGCTCCTGATGGTGAATACTTTACATCGAACTCTTCTCTTGAGTTAGTATACAACCCGTCACGAGTAACAACACCAAAGACTTTGTCTCTGTATGCAGGGTCATTGTATTGGGATTGAAACTCTTCAAATGATTTGGTGTAGTAACCATCTCTAGTTAGTACATTAAATAATTTTTCTAACTCGTCCATTTATTTTATTCTTATTGATTCAATTCCCCTGATGGGGCACTACCTCTTTTTCTATATGCCGTCTTCATGTCTGTCCCCTCTATCTGAGATTCAATTAATTGTAATAGCTCAGAGTTATCTGCATCTCTCTCTAATTGAATATCTCCCACCATATATACAAACTCTCCGCCTCCTAATTTTTCTTCCGATACAGGAACTCCAAACAAAGACGCAAATTCAAATAATTGATTTCTACCTATCACTTTTTGGGACTCACCTGATGGGAGTTTCTTATCAAAATATATTTTTGCTTTTTCCTTTTGGTAGAAATCATCAACAATTTCTTCTTGTTTATTTTTTCCACCTCCTGAAGGAGTTCTTACAATAGGCTTGTATCCTTGCTTCACTTCAACCTTTCTGTTTAGCTCTGACATCACTGCGTTTCCCGCCTGCTCCATAAGGTGGTCTAGTAACTTCTGAGCCCCCGGTGCGTCCTCATCCATTATGTCAGTACCCCCCTCAGGCTGTGAAGGATTAGCCTTCAATAATATAGTGTGCTCATTAGCCTCCTCAGGGTTTCTAGTAAACCCTATTGGCTCTCCATCAGGACCGACCTTAAGCCAATCCACCAATGAGCTTATGGTGTGTATCTTGTTTGTTCTAAAGTCAGCTATCAACTTTTGCTTTAGTGCCGCTTCAAACTCTTCACCGTCCTTTCCTAAATTTCTGATGTCTGAAACTTTTGTATATGCTCCCCTCGCTCCCTTCTCAGTTACTGTTTCATAGGTATCCGCAAAGGTTTCAGCGATACTTGATATCGCTCCCTTTGAATCATACTTATCAATCTTAGCACTCAGTGCAAAGTTGAGGTCTACCAATGACCTGAAGTCATTAGGGTTATTACTCATCTGTGCAGTGTATGGATTAGTTGTTGGGTCGTATGGCTTGCTTGGGTCTCTTAACACCCTCTTACCCGCACTAACCTTTCCGTCAGTTGGGTTTATGTATAGCGATGTGTTTGTTAGGTTCCCAAAACCCTCAACCTCTCCAAGCAT
>JAAGZO010001086.1 GCA_024206195.1 bacterium | reverse complement strand
CAGTTAATTGGGATGCTGCTACTGCTGTTAAACTTGATGCGGGTGGACTTCTTACCGATCAATCCGGTAGTGGTGTGACAGTTAATTGTACTATAACTAACCTGCCTTCAGAGGAAGTACCTTACATAGGTATTAGATTCTCAGCAATATAAACATTAATTTCTTTACAGGAGGTAACATGAAAAAGAATCCTTATAGGGGTATAATTACTGCGAAAAAATCTGTAGTACCGGGATTTACAAAACTACCGGGGCAGAGTAGTGCCTTTACTGACAACAAAGGTACAATTAATGCTAACAGTGTGACCGATCTTCTTAACCAGATTGGTGTTGCGTTGAAAGCTGCTGAAACAAACCAACTATCTTCTCCAGAAGATAGGGATATGAAAATAGTAGCTGCTACTGAGAGAAAAGAAGTATTGATGGAAGCAATGAATGATGCTTCTAACCAGTCTATGAAAGTTCTTGGTGAAGCTATTGCTGCTGAGATTCAGGAAACTACAAACCGTGAAGGTTTCGTCCGTAAGCTTATGCAGTATAGAGAAATCGGACAGGGAGAGAACAACGAAGTTAAGATGAAACAAAAAGAAGTAATGGGTTTTGTTGCTTCTTCCGCTTCACAGGTAACTCCTATCGAAATCAGGCAAAGAATGATCCGTCCTCCAGAGGTACATGTCAATACCTTCATTCTCAT
>JAAGZO010001085.1 GCA_024206195.1 bacterium | reverse complement strand
CCTCATCTCTCGCCAACATCACCACTGTTGCACTACTAATATAATACATTTATTCTAAAAATGTACTTATAGAGGTTGCTTTGAAATTGTTTCCTTCGTTTCTTCCCTGCATCTGTTAGTGAATTCCAGAAGCGTTCTGCAGCCAAAGCTGTCTCCCAAAAGCTAGAGTACAGCATCATTTCTAGTTTAAGTTCTAATAGTATTTTATTTCCAACTATTAGTAAAATTTATACCACATTGTGGGGAAAGAACGGAGTTCCTGGCACCACTATCATTAGCAACCTGGAACTTTTATGGAACTTTGGCATCAGAAAAGAGATGATCTCACAAACGTCCAGCGGAAGTTTGAACGCGTGGTTGCGCTTCTGCTTGCTTGTGCTGAAAATAATTTGTACAATTGTCTGTATTATGTTCTTCTGGGGTGTTCAATAATAAGTTATTGGTAACCTGTGGAAGAATTGCAGAAACTCCATTTGAACCACTACAAGAACTATGGGGACTTTGTTCTGATCATTATCGCCACACTTCATTTGCCATTTCTGCTCCATTTCTTCTCTAATTTTTGACAAACATTCATTCTTGCAGATGTGCCAATGTTGCATTCTGTTCCACTATAATAAATTATATCTTATGGTTATTCCAGTTGTTCAATCTACAGTTGTGCACTTACAAGTTCCTTAAGGAACTTCGAATGACATTCTGTGCAATGTCTGCTTGCGAGTCACCTATCAGTATTATTTATCCGATGTACTCTGGAAGTTCCGTATCATTAGCGGCAAAGATCGTCTCAATTCCATGGAAGCACAGAATCTTGTACAAATCATTGTCTGTCAAGTAGACATTTTTGCCATCCATTTGACTGTCATACCACTCCTTCACCTTAATTGATGTATAATTATTTTTTGTAACAAGTCTTACTGGATGTTTCATTATATTTACTATTTCGATTTCGCCTTGAAACTGATCATCAGTTCTGTATTCTGCCAGTGGGTTCTTGTCGATAACCATTCCTTTGTCAGCAAGCTCTACGTGCATTAGTTTGGCAGCAAATTCAACAAATCTGTTTTTCGGAAGAGGAGCACCAGTGCATTAAAAATTCAAATTGAGGCTATAGCGACGATATTGACATCGACCGTTTCCGCTTCACGAAATAAGAAAAACCGGAATATAAACCTATG
>JAAGZO010000113.1 GCA_024206195.1 bacterium | reverse complement strand
GGCATTTTCTAATCCATGTGTTGCAAGGTTGTTGTCAATATCTGCAATTCAAAGAGATTCATTGTACAACATTATCATACAGAAAAGCAGTGTTTAATTTACGCCTAGCTGTACTAGGGGTTCATCATTCCTCTGATATTTTTCATGTATCTCACGAGATCGGCAAAGGAACTTCTGGACCACTTGCTTCAGAGATTAGGCGTACGGAACAAACTCTTCTGACCGAAGAGAAACAAGTAGAAAAAATAAAGAGCACCAAACATTGTTACGACAATCAGGAGCGTCGACCAAAAGGAAGGCGACCGGATTTTGAGAAAAAAATTGACCTTGCAAAAAAAGGTCGAAAACACGCAGAGGACGAACTGCAAGAAGCATGTGAAAACCAGGAAACAGTTAGTGTAGCGAGAAAAAACATTGGTCACGTCTACCACCCTTACGACCCCTTAACAGGGAGAAAGCAGGATGCCTCAACTGTGGAGAGCCTTCTGGATACTTGTTTTTGTGAGATAAATAAAGCAACTACCAGTCTATCGGAAAAATGCCACAAGCGTATTGAAAAAGCATATAAAGTTGTCACTAATTTAGTTTCAACCATAGCCTTCTTCTGGGTAATGGTTGATCAGCATCTTGAAAGTAATGATTTTACCGATGAAGAAAGGGATGTTATGCAGGAGTATCT
>JAAGZO010001084.1 GCA_024206195.1 bacterium | reverse complement strand
ATCACCCGTACCAGTTGGACCTAGCCAACTCGTCCACGAACCAGGACTACCAGTACTATCTGGTGCTGTTCTTAGTTGGAACTTAGCGTATCTTGAACTTGTAGTTGCACTTTGTGTCCATGCTAGATCTGCGATGATGTTTGCTGGGTCAGAACTATCGTAGGCGTTGGAGGTTAGGGCGGCGGATGATGGGTATTGAGAATAGCCGAATGAGATGTCGTTTAGTCTTGGGGATGAATCTAGAAGTGCTGTGTTAAATAATGCTTTATAGCGGAGATACCTGTATGAACTTCCTGGACTTAGGGTTATTACTGACTGATATTCATCAGCTCCAATATCCACAGTAGATCCGCCATCAGAGCGTGCAAATCCTTCTATATCTAAAGTGATTGGTAAATCAGCATGCCCTGACAAATCTTCTCCTGCGTCTTTTGCGACGGTATCAGATGATGAGAGACGGAAATCTTTATTAGATTCGTCTACAAATGAAACGCTAGCTTCTGTTTTAGAATTACTTCCTGGAGCAGAAGTATCTGATGAAATATTATAATCAGAATCAGCATGATATCCATAAAATCCAGTAGCTGTACTATAAATAATATTATTTTTCATAAGAACATCATTTTGTGTATTTCTGATTCCAACCGTACAATCATATATAGTATTATTAAAGAAATAAGCTTCAGAAATATCTGGTATATAAGCACCATAAGACCAACTTGAATCAAAATTATAAATAATATTATTACCAATATACACATTTGAATCTGTGTCCTGTGCTCTAATTCCTATGATATATGCCGTAACTGATATTTCACCAGCTAATAGATTGTTTGTTATGTATACAGCGTTTGATGCGTCTGCTGCTGCAACCGATATAGCGCCAACAGAAGGATCACCTTCTGAAATAGCTAATTTTATTTGTAGCCCATCTACTGTCACAAAATTCTCTGATATGTACACTCCTCTAAAATCTGTAACTAAAGCAAATTTACTATCATCCCATTTTCCTCTATGCCTCTGACTAATACCAACCTCATCTGATTCCACTGGAGTATATAGTTTAATATAATTATCAACTCCTGTTGTCCATCCATCAATCCAAGGATAAGTACCATTTCCAGTATCACCAGCGTAACAGGCAACCATCATCACATAGTTATTTGTTACTAAGTCAGTATCAACCAATACCAAATCATCCACATCAGCATGTATTGAAGCATTAACATCCTCAACAACTTGATCTTCCCAATCATCTAACTCTAGATGAGCACGATAAACATTAACTGCAGTACCTGTTGTTGCGGTTGGTGTTCCACCTGTTGCTGATTGGACTGTGTATTCTGTACTTGATGCTCTTCCTGTGATGAATGCGACTTT
>JAAGZO010001083.1 GCA_024206195.1 bacterium | reverse complement strand
TATCTGGTGCTGTTCTTAGTTGGAACTTAGCGTATCTTGAACTTGTAGTTGCACTTTGTGTCCATGCTAGATCTGCGATGATGTTAGCTGGGTCAGAACTATCGTAGGCGTTGGAGGTTAGGGCGGCGGATGATGGGTATTGAGAATAGCCGAATGAGATGTCGTTTAGTCTTGGGGATAAATCTAGAAGTACTGTGTTAAATAATGCTTTATAGCGTAAATACCTGTATAAATCTCCTGAACTTAAAGTTATAGCTGGTTGATATTCATCAGCACCGATATCCCAACTACTTCCGCCATCAGAACGTGCAAATCCTTCTACATCTAGAGTAACTGGTAAGTCACCATTTCCTGACAAATCTTCTCCAGCATCTTTAGCAGCGGTATCAGATGAAGAGAGACGGAAGTCTTTATTAGATTCGTCTACAAATGAAACGCTAGTTAAATTTTTAGAGTTAGAGCCTGGAGCATCATCAGCAAGATCAGATATATTATAGTCAGATGAAGCATGGAAAGTGCCATGAAATCCATCTGTACAATTTTGAACAATATTATTCCTAACGACTCTATATGTGCCTGAACCTAACCTAATTCCATAATAAACATCAAATATCGTATTATTATAAGCATAAACAGAAGTTGAATAAATATCATAAATTCCTCCACTCGCGCCAAAAGAAAAACCATAAATTATATTATTCCATATTTTATAATTAACGCCTCCACTGTCATAATTTGTTATGCCACTTGAATTTTCTCCACTTATAGTTCCTTTTATAATATTATTAGAAATATTAAAAGCATTATCGCTGTTAATAGCATTACCAGTTGATATTCCAGCGTTGTAATTATAGCCATTATTTATTATGTGAATCTGCAGGCCGTCTACGTTTACATACTCTTCTTTAAGTGAGATAGCTCCATCACCCACAGAACTAACAATCAAATTATATTTACCACTATCCCACTTACCCCTATGTCTTTGGCTAACTCCAACCTCATCTGATCCAACGGGTGTATATAGTTTGATATAGTTATCAGCTCCTGTTGTCCAACCACTAACATTGACCGCTTTATTATCCCCAGCGCCACTCGCATAACAAGCAACCATCATCACATAGTTATTTGTTACCAAGTCTCTATCCACTAGAACCAAATCATCAACATCAGAATGTATTGAAGCGTTCACAGTTGCTACGAATTGATCTTCCCAATCATCTAACTCTAGATGAGCACGATAAACATTAACTGCAGTACCTGTTGTTGCGGTTGGTGTTCCACCTGTTGCTGATTGGACTGTGTATTCTGTACTTGATGCTCTTCCTGTGATGAATGCGACTTT
>JAAGZO010001082.1 GCA_024206195.1 bacterium | reverse complement strand
TTCATCTGAGATCTGATATGTGCTAGGTTGTTCTTGTTTGATCCATTTTGCGTATGTATTTTACTTCATTTCTGTTAAGGCTGTTTGTCTTTTGGTGCTTCGCCTGTGTATTATTTATAGCGCCGTGATACATATATGAATTGAGTTGTGTCATGCATTGATGCCATTTGCAGCCCTTTCTATTATTAGTCAGCTTGCTGGTTTATGCAGCGGAGCTCCATTATTATGGAAACTCTCAACAGCAGCCTTGCACAGCCTCCTGTTTGTTTCCATGTTCATCTTAACCATTACGATTATTGATCCGTTAGCAAGAGAGTCGGAGTTGAGAGAGTGTAAGGTGTGGACGTTGACATGAGCGGTTGCTTTTAAGCAGCTGCTCTATGATCCTATTAGTCTGCATGCATATTCATTTGAATAAACTTCCGTTCATTTTCTATGGTTACAGAGCATTGGAGATCAGCAGTCCAACAGAAGTCAAACAGTTACTTTTAATACTGCATTTCTCAATCATCTTAGAATTTATGCTCCTGGAAGCGTTTTCATTTACCAGGGTGCTCACAATTAGTTCCAGCAGTTTCCGTCATTTAGTTAAGTCGTGGTCTGTTCACAGGCTATAATCTTAACATTTGGTGGTCCCACTGAGATTCGATTTGATAGCAGCATAAATATTTCTTGATTGATAGTTTTGGAAGAAAATTTCCGAGTTTGTACAGAAATAACCTCCCAAGCAGAGAACTTATTTTCCGTGATCGTTTTAAAATGAATGCAAGTCAAGTCAGTAGCAAAGCTGTGTCCAGCTGTGTTGCAACTATGCTAAGAGCGGTAACACTTGGAGCTGACGAAGAATTCAAGCAAGAAACAACTCAAGACAAAAGTGATAGGCCAAAAGGAGAAGTCGATTATGAAAAATTGAAACCTA
>JAAGZO010001081.1 GCA_024206195.1 bacterium | reverse complement strand
CAGAAAGAGTAGGAGTCAACTGGAGGACATCCATACCCACCCAGTCAAAGGCTCCATGTACAGGTATAGAGTTCATAGGGGCGCGATTTTTGTGTACAGGTCCTTTCTTTTGGTTACACTGGACACACTCATGGCAGTATTGTGCTATTTGTTTTCTCATGTTAGGCCAAAAGAAACGTAACTGTATTTTATCCAGAGTTTTGCTAAAGCCATGGTGGCCTCCAAACACTGAATCATGATAGTCTTCTAAGACCTCATGCCGAAGTTGGGTAGGAAGAACGATTTGGTCAACAAATTCTTGACTACTTCTGGTTGTCCAAGACGAGGGGTGAAACAGAATGTTATCCTGTAGATAATAGTTTTTGGCTTGTTGTATAACCCAGTCTGCTTTCTTGGTGTCTTCGGGTAATTGATTATTAGCTAAGTAATTCATAATTGGCTGCAATGAAAAATCTTCTAGTTGTGATTTGGCTATACTAGTACTATTGACAGTTGCCGAAACAAATCCCAACCTAGAAAGAGCATCTGCATTGGTGTTTAGACGTCCCGACTTATGTTTTATTTCGAAGTTATATTCCTGGAGAGTTAAGGCCCAACGTTGAAGTCTACCTGAGGAATGAGATGTAGTCATTAGCCAGTGTAAGGGAAGGTGATCAGTGATAATAGTAAACGATGTTCCATAGAGATATGGCCGCCATTGTTT
>JAAGZO010001080.1 GCA_024206195.1 bacterium | reverse complement strand
TAGTTACATCCTTGAACATTATGCCCTCTTTTGGAAAATGCGGGACAGTCCTTATTTTGTCTTTCAGATCCATTTCAATCACACCTCACTTATCGCTGTCTTTATAGCTTCCCTGCAGCTGCATTCTTCTTCTTTTATTTTTGGAATAGTGGTAATTATCAGCTTCTTCACGCTGTCTACATTTTTCTTGAATGTTTCAAGGATTGCAGTCCATTCTACAGTTTCTTCTGATTCATGCCAGCAATCGAAGTCAGTTACCATTGCAACAGAAGCATAACAAATGCCCGCTTCTCTTGCAAGAACAACCTCAGGTACTGTGCTCATGTTAATAACATCTGCTTTCCAGCTTCTGAACAAATGTGACTCTGCTTTTGTTGAGAACCTTGGTCCTTCAATTGTTATCATTGTGCCTTTTTTGTGATTCCTCACATTAATTTCATCAGCTGCTTCTCCAATAACCTTTCTCATTTTTTCGCAGAACGGATCTGCCATTGGAATATGGCACACTTGGTCTTTTTCATAGAATGTGCTTGCTCTCTTTGTTGTTCTGTCAATGAATTGGTCAAGAATAACAAAGTCACCAGGCTTCATACCCTTATTAAGAGACCCACAGGCAGTTGTTGCTAATATATGCGTGCATCCCTGCTCTTTTAATGCGTGAATATTTGCCTGGAAAGGAATGTTTGTTGGCATTATCGCATGTTTTCTGCCGTGCCTTGCAAGTATAACAACATCAATACCCTCTATCTTGCCTATTGTTAAAGGGCTTGCTGGTTTTCCAAATGGAGTATCAACCTCTATCTCCTTTGCATCTTTGAGAATTTGCGGGTCATCAAGCCCACTACCTCCTATTATTCCTATCTTAACCATCTTACACCCCCTATTTCTTAACCTTGAGTTTGTCAAGAACTGCTTTTTTGCTTATGATTGCTGAGTTTCCTGTTGGATCCTCAATTATTATCTTGATTTTATCCTGGCCCCAGACAGCCTTGTTGAGTTTTTTAAGCATGTTCTTTGCTCTTTTCTTCGCTGCAGGGTCCTCTTCATCATCCCTTGCAGTTTCTATCTGGCGCTTTACTCTGTTTACTATGCCTTCAACATTTGTGATATACCCATTAGATGCCTCTCCTGGCTCAATTGAAACAATATGAGGTATCTTGACTGTTGCCTGGCTTGATCTGACAATCCTTACTTTCATGTCTTCTTCACCAGAAACCTCAATAGAATACTTGCATGGCTCCTTTTCTTCAGCACATTCTACATCTGCCTTGTGGAACTTGCAGTTTGTGCAGGACATTGAGAAAATTAAAACTTTACCCATATAAGGAATATCGTCTTCCCTCTCTGTGAGAACCAGATTCTTTGTGTGACAAAATGGACACATCTCGCCTTTCACTTCGTCTGCCATGAGATTTTAGTAGAATTCTTACTATAAAAACTTTTTGATTAACTGTTTGCAAATATTTTTAAATAGCAAACACTTATCACGCAACATGTCTAATAAACTAGAAATAACACTTGGCAATTTAAGGTATCTTGCAATAAATCTTACAGAGCCATTGAAGGAGGGAACAGAGGTCTATCCAGGTGACCCTAAGCCAGAAAAAAAGGTTTTCAGCGATATTAAGGAATCAGGATGCCAACACCACATCTATTCTATTGGAGATCATAATTTTCATCCTCATGGCGATGCTCCAAAGCACCAGAACCCTGATTTGCAGCATTTAGGTTTTGAATCATTTGACCTTGGCTTTGTTTTTAACAAAGCATTGATGATAGATCTTTCAGATTCCCCTGAATCGCAGGATTTTGATGGAATAAAATATATTGTTGAGATAAAAAAGGAACACCTTGAGCCGTTTGCAGATCAGCTCTCAAACATAGGTGCACTTATTATTAGATCTGGTTATGATAGATGGCTTGAATCAAATAAAAAGCACACTATAAAGAATCTTCCGCATCTGAACGAGGAAGCAGCCAAGTATATTGCATCATTCAAAAACATGAAGGTTTTTGGAACAGATTCTCTCACAGTAGATCGTTCTGGCGTTAATGTTTCTCACAAAGCACTAAAGGAAAAGCTGATAGTAGAATCACTGGTGCACATCTATGAAATCCCTCCAGAAATGGAATTCGACTTGATGTCACATCCTGTAAGCATAGAAGGTTCTACTGGCGGGCCAATAGTTGCCTATGCTTTTATTCCTTTGTGAAGAAATTTCTTAAAAATGTAAATAAAAGTAATCAGCGCTATATTCGCATGTATTTGATATAAAGCTGCGATGAATACTGTTTTGTCTCCAAAAAACTCTTGTCCAACTACAAGTGCAAGCGTAAAATTCATGTATGCAATCTCTATTGAAGAAACAGCTCTTGTTTTCGTGTCCCGCTTGAAAACAGCGAAATAACCTGCAATATGTAATAATGCTGCAAGAACAAACAAAAGAAGGAATGGAGAAAGAATTGATCTGAAATCACCGACAAAACTAAGCACATTTGCATCTGCAAGTGCTCCTGATATAATGAGCACGATGAGCAATACAGAGACTGGAGAATAGTATTCTTCAGTCTTTTTTATAATTCCCTTACCAATTTTCCTAAACAAGATCGACAAAGCAAATGGAATAAAGATTATTATGCACAGCTTAATGAACATTCCAAAAACATCAAAATCTGTTTCTACTCCTGTCAAAAAATAGATAATCAAAGGAACAGTAATTGGGCAAAGAAGCGAAGTTATGGTCACAATAACAAGTGCAAGTTCCTTGTCTGCTTTGAAAATAGTTGCATAAACAGGCGTTACCATCCCAGAAGGCATTGCAGCAATTAAAAGGAATCCCAGTGCATACTCTGGCTCAAGAAAGCCCTTGAATATCAGGTAAACAACTATTGGCGTTATAACAAGAATAATTACAACCAGATACACAACAAGCTTGTAGTCCTTGATTCTCGTTAATATATTCCCCATATCCATTTTTAGGCAGCTAAGGAAAAGAACAAACATTAGTATGTACATAACAAAAGGGCTTAATACAGCTGCCGCAGGCAGAAATATACCTGCTATAATGCCTGCTAAAAAGAACAGCCAAAAGTAATCTGTGATGAACTTAAGCATTCATCTTTCAGAAACAACAACTTATATAAAGCTTTCTTACTCATATTTTTGTGGTGATAGAATGATAGATTGTGCTAACCAGGAAGAAAACAAAAAGAACTGCAATTGCACTTATGCATCGTGTTCGAGAAAGGGAAAGTGCTGCGAATGCATTAAATATCATTTAAGCAATGAAGAACTGCCAGCATGCTGCTTCCCTGATGACGTGGAAAAAACATATGACAGATCAATAAAGAAGTTCGTAGAAATAAACAGCTAACAAACCCTTGTGCCGTCTTTTATGTTGGCACTTATTTCTTCTTTTTCAGTTTTCAGAATATTGCCCTGATAAACCGCTTTCTTGTCTTTTATCAGTATCTTCAGCTTTAAGAACTCATCAAATGTCACTTGTTTCTCTGAATTCTTAAGATTACCTGCTGTAACAACATCGCCAGGCTTGGATTTTGGTGCCTCAAGCAAAACACAATCACTTTTTCCTGCAGCCAGCAACATACCATTGCTTTCAACGCCCCTTAATTTAGCTGGCTTCATGTTTGAAACAACAATAATCTTCCTTCCTTTTAATTCATCCTTCTTGTAGAACTCTTTAATGCCTGCAACAAGCTGTCTCTTCTCTCCAAGATCAATCTGGAGCTTGTAGAGCTTATCTGCCCCTTCGATATCATCAACATCAGTTATCTTTGCTACTTTGAGATTCAAAGGAAACTCATCAACAGAGAAGATATCCTTCTCAACCTTCTTCAGGACTATCTCTGCCTTGTTTATCTTGTGGTTCTTGAGTTCAAAATTAAGATCATCAAATGAAAGATTCTTTACATTAAGCTGTTTCTGCACATTTTCTGCAAAAGCAGGCAAAACAGGATTAATCAGTATTGAAAGGTTCTTTACAATGTTTGCTGCAAAGCCACATACTTCGCTGCATTCCTTTTTGTCCTCTTTTATAAGCTTCCATGGTTCTTTTTCCTGGAAATACTTGTTGCCAATTGCACTTATCTCAAGTATTTTCTGTATCACTTCCCTGAAATTGCAGTTATCATAAGAAGCTTCAACCTCTTTGAATAATTTTTCAATTTCTTTTTCAATCTTTTTCTCAGAAGCAATACCTGCGATCTTTGAATCAAAGTTGCTGTTGATAAAACTCAGTGTCCTGTATGCAAAATTAGCGAGATTTCCAACTAAATCACTGTTCACCTTGTTCTTGAAGTCCTCATAATCAAGATCAATATCCCCTGTTGTCCTGCTCAGGTTTGCTGAATAGTAAAACCTTAGATATTCTGGGTTAAGCTCTTTCAGGTAATCCCTTGCAGTGAGGTATGTTCCCCTTGATTTAGACATCTTTTCCCCATTAACTGTCACAAAGCCGTGCACATTTATGCATTCAGGCAGGTTAAATCCAACTCCTGTTAGCATTGCAGGCCAGAACAAAAAGTGAAAGTATGTTATGTCCTTTCCTATAAAGTGTATTATAGAAGAGTCTTTGCCATGCAGATAGTCATCAACATTGCATTTCTTTTTTTTGCAGTAATTATCAGCGCTTGCAATGTAGCTTATTGGTGCATCAAGCCATACATAGTAATATTTGTCCTTTTCTCCAGGGATATTAAAGCCAAAATAAGGGCCGTCCCTGCTTATGCACCAGTCTTCTAGCCCTTCCTTGATCCAGTTCAGCACAAAGTTCTTTGTTTCCTTCTGGAGATTATCATTTTCTGCAATCCATTTCTTCAGCTTGTCAGAGAAATCGCTCAGTTTGAAGAAGTAGTGATTTGACTTCTTTCTTTCTGGTTTCTCGCGGCAAATTGTGCAGTAGGGCTTTTTTAGGTCAGTTGTTTTGTATGCTGCATTGCATTTCTCGCATACATCTCCGTACTGGTCTTCTGCACCACATTTAGGGCATGTTCCTTTTACAAATCTGTCAGGCAGAAACCTCTTGCATTTCTTACAATGGGCCAGCTCTAAATCTTTTTGGTAGATGTGTCCTTCTTCTTTCAGTTTGTTGAAGACAAAGTCACTGTAATGCCTGTTTTCCGGAGAATTTGACGTATAATAATTATCAAAGCTTATCAGGAAATCATCAAAGTCCTTTTTGTGCTCCTTGTGATACTTTGCAATAAGCTCTTCAGGCTTTATTCCCTGTTTTTTGGCATTGAGCTCTATTGGCGTACCATGAGTGTCATCAGCACAGATGTAGATAACCTCTTTATTCTTTAATCTAAGAAAGCGAACAAATACATCAGCCTGTACATACTCCAAAACATGTCCTATATGTATTGGACCGTTTGCATACGGTAGTGCAGCTGTTACTAATATTTTCTTCTTGAATTTACTCACCTTAAAGAACAGTGTTATATGACTATTTAACTATTTTTTCTTTTTCTTCTCCTTCATTTTCTTTGTGATGTCAAGGTTACATTCACATTTCTCGCACTGAAGTCTTAGTGTCAATACTCCATCTATGTTCTTTCTCTTGAATGGGACTTGTAACTCTCCTTGATTCTTGCACTTTGGACATGTGTATTCAGCGCATGCAGTCAGACCTTCTTCATATTCCTGCTTTTCAACAGTATAGCCGCATTCAGGGCAAACATATTCTTTTGCTCTTACCTTTACCTTACCATTATCGCCAATTGGTTTGCCCATAATTGCTTTCTTGCACTTAGGACACTCTTGTTTGAATACCCATACCATGGCTTCTCCGCCATCAATATCACGCTGAGTGAAATATATACATTCATCCATACTTTCCGGTTTCTTCAATCAAATCACCTCATATGAATCATGGATCTCATGATTTAAATTTTTTTTGTTCCACAACTGTTTCCTGCTCAATAGAGAACTTTACTATGCCTAAGGTTATAATGTTTACCATTAGACCAACATTAGCTATTGGCTCACCCCTGTAAAAGATAAAGAATTGTGTTATGAAGATATGAATAAGCGTTGCAATCTTGAACCTGTTATAACCCTCTAAAAAGCGTTTGTGCAATATCAAATACGCGCCTGCAATGATAAAAATCCAGGATATGCCAGTAGAGACCAGGCGCCCGGTTTGAATCAAAGGGTCTCCAGACGGCAGTCCAAAGAGGCTTTCTAAAAAGATTGCTTGCACAATATTAAGAATAGAAACCAGTATGAACAAAACCAAGAAAACATTTCTAAATGTTTCATTGGACATTATTTTGTTGTATAATCTGCTTGAGAAACGCTTTAGACGCACTAATACGTTTGGATTTGGCTCCTTCTTTGACCTGATACTCTTCAACATCTTCTTAAGCGCAATAACTGCAGGATTCTTTTTGTCGCTCTTTTCAAGCAGCATTAGCGCCCTCTTCTTCTCTTTTGTGTCAAGGTCTTCCAAAACAACCTCTTTTGTTGCCTCTAGAGCATTGATTGCATAGCTTTTATCAGAAAGTTTGCGGAATCTCTCGCTCATGAGCATTATGAGGAATAAAATAATTAATATCAGGTAAATAATTGCAACACTTGGCTGGAAAAAGTAGTTATGGTTATGTGTTATGAACTTTCCAAGTTCATCAATGAATACACCAAAGCCAATTCCGCCGATAACACTGGCTGCAATCTTTATCTCTCTGTTAAGGAATCCTAAGAGAAGCAGTATTGCAACCATCATAAGCAAGCCACCCCACAGCATGTGAGCTATATGAAGTGTTTCACCGCCAAGCTGAGGATAGCCTGTGACACTTAAAAAGAAACGAATCAGTATGATGGAAACAACGGCAGAAACAAGAAAGTTCTCTAATAATCCGCTGGCTTCAATATTTCGAATAAAATAATCAAAATTTGTTTTTTTCCTAATCATCTTCTGTCCTACAGTTTGCGCTTGAACCCTTAACTATGCACTTGTTTCCAAGAAGGTTGTATTCATCAAAGTTGGACAGCACTCTTGCAGCGTTTCTTGTGTCTGTTGGAGTATATCCAACTACAATGATATAAACTTCTCCTTCGTTTTCATATATTTCAATAATACCTTCTCCTTCATTAAATCTTGAGTAGGTATACTCATCACATTCATCGAGATCCACGCTCAATAGTGCTGCAATGAACTTATTAACACATGGACTTCCAACAAGAATAGCGCTGTGATCAGTTAAGTCAGAGATTTCAGTATCCATAACAGATTCAAGCTTTACACCTTCAACATTCATTTTGGTTGCAATAAGTATTCCACTTACTGCATCAATTCCTGGTGCGTTTTGCCCTAGAACTATAAGGTCTCCATCTGTAAAAGCACGCAAGAAGTCAGACATGGTGTAGCTGTCTGCATAAGTTGCTTCGAGATCAAGCGCTTGAATCTCCAGCTCTGTAAATGAAGGTTCTTCTTCTACTTCATATTTTTCTTCGTAGCAGCCCTCAATAAGGTCCACTGTACACCTTCCTGTTTCATAATTATAGCCATCATTAGTGCAGTCATCATTATCATCACAAACAGGACAGTCGCCTGATTGTGGGAACTCTCCTTCTTCGCAGATGTGATTTCCATCACAGTTTTCAATTATGTTGTTTTCGCAAATGAAATCTGTATTGCTGGTACATACATCCGTAGTGCACAAATTTGCATCATCACAATTTACAACACAATTTGAAGTGAAGAACGCTTTGAATCCATCTATTCTCCACATACCTTTCTCATGTATCATGTGTACTGCGCCATTAGGATCGAATGTGTAGCCTTCTGAGAAAATATAGTATACATAAACCTCTTCTCCCCTTGCTTCGCCTTTATCATATCTTACAGTTGTGTTTTCTGCACCTGAAGCAATCAAGAATTTCGTAAAGTCTTCTTGACTTCTGAGAGCCTTCAGATCACTTGAGAAATGAGTGTACAGAGTTTCCCAGTCCTGACTGTTCCACGCCGATGCAAAGCCCTGGGCATCTGCAATTGCAGTGTCTTCATCTGCACAGCTTGTAAGAACAAGCGCAGTAATTATTAGAATTATTATTGTTTGTTTCATTTTACTCTTCAAAGACTTTTGCTGTATTTATAAGTTGCGGTTTATAGAAGAAGAAAAAAAGAAAAAAATTGCGTTTTTATACGCAAGCTCCTGACGAACAGGTTGTTGAGTTAATTGCACAGTCATATTCGAAGCTATTTGGGTTGCTTCCACTGCAATAGTTCTCAACAACTATTGTTGCATTAAGGCAGACATCGAGGTTTGCGTATGGTTCTCCGTCGTCATACCCTGTAACATTCCCTGGTATCCACATAGAGTAGTCAGAGTCTGTGCATGAATCTTCTGGTGTTGATGCTGTATAATCAACAACCGCATACATCTGTGCAATCTGACCACCAAACCATGCGCTGTAGGACTTCATTCCAGCTTCTAAGGCATCAACTTCAGCTACTGTCCATGCATTTCCTGTTGCAGGGTTTGTTGTGTAAACCTGGTTTCTGTATTGCCAGAACCATCCAAGGTTCATTAAAGGACCTAGGTAGTCAGTACCGCCTGCTCTAACCAGCGGCTGTACCTTAAATTTAAATATACCGTAAGCAGCACTATAGTAATACAATGTTACGCTGTTTATGGTCTCTGTAGAAAGTCCCGTGTTGCTAAAAGTGAATGATTCTTTCTTATTTGCAAGGTTTGTGTATACCTTGTCTGCAGGGGCTGGAGTCGTTTCATCAACGCACTGCCATTCGCTACTTCCTGCACTGCAGCCAAGAGTCACCCATTCTGAATAGTTTCCCTGACCATCAGGTCTTATTGTAACTGTATCTGCAAGAACTGCAGAAATCATTAATATGCTAAATAAAGTTAGCAAAACAAATAGTTTTTTCATATATTTTCACCCCGAGTTTTTCAATATTTTTTTAATAGTTTATACCAACATAATAAATACTATTTAAACATTGTTTATTATCAGAAAGAGACAAATCACTATAATTTAAAAAGAAAACTCATTATTTATCCCAACACCTTAAAGTGCTAAGAATAAGCTATTTAAATGCCCCGTCAATACCAGTAACCACATTCTTCAATGGGATGTTCTTGCCGCTTTTCTTGATTGCAGCATCAACTGTAGTATACATCCCATAACAGCACGGAACTTCCATTGTAGCAACTGTCACACTCTTCACATTGTTGTTCTTGAAGATCTCAGTTAGCTTTTCCTCATAATCTTCAATGATATTCGGCTTTGAACGTCCAATTGCAAGTTCATCCAGCTTGGGGCATCCAATTACAAGCGCTTTTCCTTTTAATAACTCTTTGTGAAACCTTGCATTTGCAAAAGGAACGCAGTCAGATGAAACAAGCAGATCTGCATTTTCAAAGAATATAGCATTTGCTGGAACTAATCTGAGCTGGATAGGCCACTGCCTTAGCGCAGAGTCCTGTCCAATGCTCTTAAACTCGGGTGTTTTTCTCAGATGCGTTCCTGGACAACCACAGGGCAGAGTATCTTCCTTGATTTTTATTTTGTGATCACTCAGGCATTCCTTTGCTTCCTTGAGATACGCGAGCTCATTATGATCCTTAAGATGTTTCAGGTGCGCCTTGATTGTATTTTCGCCGTGCTTTACAATATTCTTCATTACCTTTTTTTCATTGTAAGGCTCTGCATCCCTTTTCTCGATAGTAATGGCTCCTTGCGGACAATGTCCTATGCATGCCCCTAGTCCGTCACAGAATAAATCGCTGACAAGTCTCGCTTTGTTGTCTATTATTTGCAGAGCACCTTCAGGACAGTTCGGTACGCACTTGCCGCAACCATTACACTTTGTTTCATCAATGTAGATAATGTCTCTTTTTACCATTTACTCTTCTTCCAGATATCCTTCAATAAATGCTGCTTCCCTTGGAGAGATTTCATCTGCTTCCAAGTCTTCGTCGGTGTAAAGTTCTTTAAGGTCTTTTTCCAAATCGTCAAACCAAAATGACATATTTTCACCCCTTTGTATCTTTTTGATATAAGGTATATAATAGATACTTATTTATATAAGTAGAGGTTTCCTAAAGTATACAATGAACAAAAATTGCACAGTTTACAGGACAGTTGATTTTATCGGGAAGAAATGGACGCTGCTGATTCTGCTTGAATTGTATAAAGGCAGGTCAAAACTAAAGCGTTATTCACGATTAAAAAAAGCATTGCCAGGAATAACCCCTAAGATGCTTTCATTAAGATTAAGAGAGATGGAGAAAAAGAAACTGATAACCAAGCGCGTTGACTCAAAAAAATTCCCTGTAAAATGTGAGTATGCATTAACTCCAAGAGGCAGGGAATTCATAAAAATTATAAAGAACATCAAGCAGTGGGCACTAACGTGGAATATTGATAATAAAACCTGCAGCGCAAGAGACTGCAGGGCATGTAAACTATAAGTGGGGTGAATAAAATGTCAAAAACCGAAGAAAATCTGAAAACAGCATTTGCTGGTGAGAGCCAGGCAAGAAATAAATACACATATTTTGCAAAGGTTGCGCAAAAAGAGGGCTTTCTATATATAGCCAAGATCTTTGAAGAGACTGCTATGAATGAGATTCAGCATGCAAAGGATGAATTCAAGCTTTTGCAGGGCATTGGAAGCACAAAGGACAATCTTAAGGCTGCAATCGAAGGAGAGCACTTTGAAAATACTGAGATGTATCCTCAAATGCAGAAGGATGCAGAAGAAGAAGGTCATGCTGTTGCAGCAAAACTTTTCAAAGAGGTATCTGAAGTAGAGGAACAGCACGAAAAAAGATACAAAAAACTTCTTGAAATGGTTGAAAATGGCACGGTTTTCAAGAGAGACAAGCCGATAAGATGGAAGTGTTCAAAGTGTGGCTACATCCATGAAGGAACAGAGCCACCTGAATGTTGCCCATCATGTAAGCACTCAAAGGAATACTATGAACCAGAATGCTTTTGCTTTAGTGAAGATTGTAAATGTTGTAATCCATAAGGAGGTGAAAAAATGGCAGAACCAAATGGAATCTATAAATGTAATATCTGTGGAAACATTGTTGAGGTATTGAAGGCATCCGGCGGAGATCTTGTCTGCTGCGGAGAGCCAATGGAATTGCTTAAGGAAAAAATAGAGGATGAAGGAAAGGAAAAGCACGTTCCTGTTGTAGAAACAGAAGGAAACAAGGTAATGATCAAGGTAGGTTCAGTGCCTCATCCAATGGAAGATGCGCATTACATACAATTGATTGAGCTGATTGAAGACGACAAGGTTGTTGCATCAACAAGACTTTTCCCTGGGCAAAAGCCAGAAGCAGAATTTGATCTTGAAAGCATGGAAAAGGTAAAGGTCAGAGCGCTCTGTAATGTTCATGGACTTTGGAAGAGCTAGAGAATGCGCAAAGCAGACCAGGTAATGAAGATACTTCTGAAAGAGTTTAAAGCAAATACAAAACCAACTGTAAGAAGGACATCTGCAACAAACGATCCTTTCAGAACTTTAATTGCCTGCTTATTATCTCTAAGAACGCAGGATAAAAACACTGCAAAAGCATCAGCTTCTTTATTTGCTGTAGCAGATACACCGCAGAAAATAATCAAATTGCCAAAAAAAAGATTAGAAAAACTAATCTTTAGTTCTGGTTATTACAAAAACAAGGCAAAGAGCATACAGCATGTCTGTAAAGTACTGCTAAAAGAATACAAAGGACGTGTTCCAGATACAAGAGAGGAATTATTAGCAATCAAAGGCATTGGTCCAAAAACAGCAAACATTGTTCTCTGCTTTGCATACGGAAAATGTGTTATCCCTGTAGATACGCATGTTCACAGGATCCCAAACAGATTAGGATTAGTGAAAACAAAGACTCCAGAGAAGACAGAAGTTGAATTAATGAAAGTATTCCATAGAAAACACTGGCGCGAGATAAACACAACATTCATTCTTTTCGGCAAGAACATCTGTTTACCGATTTCTCCAATGTGCACAATCTGCCCTCTAAACAAACTCTGCCCTAGAGTGGGCGTAAAAAAGTATAGATAAAACAAAAATCACTTCTTTATTAAAACCTTGTAAATCAGTATTGCGTAGAGCACTACAAAGACGCCTGCAAAGTAATATACATACTGCTTCACAAATGTCGAAACATACGCTCCAATTATCATACCAATGATAACAAGCGCAATCTTCAAAATAGAAAAATCCAGTACACTCATCTTCTTTATTTTATTATCAGCAAAACCAATCAAGCCCATATTATCACCTCAGAACATTATACTGGAAGAACTAGTATATAAACGTAGTCATGCATGGAAACTACTTATTAATTTCTTTCAGGTGCGCTGCCAGGATATGGAAGCAAACATTTTCAGTTGCCCAGTCTGAACCTGGTTCTACGATGCGGTCTGCCCAAGTAAGATAATCAGCCCCGCGATTTAAAGCATATTCTTCAAAATACCTTTCAATTGAATCTGCTGTTGAATCCCTGAAAACGAATTGGTTCTCTGGTTGCGTTTTGTCATGGAGTGCTCTGTCCACAAGGGTTTGTCTTGTTGGGTTCAGGCAGACGACTAGATGACTTTCCTTAACTTTTTCAACCCATTCAGGATGGTCTCTGAATGCGCTTCCTCCACCGAATACAACAACAGAAGGCGTATAACACATTTTTTCAAGAATCTCTTCTGCAATATTGTCGCGCCTCTCTTTCGCTAAGTCTTCGCCAGCCAGATTTCGTGTAGCCCATATCGATTCGTTGAATTTTGCAGTATACATCTCATCGAGGTCCAAAACAGTATATCCTGCTTTAGCTCCGATTAGCTTAGAACATGAAGTTTTTCCAGAAAAGTAAGGTCCTATTAACGCAATGCCCGTCTTGCTCATTTTATTATTGGTAACGAAACATGATTTAAAAATTTTCTGCAAAAAGTGGCTTGTTAATTATAGACCGCGTCTGTATTACATTCTTTCAAAACTATATCTAATCTTTGTTAATTTCTCTGAGATTTCCCATAGTTCTTTTGCATTTTCTTTATTATGAGACTCCTTTGTTGATTTAACTTTGACAGGATGCCCTCTTGTTTCAAAAACGCCTCTGGGGCCATAATAATCCCCTCCTTTGACCTCAAGATCTACAGAAGCCCTTAAGGTCGGCAAAGCACCTATAGGTGTATTTTGTGCTAACATCGCGTTCAGTATTGGAAAAAAGATTTTCCAAAAAACTTCTTTTGTCCTATATCTGCTAAGATTGGTTTTTGTTGTTCCAGGATGAGCAGCAACTGAAATGCAATTCACACCAACGGATTGAAAACGTCTCTGCAATTCATAAGTAAATAGAAGTTTTGCCAGTTTTGAACGTCTGTATGTTTCATGAGGCTTATAGCCCCCTTTTTCAAACATCAGATTCTGGAAATCTATCTTGCAGGGCTTATGCGCCAAACTGCTAACATTGACCACTCTTGACTTAGGTGTTTTCTTAAGATGATCCATCAATAGCCCTGTTAATGCGAAGTGACCAAGAAAATTGACGCCAAGTTGCTTTTCAAAGCCATCCTCTGTTTTCAAATGTGGACACGCCCATATACCTGCGTTGTTCACTAACACATCAAGACGTTCATATTTGTTTTTGAACTCGTCTGCAAATTCATGGATTGAATTTAAGCTGGCTAAATCAAGATGTATGATCTCAACAGAAGCATCGGGAATCTCTTCCTTGATTTTTGCTAATGCACCTTTTGATGTATATTTGTTTCCCTCAATATCACAACATGCTAAGATGGTCTTAGCTCCTTTACGAGACAGTTCTTTGGCTGTTTCAAATCCTATCCCGCTATTAGCACCAGTGACAATAATCACCTTGCTTGTCAAATCAGGAATATCCTCAGATGTCCATTTTTCTCTCATTCTGCTAGTGAAGCATACTTCATTTAAAAATTTTTTAGTATTCAGCGCTTAGAAGATTAGTATAGCCCTGCACGGATACGGCAGGTGGCACAAACTTCAGGAGGAACCATCAGTTCTTGAGAAATTCTTAACACCATAAACAGCAGGATGTTTATCATAAAATAAAAAAGGTTTTCGGAGAAAATTAACATAGAATTGGATTTTTTAAAGATTGCTTCAATCTTCAACAACTAAGAAAGTTTCATCCTTTTTTTCTTTAACAAGGTAATTCTCTGCGATGTAAGCCAGCTTTCCGTTAATTTCCACAGGTTCCCAGACAACATTGTACTCTTTTGTTTTCTTGCCATCAATAACAACGTACTGCTTGCTCATTGGACGCGGGTCCCCATCATTGATAGTTTCTTCTGCAACAACATAAACAAATCTGCCGCCAATTTCAGCCATAAATTCAATGTTGCCATCATAAGTTTTCTTCTCAACACTGTCATAAACAAGAACATCTATGCCATTTCCTTTTCCAGTTCTATAAGCCAGCCTGCCGCCAATTTCAGACAAATCAGCAGCCCAGGTATATTTCCCTTTGTGCAGTTCAACACCGTCATAAACAACAAAAACTGTTTTACAGGAGGAAATGTATTTGCTATCACATTTTTCTCCTGCTTCATAAGCAAGCTTTCCGCCGACATCAACTCTGCCAGAAAAATCAATAACTTCATACTGCTTCTGCTCAACACCGTCAACAACAACAAAAGTTGACTCGCAAGAGGCATGAAGATCATTGCTTTCGCACCCATCTTTGGCCAAGTAAGCAAGCTTGTCTCCAACAGCAGTCAAATCTCTAACCACATCATATTTCTTCTTTTCAGCACCTTCAAAAACAATGAAAACATTCTCACATTCATCTATGAATTTACTGCCGCAGCCTTCACCTGCAAGATAAGCAGGCTTGCCACCAACGTCAACTGGGGTACCTACAATATCATATTTCTCCTGGTCAACACCGTCAAAAACAACAAAGGCTTTTTCATTCTCATCCTTTGCAATATGTGCAAGCTTACCGCCAATGTCAACACCATCGCCAACAAAATCATATTTCTCCTGGTCAACACCGTCAAGAATAATAAAAGCTGCTCCATCTCCACTTTCCTTATATGCCAGCTTTCCTCCAACGTCAACCAGATAACGATTACTTATACTCTGCTCAACACCAGCATAAATAACAAACGTTTTGTTACATTGGAAATATTTACCGCAATCTTCACCTGCAATATAAGCCAACTTGCCGCCAACATCCATAAGAGAGCCAATATTGATTTGTTCATATCTCTTCTGCTCAACGCCGTCAAAAACAACAAGATTTGCTTTGCATTGAGATAAGGTGTTACTGCAATCTTCACCTGCAATATAAGCCAGCTTGCCATCAACAGAAGTTAAAGAACGAACGTGATCATAAGGCAGCTTTTCTTCAGTAAATCTTGGTCCAGAAGTACAGCCAACTAGCAAAACAACAGCAACTAAAGCAATTAATAACCTCATAACAATTCCAAGATAAAACAATTATTTAAAAGTTTCCAAAATTGGCCACAACGAGCGAACAGGCAAATGTTGTCCGCTCAAGGTTTGTGGCACACCCATAGCCCCGCACGGATTCGAACCGTGGTCCCAAGGTCCAGAACCTCGGATGATTGGCCACTACACTACGGGGCTGTGCATTTTGAGGGACTTCTTGGCCCTTTTTAAATGTTTTTAAAAACCCCATAAACAAAAGCTTTAATAACAACCTCTTACATAAAAAAGGGGTATGAGCGCAAAACTCATTTTTTTATTATTGATAACTGCTCTTATAATAACGAGTTGTACATCAGAGACCAAAGAAGAAACCGAAACCGAGCCTGTTGGGGGCGAAGTAACCGGAGCAGTTGTTGCAGAACCAGAGGAAACAAAGCTTCCAAAGGTCAATATTGTTGCATGGGTATTCTCATTCTTTTCTAGGGACTAAGTAGATAATCTTTATAAATAACCTGTTTGTTCCACGTCTACTAATATAGAGGTGACAACGATAATGAAAGAATACACACACAGTGAACAGCAGAGCTATATAACAACAAACAAAGTAGGAATAGAAACTTTTTCTACGCCGCACACAGTGCAGGATATTGCAGATTTGCCTGACATGCCGCTTTATGCTGGCCAGAGGATTGTTGGCAGTCTTGATGTGATAGCACAAAATGGCAGTATGCATGTCAATGTTTCTGTTGCAGGGCTTGCTTCAGAATATAATTATATGCGTAATGGTTCAGACTCTCCAGTCTCACTGGTGCAGCCTTTGACCCCTATTGACAGGGATCCTTTGAAAAACCTGATGATGCGACTGGTTTCTGAAAAACTACCATATACAGATTCAAAGGAGCTTTCAGTTGATGTATTATTCCCCAAATAGGGGATTATACAAAACATTTTTATCCTCTGCTCTTTAACTATACTCTGTGAAGTAAGGTGGAAAAGCCTGAAACCAGCTTTCTGGACTTGTTGAACTACATGGCGATGTATAGAAATCTCGAATTAAGGGGTGAAAAAGCGCCTGCTAAAGCGCTTCGCAGATATTCAGAGCAGGTTGACCTGATATTTCCAGGCCGCTCTGATAATGGTTACTTCGGAGTCAATGAAAGTGACTCTTATTCTTTCAGATTATTGGATGGGATGGCTAAGGCGCTGGCTGACTTTGGCTTTGATAATGAAATTGTTGTAGAAGCAGTAAGGCATCAGAAGGAAAGAGCAGAGCTTTCTGAAAAGTTTGGGTTAAAAGTTAAATGCTACTCTGCTTGGCTGACTCTTGGAGAAAAGCCTGAAGAGTTCGACTTCCTGGCCTTTCAGCAGTACAAAAACCTGCACAAAATACTCAGTGTTCGCAAAAAAACAAAGCCTATCTGTCTTGAAGAACTGCTTATGCCCTTCATAAGCAGGGAATACCTTAATAAACCACCTTTGCTTCCTTATTCACATGAAGCTATTGGCGGAGGGTGCGGAAGCGAAGATCTACCGTACAAAGAATACAGTGGTCAAGGACCGCATTAAGAAGTCTTATAGGATTAAAGAGATTGATGATAGGCTGAGAAAATTCAGAACAAGGAGAGAAGCCAAGGTTTTTGACAAGTTAGAGCAGCTCAGCTTCCCTGCACCAAGACTGATTGATTCTTCTGATAGAACCATGGAAATAGAGATGGATTATATCAATGGAAAAAAGGTCAGGGATGTTTTAACAGCAAAAAACTGCAAGAAATTAGGGGCAGAGATTGGAAAAGATATTGGAATCCTGCATAAAAACCATATCATCCATGGTGATTTGACAACATCAAACATGATTTTGAAGAATAAGGTCTACTTTATTGACTTTGGCCTTAGTTTTTTCTCAAAAAAAGCAGAGGACAAGGCAGTTGACCTGCATCTTCTAAGGCAAACATTAGAAAGCAAGCATCACAAGATATGGAAGACTTGCTTTGCTGCAGTACTTCAAGGCTACAAAAGAGCAAATAAAGATAATAAAGAAATCCTACAACGCTTCGAAAAGGTTGAAGCGAGGGGAAGAAATAAAATAAAAAATTAAGCAGAGGCTTTTCTTGTTTCCTTTGCTTTTGGCAATGGTTTTCTGATTGTGATTGGAATTACTCCCTTCTCAAACTCAAGTTTTGCTATTTTGAGAGGGTTGTATTTCATTCCCTCAATGTCTTTTGCAGTTAGCTTTATGAGGAAAGGAGCACCCATTCCTATCTGGAGTGCCCTGCTGCCAATCATTCTTGCTTTTTCGTATTTTGTGAATTCTTCTGCCATTTTATTTAAAAAATTCCTCCATTATAAATACTTTGCTAGTTCTTTGGCCTTTACAAGAGCCAAATCAACTATTTTGTTGATTTCTTCTATTGTGAAGGTTCCTTGGCCGCCCTTTTGCATTGCGCAAAGTTTTCCATCTTTTGTGCTTGAAACAGTTAGCCTAGCATCTGCTGCATCTTCTTCTTCGTTTGTTGGGTCAACAACAAGGAATTGTCCGATTTTTGCTACTGTTATTGCTATTGGCTCTGCTTTCAGAGGCAATGGATCCTTTGTTTTAACTTTGTAATCAACCTTTTCGCCGTCATACTTGACCATTTTTGCATTTTTCAGTGCAGCTATTGCAGCTAGTGCTCCTGCATCGATTAGATTGCCAGCAGCATTTACTGTGTGTATGTCAACGCATATGGTCCATACCTTCTCTGCTTTTTCTATGCATAGCGTTTTTACGTCAAGTGACTGTGATTCTCTAATGCCTCTATCAATAACCCTTGCTACCTCTACTGCCTTATCGCTTGGAGGTCCTGATTCAAAGTCAGGTGAGGACATTGGTGAGAGTTCAGCTCCAACCATTATGTTGCCTTTGTCAGGTGTGTCTGGATATGGCTTCTCTACTGCGGTCTTAACTCCTGCAATAAGATCTGTATCTCCAACAGTCACCCTTGCTGAGCCCTCTGCGTTCTTTGTCACATCATATGTTACTGTGATCTTCCTGAATTCATCTAGTTTTCTTCCATCGTATCTTACTCCTTTTACAAGGAATTTTAGCATATGTTTCTTTAGTTCACTGTCCATCTTTACCACCAGTTGAGAATTTTTCTTTCAGCGCCTTTTTCTGAATGTCAGCTATCTGTGCACAGGCCTTTTTTCCTGCGTCTAGCGCTTTTTTGATTTCTTCTTTTGTAACTATTCCGTCCATTTGCAGCAGAACAACCTCTCCTGTTCTTGGTGTCGTTGCAATTGGTATGTCAGCAACATCACCATCTTCATAAGCTTCTTCTGCGTAGCTGAGGTCAACAACTACTTTGTCATCAACCTTTCCTACTGAAACAGAACTTACCAGGTCTTTCATTGATATGCCTGCATCTGCCAGAGCCATTGATGCTGCGCATATTCCTGCACATCTTGTTCCGGCATCTGTCTGCGGCAGTTCGATGAAAACATCAACTACTGCGTTTGGGAAATCATCAAGGTTGACAACTGAGGTTAATGCATTTGCGGTTACCATCGCTATCTCCTTTGATCTCCTGCTTGTTCCTGGTCTTACTCTGTCTCCTGAGCCTGAGAAAGGCATCATGTTGTACTTTACTCTTAGTATTCCCTTTGTTGGGTTTTGCATGAACTTTGGAAACAGGTTTCTTGGTCCGTACACTGCTGCGTATGCTTGTGTGTTTCCAATCTGGAACATTGCAGATCCGTCCGCATTCTTTATTACTCCTACTTCTGCGGTTATCTTTCTTGTCTCATCGAATTTTCTTCCGTCTTCTCGTTTCTTATAAACCATTTTTACACCTTGTTTTTATCCAGGAATGCTTTAATCCTGTCTGTTAATCCTGAGATGTGAGCTTCTTCCTCAATCTTTCTTATTGTTGTTACTGCAAGAATCTCTTGTTGTGGTTCTCCCTGTATCCATACGATGCCGTTCTGTCCTACAGTTATGCGGCACTGCGTAGTATCCTTAATCATGGATATCATTGAGCCCTGTTTTCCGATTATTCTTGGCACTTTGCTTGGTGCAACCTTGATAATTCTTCCATCACCTAGCTTTCTTAAGCCAGGTCCTTTCATTGTAAGGTCAACCAGCTTCTGTGATGTAACATTCACTATCTTTGCTACCATAACATCTCCAAAGTTGAAGTACTTTGTAAGGTCTGCACCGCGAGCTATGAACTCTGACGTTGCATCCTTTAGGGTAAGCATTGCAGAATAAGCGGAGTTTATTTCAAGTCTCCAGCCATTCATTGTTACATCGATTACTTCACCGATTATTGTGTCTCCTATCTTAGGGAGGTAGTTGCCTGATAGAGGTATTAGCTTTATGAGTCTTCCCTCAACACTTGCAAGTCCAAGCTTTGATGCAACTATTTTGTCTGCGTCTCTGTATGTCCCTGCTGTTGGCAGGTAATCCATTCCTTCTGCGATCTCTTCGCCAGGAACTACTATTTCTTTATCCTTTATTAACAATTTTCCCATTTTTAATCACCATTAGTTACTTTTCAGCACTTTTGTTTCTACGTTTCCATGCGTCATGTTGTTTAGTTTGTCAAAAAACTCTTCCTGGAGTCCTGCTGGTACCTTTACCACAGAAACCAGGCTTCCGTCGTTTTGCCAGTCTTCTTTTATAACTGTGCCAAAGCTCCGGACGATTGAGTATGACTTTGCTGCATATTCTGCAGGCAACTTTACAGCTATTTCCCTTATCTCAAATCTTATTGGGAGTATGGGTCTTATCTGTTTTAGCACGTCCTGTATCTGGTCTTCTGCACTTTTGTTCTCATCTATCTTTACTTTTGCCTCTTGCAAAGCGTTTTCTATTCTTTGCGGAGGGTGCGGAAGATTCGTGCCAGGGTCTATCGCGTTTCTGTGTATTGTCTCAACGATTTTTTTTCTTTTCTCTTCCCTCTGTGCGGCCCTATACTCAGCTGTTAGCTGTATCTCTCCTTTTTTTAGGATTTCATCTGCAATTTGAAGCACGTCAGATGTCTTGAAAACACTTTCCATAATGTTTTCTGGTGCAGGCAGTCCTTTGTGCGCATCAGAAAATATTTTTTCTGAGGTCAGAACATCTTTGATGTCCACATCTTTTCCGTTTTTGTACTCAACTGCTTTGTCTGCATCTACTGCAATCTCAAATTTCTGTTCTCCTTTTTTCAGTCTTGCAAGGTTAAATGATGCTTTTTCCTTGCCGAGTAGTTGTTCTCCCTTCATTTTTTCTTCTTCTTTGTTTCATGAAGAGCACCTTCAAGTTCCTGCTTGGTGAGCTTCTTGAACTTCTTATCATTTGTTGCTATGTATGCTCCATCAATTCTGTTGATATTGAAGTCTTTGTTAAGCACCTTGTTAAGTGCTTTCATAGCCAGTTTGAGTCCTTCCTGAAGCGAGAGATCATTCTTGTATTCCTTTTTCATCATATCTTCAATCTCTGCTTCGCCCTCTCCGATTATTGTTGCCCTATACTGGAAGAATATTCCTGTAGGATCTGTTGCAAAGAGTTTTGGTCCTGTTGAATCGACTCCTGCAATCAATATTGACACACCAAATGGCCTTAAGCCACCGCTTTGTGTACAGATTTGCTTTAAATTGCATATGTCTTTCACTATGCTTAGTGTGTCTATTGGTGAATCAAATGTCACTCTGTGCTGTTGTGCCCTTAGCTGAGCTCTCTCTACAAGAACTCTTGCATCAGATAGTATTCCTGATGCTGTAGCTGCAATGTGGTCATCAATCTGGAAGACCTTTTCTACTGCCTCTGGAACCACAAAGCTGTCAACGATTCTTTTGTCAGTAAGAAGCAGTACTCCGTCTTTGCACACCATTCCTATGGCTGTGCTACCCTGTTTAACAGTTTTTTTTGCGTATTCAACTTGGAGAAGTCTACCGTCAGGGCTGAACATTGTTATAGCCCTATCGTATCCCATTAGTTGATGCGGCATTGGTTGTTGCATTTTTGGATTACCTCCTTTTCTCCTTCAATTATTTGAATCATTTAAGCGAGATATTTATTTTTTGCCTTTTTGATCATCCCGCTTACCCCTACACTCTTAACAATTATTTCTTTTCTGCCTGCCTTTTTAACAAGGCACAGCGCTCCTTTGATCTGATCAACATAATTTCTGTTTACTTTCATGAGACCCCTTTGGGTTTTGCTATTCCATTCATTCAATATCGCGATGTTTGCCTTTGCTGTGTCTTTTTCGCCTAAAAAGCCAACCATTCCCTGCTTTATTGCCTTAATAGCGCTTTCGCGAGATAGTTTGCTTTTTGAAATTACTTCAAAAACAAGATATCTCTTTTTCTCCCTTAAGCTGGGTAGCAAACGCTTCATCTTTAATCTTTGTCTGAGAACAATAATAGCTCCCTTTTCTCTCACAGTGAGGAGGATTAATTCTTAGTATTTAAAGTTTTGCTTTTAGCTGGTTTCTCGTAAATTCCACCGGACATTCACGGAAGATTTCCGTGAGTAAATCCATTAGCACTGGACATGTGCCCGCGTAGCGCTTATTAAGCAAGAGAATTCTGGTAGTGCAATGGATGAAAATAATGGTTCCTGTCGGTTAAAGTGCTCAGGGCTTTTGCCCTGGGCGCTTTACAATAAAAAGAGTGGCCGAAGCCAGTTAAGTTAACATTCACCCAATTGATATGATAAATGTTTTGAAGTATATAAAATTTATGCGAAGCCGGAGTGGAAATGAAATTCATAGAAATAAACAATCGAATCCTGGACTTCGACGAGTACAGGAAGGAAGTTAAGGTTATGAAATACATGATGGAATATGATCTGAAGGAATACTTTGCAAAGTTTGGTTTTATTGCAAAGGAAAAAACAGCATTCGGTAACAAACTATTTCTTTCTTTTTACAATGAAAACCTTGACCTTGAAGCACGTGTTACGCTAACAAAGGTTTCTGCTATTAGATTTGTATAAACATTTAAAAAGCACGGGAAATCCCTATTCACTATGAAAGAAATTACAGATGAAAAAATCGATAAGTACATTGGAATAACAGAGAAAGCGATCTCTGAAGTAGTTTTGATTCCTGAAAAAGAAAAGGAATCAAGGGAAGTTCTTGACATGGCGAAGCGTTACTTGAGCGATGCAAAGCATTACCGCGAAAAAGGAGATTATGTTACTGCATTTGCATCAGTGAACTATGCGCATGGTTGGCTCGACGCTGGCGCAAGGTTAAAATTATTCGAAGTAAAGGATAAAACCTTTTTTGCAATTGATTAGGTGTTTGAATTGGTACTAGACTTTGAAAAGGGAGAGAAGATGTTTCCTCAGGCAGAAGCGTTTGTTGTTTTGGAATTAAAGTCAGGAGCCAAGGTTGTCGGATACGGTGTGGAACAGCTTTCAAGACACGAACCCTTTTTTGAAGGTGGACACCCGTTTATTAGACGCCCGTTTTTTCCGGATGGAAGGACAGAGTGGAATTACACGCTTCCTGAAACAAAAAAGGGACTTGCTGGGCCAAAAGGATTTGCAGGAAAGTCTTTCCGTGTTGAAGACCTTGATGAGTTAAGGGAATATGCAGACGAGCATTACATGGATATTGCACATTGTGTTGCACCTTATATTATGCGAGTAGGACTGACACAATCGGTTTTTGATGGGATAGATGATTACTTTAATCTGGTTTCTTCTTGGGTCTACAGGAATCAAGGGATGTTTGTCATGAAAGACAACGCAAGATATTTGTCTCAGACTGATTATGAGAATGAAAAAATTGATCTTATCGACTCTTGTGCGAAGAGAATGATGCAATCATTGGATGTTTATGTCTGGCGTCATAGTGAAGTCCTTACGAAAGATTTTGAAAGGACAATAGAAACAACAGAGATGTTATGTAAAAGTTTTCCTGAAGAGTTTCGTGGTGGAGAAATGATATCAATCGCGAACTGTGTTGCAAGAAATATGGATTCTTTTGACGAGCCTACCATGAATAATCTTGAAACTTTATTTTTTAAATATTCTGAATTCTGGAGAAAAATGAATATGCAGGAGTTTACAGGTGCAGAGTATGCTGCAAAAGCAATTGTGCGTGAAGCAGATAAACTTGGTATTGGAAAACTCATCGATCTTCATCATCAACTTCATAATGAAAAAGATCCTGTAAAAACAAGTGCGATTGAAACAGAAATCTCAATCTATGTTAACCTTCCCGGACTTGGGGTAGGTTCCGGGTAGCATGAAAACCTTTTCTGTTTTAATTGCTAAACCTTTTTCCTTTTCTTTTATTTCGTCAGAAGTCATAACAGCGAGACCATAGCAAACCAGTTCTCCTTTTAAGGTCATTACAGCGACGATGTTTCCTTTTTCTATCCCTGTTTCAAAGCTTGCAATTCCAGGAATATTCAGATTTGCTCCGTGGCATAAACTGTCTGCAGCAGAATCAATAACAACTATTTTCGGCAGATGTTTTACAGCATTCTCGACGGGCTGGATGACTTTTCTAATTCGTTCATCCTTTTTTTCATTCCAGTAATGCAATGCATCAACAACATCCTGCAGTGTGCAGATTGTTTCTTCATTGAAAGGACCTGCTTTTGTTCTTCTAAGCTCTGCCATATGCGCACCAACGCCAAGTTTTTTCCCAAAATCATGGCAGAACTTTCTTATGTACAACCCAGCTTCACATCCGATTTTGAAGAGAACATCCTGACCATCAATTTCAATGATATCGCAATAATAAACACTTCTTTCTCTTGTCTGTCTCTTTATTGCACTTTTTACAGGAGGCAGTTGTTTTATTTTCCCGACGAATTCTTTGAATGTATTGTAAACCTTTCCCTCAGGAACCTCTTTGTGTATGTGCATCAATGCAACATATTCTTTTCCTGCTGTCAAAAGTAATTGTGAAATTCTTGTTCCGCTTCCAAGCGCAACAGGAAGAATTCCTGTAACACCAGGATCTAATGTTCCAGAGTGTCCTGCTTTGTCTAGCTTAAGGATTTGCCGGACATAAGCACTAACCTGGTGGCTTGTTGGACCTTTTGGTTTGTCAATATTAACAATGCCATAGCTAAGCAGATTCTCAACAGGCCTTTTGTCAGGAAAAAAACCAAACTTCGGAGAAGTCTTTGAATCCTTTTTTACAACTAATTCTCTCTTTAC
>JAAGZO010001079.1 GCA_024206195.1 bacterium | reverse complement strand
GCAGGAGACAACTCATGGCAATTAAAATCCATACACCTTGGACAAAAATCGCATTATCGGGCAGAAAAAACCTCTTCAGATATCACATATATGGGGTATCCGAATTCGTTTGGAGCTTGAGGAGCGGACGCGCGATCTCGCACTGTTCAACCTTGGGCTTGATAGCAAACTACGAGGTTGTGACCTCGTTAAACTCAAGGTTTCAGATGTTGTTTGCGGACGTTCAGTTCTGAGACGCACGCATGTCGTTCAACAAAAAACAGGTAGTCCTGTTCAATTTGAAATAACACCAAACACCGGAGAATCGATCATGGCTTGGGTAAATAAAGCCGGATTGAAAGCATCTGATTATCTTTTTAAGTCTCGGATACGTGACGCTGAGCACATATCAACTAGACAATATAATCGCATTTTTCACGGATGGATTGAAAAACTTGGTCTAGATACATCGCTCTACAGCACCCATTCAATGCGCAGAACCAAGCCCTATCTGATTTACAAGAAGACTAAAAATCTTCGGGTAGTTCAACTCTTGCTTGGCCACAAGAAGTTAGAGAGCACTGTCCGCTACTTGGGCATCGAGGTGGACGATGCTTTGGAAATATCGGAATCTATTGAGGTTTAGGCTTTGCGGGGCTGCGTGTGCAGCCCCTGTGTACGTACGTAACGCGGACATTTTGCCTTCCCCATGAAATTACAGATTATGTTTTCTTTGGAAACAAGTGTTACTATAAATTTTTAGTATTAAGATGTTATTTATTTTAAGGAAGAAATGTGAAGAAAGGTATTTTTGCTATAGCGTTATCTCTTACAGCTTTGTTTGGTTGCGCAACGTCTACGTTTTCTGTAGGAACAGATTTCCCTATTGAAAAAACAGTTGTTATTGAAAAGGGTAAAACGACCGCTTCAGAATTATCTCAGATTTTTGGAGAACCTTATTCAAAGAGTGTGATTTCTGAAAATGAAGAGAAATGGATCTATTTTTACTCTGCAAGCACTGCAAAAGCACAAAGCTACATCGTCACTATGGACGTTAAAACAACTGGAATTCAAAAAACTCTAGATGTTCTGTTAAAGAATGATGTTGTTGTTAACTACACCATTACTCAAAACAATAACCCATCATCAATGCAGATTAATTAAATACGTGTATTTTGAACGTTAAGTCGTTCGTAGATTCGCTGGGGCACAAACATGGTGGCTGTGACGCAGAACCGTAAGTAAAGCAGCTGTTCAGGTGTGTAATACCTACCGACGGGAATGAGCGATTCTGGGATATAAGTTATATATCTATGCATTGAAAATATTTACAAAAACGCTCAAGATTCTTTACTATTTTGGAGAATAAAGGGACGCCTCGCTTGAAGCAACAGGTTGCCTAGAGAGCATCGCAGGAATATGTTCATATCAGCAAGGAATGGAAACAACGATATACCAAGGGAAAGAACATCTTGCTGAAACAGAAACGTTATGTTTGCCAAGGAGAGGGAATGTTTTTGAATAAGATCACTAAAACGATATCAGCTTAGGCTCTGGTGACCAGTTTAGCCTTTTCCGGTTTAGTTTTAGCCAATGAACCGCCATTTTGTTACAGATTATAGTCTGCATGTACTTGCCCCTGCTTTGGGCGTTGGCTTGAATCCAAAGGAGCTCCAATGAAAATTAAAATCGCATGTATAATCCTGCCATCGCTCTTTAGCGCTGCATCGTACGCCGAACAAGAAATTTCAGACCGTATGGTTGAGTGTGATGGAAATACTTTAATTAAGGTAAATGACCGCATTGGTGCACAAACACCATTTCATGCAATGTTCAAAATCTCTGGTAACACCGTAACAATGACCGAAGGTGACTTCATGAGATTCTCAAAAGACTATACAGCGAACGCCGAACTCTCTATAGAAGGAAGATCTGGATACACATCTGAAAATGGGAATCTTTTCTTTTACAAAGAATCAGGGCGCTTTGAAATTGCTAAAATCGGCGTAGTTTCTTCTGGCCTTAAAACTGAAGAAACTTCAGGTCAATGCAAAAAATTCACTCCCTCTGATGCATTTAATTAAGGCCACGTGCCTTACAACTACAAGTTTACCGTCGGGTATACATTTTCTATTGATGCCCTTCTGTGCTCGCTGTTGGACTGCTCCGTACGTGAAGCGGTCGTTGAAGCATTGAGATTCTAATGGCAGCAATGAGCGAATAGTGGAAGTAAGCTAATTGGCTGGGTTAGTCTCCTTTTAGACAAAGAGCTAACGATAAATGTCGAGACGCTGAACTACCGGAGTCAAAACCGGACATTCAAAAACTCTAAAAATATCCACCTAATTAATAAGTTAAGGTGTAGAATTGATTCCGGTTAGCTTGAGATAAAGTGCAAATGTCCCAAATGTCGATTGGCACCCTAATGGCGCCACCCATTTGCGGGCTAATGGAGCCACTTTAAACTGTCATTTTACCCCTCAAACAAGGTGATTATTTCTCGCTTTTTCCTCCCCGTCCAGTCTGATCATTGTGCTCACGTAATTTT
>JAAGZO010001078.1 GCA_024206195.1 bacterium | reverse complement strand
AGATTACAGGTAGTATTACCAGTTGGGTTACCATTAACACCACTAAGGCTCTTAAAGTACCATAGTTGGTATGGTCTGTTTCCGCAACCTTTAATGACAAGTTGACTTCCATCATTGATATTTCCATTATTTTCATTTTGTTTCGTAGCACATTTATTCGATGATTTATGGACAAATCTGTAAGCATCTCCGACTTTCTCGATGCGAAATCTCTGAGCATTTGTTCTGTTAAAGCCCCAAGACCAGATTTTATTATTATCATGTGAACGATTTCTAGCGACGTCAATATTTCTATTGTCCATTCTTCTCAAATAGTAGTAGTTTGCTTCACCAGTGCCTGCAATTCTCCACATTTCATTTTTGTAATTACCAGGATTACATTTATAGGTTCTAAGAACTTGTCCATTTCCTCTATTAGCTCTAAGACATTGGCCGGTAGCTTTGCTTACGATATTGTAATATTCAGCAAATCCGCCGACGGTTGTTATCGAGTAATCATTGAATTCATAGTTGTCGACTTCTTTGCCACTTTGGTCTAAAAAGCTGAACTCTTGATTTTTGTGTCCTATGCAGCCGAAGAGTACGACTGAACTTTGGCTAAAACTTCTAGGTGAAAGACATTTGTTTGATCTCACACCCTTGATATTGAAGGAATTACATCCCTGGGTGATTTTTAGGTACCATTTTTGAGCAGTGGTGTTATTGTTACCCCATGGTCGTACGTTGGTGTTGTCACCAGTTCTGTTTCCGTAGACGTCCATAACTTTGTTTCCGGTTTGTTGTACTAGGGTGAAATGTTTGTTACCACCGACCTTTTTGAAATTGAATTTTTGGTAAGCGTTCGAGGGGTTACAGGTACTGAGGAAGTAATCTCTGTTGTTATAGGTGAGACATTGATTATTACCGTTGTTTTTAACCATAATCCACTCAGGGATAACGTTGCCACTACCAAGGTTAAGAGTAGGTTGGGGTTGAGGCTTAGGTTGAGGCTTGGGTCTGAGATTACAGGTAGTATTACCAGTTGGGTTACCATTAACACCACTAAGGCTCTTAAAGTACCATAGTTGGTATGGTCTGTTTCCGCAACCTTTAATGACAAGTTGACTTCCATCATTGATATTTCCATTATTTTCATTTTGT
>JAAGZO010000112.1 GCA_024206195.1 bacterium | reverse complement strand
CCTTTGCAAAGTCACCATTCAATTTCAAAAACTATGACATTCGAGAAGTCAGTGTTATTGTCGCAGGTGAATCATATCCTTCTAAACCTCTCCAGATTAACTTTAACACAAACGATTATGTTCGAGCCTTTGTCCAACTGTTTGAAGGTCTAGGCATGGGAAGTGAGAATAAAGGAAACAATATAACCAAAGAAAGCTATAAATGTGGATGTTCTCTTTTCGCTTTTGACCTAAGCCCTGATGAAGATGATGGAAGCCATTGGGATCTGATTAGAGAAGGACCTGTCAGTGTGGACATTAAGTTTGGAACTGCACTGGCTGAAGCTATTGAAGTTATTGTTTATGCTGAGTTTGATAACTTGCTGGAAATTGATAAAAACAGAAACACAACCATTGACTACAGAACCTGAAAAATATAGAAAAGATGGAATTGCACCAGATACAAAAAATTCTAAAATCTGACCCAGTTGTCTCAAAAATATTCTATAAAGTTGTTTCTTCTAATATGATGCCTAGGCATGTAAATGTGCCTTGCGCCTTAGTTGCAAACACCGATGTGAGCAGTGGAGAAGGAAAACATTGGGTGGCATTCTACATTGACAAAGACAGAAGTGGTATATATTTTGACAGTTATGGCAATCCACCCCAGTTGCAATCTTTCAAAACATTTCTAAAAAGAAACTGCAGAGATTGGACACACAATAAAAAACTCCTCCAAGGACCAATAACAAGCACATGTGGTCAGTACTGCATCTACTTCCTAGTTCACATAGCTAGAGGCTACAGTATGTCTGACATTCAAAACGCATTTGAAGGCTATGAAGATAATGATCAAGCTGTCACTGATTTTGTCAACACAACATTTGATGTAAACACTGAGGTAGTAGATGAAGATTTCTTGCTCAGACAAACATCAAAAACCATATATGAACAGAACAAATGAATTCAACTTGCTTGATGGCCGTGAAAAGGGCAGAATTTCACCAATGCCATTTCTTTTCAGCTCCTGAAGATGTTCTTGGTATGGTCTGTCATCTTCTTCTTCACTTCCATCCAGGTTTTTAGAGGCATTTAGAGGCATT
>JAAGZO010001077.1 GCA_024206195.1 bacterium | reverse complement strand
TACAGTTAAATAGAAATCGCCCTTAATGCAATCTGCTTATGTTGTGCCTGCTAAGACAACATATTTCCCTTAATTGTTATTTACTAATTTGCTCTTTGTTATCCAAACACTTAAAATAGCCTTAAAAAGTGTTTGTACTTCCGTTTTAGGCTTCAGGGTACAGTTACCATTAATTCATTCCTATCAGATGCCAATGGCTATCTCAGAATTAGGCGATTATTTATTAATCTTCCTTTTGCTCTTTATATATTCCAGTAGGCTTAAAGACTGTTCCAGGACCTTGATCCCAGTCCATACGCCTTTCGTGACCAGGACAGTAGTCGTATGGTATTTCCATTTTATAGTAAACACTATAGTAAGCCCCTCCACAATGACTGCCTCTTGTAAAACCACAATTTCCACAAATTTCATTTAAGACCATGTTGCCTCCTTAAGCATAGGCAATAGTCAATTGCCATCCACATTCTTGACAGATAAAAAGAACACTGCCGTCATTCATGGGAATAGCAACCATCCTATTTTTACATTTGATACAATCTATCATTGTTCAATCTGCCTCCGCCCAGTTTTTTCCAGTGTGGCAGTCAACTATTATTGGTACTTCGAATTCTACTGCCTCTTCCATTGTAACTGTTAGTTCCTTTACTGCTTCTATGCCTTCTGGGTTATCTTTAAACGAACTATCCATTTCATCATGTACAGTTATATGTGGC
>JAAGZO010000111.1 GCA_024206195.1 bacterium | reverse complement strand
TGACGATAAATTCACATTCAAATGTTACAAGAGAGGATATGCTAGTGGAATTTACACTTGCGAGGTTTCCACTACCAAGACATTCGAATCAGAACAAGAAATCACCATCCTCATCAAGGAAATCGGAGCTAAAGATTTCACTGAACTTAAGGAGCAAGCCATTCCCTTATTAATTCAGCCTAAATTACCTCCTGACACTGACAAGACAGTATTCCTTAATGTGCCTGGAAAGACTCACCCTGCTGGAAAGCTAATGACCATCAAATTCCAAATTACCGATCAGTATGGAAATCATATCATCAACAATCCTCAATTAACTTCTAATATTAAACTTACCAACCACGGAAATGTTGTTGATAGTGAAACTAAACTTAATGATGACGGAAAGACTTACGAATTAACTTCTTCTCTTGTTTACCCCGTAAGAGAATGCAATCTCCAAATCATCTTTACAGATGATGGAAATAACTGCGAACTTAACAACGCTGCTTGGAGAACTACCTTAGTATCTGACTCTTCCTACGAAAACTCCAAGGTCAGAGGATCTAACCTCACTAAAGCAGTTGCTGGGGAAAAGACCGAAGCTATGATCAGATTATACGACCAGAACAAGGTTTGCGTAGATAGTAATAAGGATATTGAAGTTTACGCTGAAGTTAGCGGACCTACAGGAGATTCAAAGCCAATTAAATATCGATTTAACTTCAGATTAAGAAAGAATCCAGCTCTCAAAGAGTGCATAACCTTCTATGAAATGGAAATCCCTGACGACAAGGTCCTTACTAAAGCTGGAGATTACCAATGGGTCTATAATGTTGGTGGAAAGAAGGTTAAAGATATCAAACAACAAGTTATTAACGCCCCATTTGATGATAGTAGCTTTGCTATTTATAACTTTAGCACTAAGGTCAACTACAATCAATTACCAGCTGGAACTAAGTTCGTTCACCACATCAAAGCATTCGATAAATACAACAACCAAAGCTTAGATGCTCTTTCTGCAACCCTCAAGCCTAAAATTGCTTCTAGAAGCCCAGATGTAAAACTCAAGGATGAGGACTGGACCTGTGTTTCTAAAGAGGAGACATCTGGAATCTTAACGGTCACTTGCAACATAAACAAGATGGGTGAGTTCTACATGGCATTAGAATGGAATAAGAAGGAATTAGGAGACATCAACAGGAAGAACGGCCCTTCTATCTACAAAGTCGTTCCTTTACAATGTGCTGGAGCCTACACTGAATACAACTGCTCAAATATAAAAAATGCCGTAGTTGATACCGAAACTAACCTAAGCTTCGCGTGTTTCGATAAGTTCCAAAACAGACTTCCAACTGGAGGATCAAAAATAGTTCTTTCTATTAAGGTTGATGATGAGACCTGCCCCCACACCCTCCGAGATAACGCAGATGGATCTTACACTATTAAATTCACTCCAACAGTCGCTGGAATGTATCAAATTCAGATTAAGGTTGACAATGATGAAGCTTACGGAGATGAAGCCAGAGAATTTGAGATCAAGAATCCCGTTTGCGAAGGAAAGACTCCTGTTAGATGCTACAATAAACCATCAAAGTGTGTTGCTCAAATTCAAAACTGTGTAGGAAAAACTAACTGTCCTCCTGAGAAACCATTTTTCCTGTTTGTCAACAAAGAGAGAGTATGTGTTGAATCTCAAACTGAGGCTGATTGCCCTAAAGGATATACTAAAGCTAAATCTCAACCTTTCTGTGACAAGAGTGAAAATCTTGCTCAGTCGGATCCTAACACTTTAAGCGTTAAGTGTAAAAAAGGTGAATATAACTGCAGTGATGGCGTTTGCAGAAAGAATAAGAACCAATGCCCCAATAGACATGGTTGCCCTGTAGGATTTTTCCTCTGCTCTAACTTAACCTGTCAAGCCAAATATGAAGCTTGCCCATCTTATCCTAAGTGCGCTACTAACCAAGTTAGATGTGGTGACCAATCTTGTGCTGCCAACTTTAACTCTTGCCCTAATTTAATCACTTGCACAAATGCTGATGATGTTGTTGGTCCTGATAGAAGCTGCGAAGAAAGAGAATTAGACATTAAACCCATTAAAGCCTGCCCAGAAGAGAACCCAGTTCAATGTTATGATGGAACCTGTGTCAATGAGGCTAAGGACTGTCTTAAAGGAAAAGTCTGTGGAGCTAACAAAGCCTTATCTGAAAGCGGAGCTTGCCTAGAAATTATTAACAAGAATGAGGTTGAAGAGGAAGAATTAACTACTGAGGAAATAGTAAGAAGAATTCAACCTAGCTATGAAGCCGAAGAAAGAGTTAAAGAAGCTGAAAGATTAGCAGAAGAAGAAAGAAAGAAAAAGGAAGCGGAGGAAAGAAAGAGAAAGGAAGAGGAGGAAAAACAGAGAAAGGAAGAAGAGGCAAGAAAGAAGAAAGAAGAAGAGGAAAGAAAGAAGAGAGAAGAAGAAATTAG
>JAAGZO010001076.1 GCA_024206195.1 bacterium | reverse complement strand
CAAAGATAACACAATGTACATACGATGTTACGATGATGCCAAGTCAGTCAGCAGAGAAGTAGAGTTAGAAGTACACTCAACTAATGAATGGAAATTTGTCATAGCCGGAGCAGTAGCCACGTTAGCTGCTATCGGTGCATGGAAAATAATTAAAAAATAGCCCTCATTTACACCTTAATTTTATAAGACTCCGCAATGGGGTCTTTTTTTTTGTTGACTTCAACTTACCTTATATAGTAGAATTTTGAAAAGTTATGAACGAAAATCAAAAAATGTTAAAAAAAGAGTGGTCTGTAACAGATGAAGGCTACCAGTTATGTCCTGATTGTTTTGAAAGCATGACCTATAATGATAGAACAGAAACTTATAATCATTGTATTGATTGCAAATGGATTGAAGCGTACTTGACAGAAAAATTACCCTAATGAGACAGAATATATATTATCGGAAGTGACACTTTCCTCGCTCAGTGTCAGAATATGCACCCGGGTGCAACTTTTTAACTTGACTATTTATATCATGGTATTAGTTTTCCCCCATGAAGATAATAGTTATAAATACAAGTGGCGGTGTAGGAAAGACAACAACAGCAATAGCCCTTGCTTTACTGGCGAAGGGGAAGACCTTACTCGTAGACGCAAGCCATGAATCAAGCCTTACTGCTTTCTTCGAGCCTGATAAGTATAAGGTAGAAAGACACAATTTCT
>JAAGZO010001075.1 GCA_024206195.1 bacterium | reverse complement strand
CCTATAATACATGGGAGTCTGGACTGATTATCTAACATCCCTCTTACCAAAGAAAGCTGGTCCCCAGCATGCACTAGAGTGATATACTGAGGAGGCTCTCAAAGGCAGAACGAACAAATCAAGTCCAAGAGGCTAACTATACAGACAAACAAAGCTTAATAGCTTATGGCTTATCTTCATCTTGTCCTGGGGAATCGTCCTGGTTTCTTGCTCATTTGTTGGCCTCGTCTTGAATCGCCTGTCGTTCATCTCGGAGCATATCCTTTGCCTTTATCGTTTGATCTAAATCCTTCTTCTTCCATTTGTACAGCACACTTGCAGTACCATATTGGTAGAGAAGAGCGTTGACTTCCTTTTGCAATTTTCCTATGGTACTTCCTTCTGGTTCCCATTCATCTTTAGGAAGAGTGCCAAATGGTTCTTTTGGTTTAGAAGCAGTTTTGGCAGCTGATGCAACAATGGATGTCGCAACAGTAGGAGTTGAAATAGGTTCAGTAATTTTGGTTCTCGGGGTTTCATGATTTAAAATCATATACTTTCCCGAAATAGTATTTTTTGCATAATATTGTTCTTCAGTTAGAAATATATATGAAGGTGCTTCAACCTCTACAAAATTTTTGAATGGATCTTCTTTCTTCTGAACCTGAACTACTTTTTCTTTTGAAGTAACTGTT
>JAAGZO010001074.1 GCA_024206195.1 bacterium | reverse complement strand
TTTTCACAACTCTTACTCCAGCTGACAGAGCTTCCATTTCACGAGTTTTCTCTTTTCCAGTGCCAGATGAGCCACAAGTCTTCTTTGAAGTATTAGGTCAAGAGAGTCAGCTACCCAATCAGCCAAGTCGCTGGAATGATGCTGAAGTAGAAGTTGTAGTGGAAATCATCAGACAACTAGTAGAGGAATGCGAAATCTCAATTTTTGACATCGCTGCTCTTGCCTTTTATGAGGCTCAGCGAAGAGCAATAGCTTACAGACTGTTGGAAGTTGGACTTCTCCGATCACTTGTGGAAGCACGTTCCATAGTAGCTAATGTAGACTCCTTCCAAGGCAGGGAGAAGGAAGTCATAGTGTTGTCTTGCGTACGTAGTAGTGCTCAAGGTCAAAGAGTTGACATCGGATTCCTCAAGAGCCCAAATCGAGCAAATGTCGCACTGACACGAGCTCGTAGTGGCTTGATAATAATTGGTAACCCCTACACCCTATACACTGACAATTATTGGCGAGCCCTAATTGAGGCTTTTGCTGCTAGAAATCAAATTGTTCCTTTCTATCGCAATTGAACTCAGACAATGATGAATGATTCTGATTAACTTAAGGACTTTTCAAATTCTACGAATAGCACTCTATTCCTTTGCTGCTTAAGTCAGGAGCAGTTTCTGGAAGAGATAATCATTGGATTTGACATGACATGCGCAGATCACCTAACTGACCATGCAAGAGTTGCAAGCAACTTGCAGAACTCATGATGAGGCACAGCTCACAGATTATGGCCAATGCATGGCTGCCTGAGCAACAAGGCTGTATGGACAACACATTGCATACCAGAAGCCAAGAAATGTGCCATGAAGCAAACAGCATTTGATCACTTAAGTGCAGATACCGACTGACCGACACCTACTGGTGGCCAGGTCACAAACTCTATCTCTGAAACTAATGCTTTGGGACTGATCAAACCACTACTCCAAGTTAGTTGGCTATGATCATCCCAGAATCAAAGATACATGGGATGACTCAGATAAACGATGGCTTAAACAATTCAGACAACTCTAAATAACTAGGCACCACTGGACTAACTGGACACTTCACCATGCTTAGCCTAGACTATGAGAACCCTGAATGAAGCTTCATGTTGGTACTAAAGCAATATACACAAACTTTGTATACTATATGAAATCACTAAATTACATGGAACAAATTACTAAATTATACAGAAGATATCACTAAATTACATGGAACATATTATTTCAAATGTAGCAACACTACAAAACAGCCAGATAGTGCTAGCTTTAAGGGGAAAACGTACATTAGCGGCAAAATAAGACAAGCATACAACCTAAACTAACAAGAAAGTTAAATTCAAACAGAAATGATCATCAAAATGGAGGTTTCAAATTAAATTTAAAACATAAGAATTCAAATATGGTATATACCTTCAACATTGCAAATCTTTAGACGTGAAAAAAATTTAAAGTTCCTAATCGGCATTTTCACCAAATAAAACTAATTATAATTTGTATTTTACAGTACTGAAATAAAATTAAAAAACAATTAGGCAATTCAATATTAGTTATTTTATTCACTCTAATTTCAATTTGAATAAATAATTGTCAATTCCGACCAGGTTTTGCCTTTGGTAGATATAACCTAAGAATGGCACAAAAAAATTTGTGAATGCCATACACGTGTGTATGGTACCACTCCTCAATCTCTAGAGTCAAAATATTGCCCAAAAGGTTATTTCAATTTCGTTGTTTAAACTTTCAGTTACTTAAGATAAAACGATTCCTACTAACCATCATTTTAGTTCCATATAGCTAAGAAAATTTGGTTCGCACACATCGTCCAATATAGTACAATAAATTTGGAATTTCTTGCTAAACGACATCCAAAATTTACCAGAAGCTTGATTTACCGGAATGAATCGATCGACGTATACCTAACTTTCTCATATATTTGACAACACTATCCCTAAGTTTTAGCACAAATCGGTCAAAACAGG
>JAAGZO010001073.1 GCA_024206195.1 bacterium | reverse complement strand
TCTCGATTTTTCGGATATAAACAAGTCCGAAAATCGATGGAACTGCTTTTTCCCACAATGATGTAGCATAGAGGCGGTTCTGTCAAAAAGTCACCTGACGGGCACTTACTGCTGCTTGGTTGATGCATAGAATCCTCCAAATCACGAGGGGCTTGCTTCTGCCGGCCGGTTAGGCGCATCTTTCAGAGAACCTAAGTGATTCATATGTAGGTTAATCGTAAAGTGGTTAATGGCTGGCCGGGACATTTTCTTCCTGGAAATCGATTGGTTATTTAGTGAACATTCTATGCGTCAACTATTACATCACGAGAGATGAGGGGAATGTGAATTACCATGTTTTCTCCAATACCTCCCCATCTCTAATAACTCCCAATATTCTGGTAGGTTGAAATAATAGGTCCCTTGGGAGTTATTAGAGGAAAATATGGTAGTTGCATTCCTGTCGCTCAATGGAGGAAGTGCATGTTGTATGAATTTGCTTTCGAATCTGATCGCTAACAGCTTTTTATTCGGTCGTAATATCACCACACTACATCATAGAATCATCTACAGATTATTCTGCTGCTAAGATTAGCTCAAAAAGTCCGCGTTCATTTCAAATCAGCAAGTTTATTCAGTTTATCAAGGGTTTCGGCATATTCTCCCAAAATTGAAGCAAGTTTTCAGGCATCTTCCACGGTCATACAAATTCCTTTCTGGGTTGGACACAGACGAATAAGTCCCTCTTTATTCAGTTCGTATGTGGCATCATCATTGTCTCTTGTTGGAACTTTGAAATAATGGCGAATGTCGATTCTTCCAAGGTCTTGGTTAAAAAAAGCTTCACGAAGAC
>JAAGZO010000110.1 GCA_024206195.1 bacterium | reverse complement strand
TCTATAGACTATAACACTCACCTTTTCTAAAGTAATCAATCCCTCACCGATCATCTTGTCCAATTTAGGTATAAAAGCATCAATTCTATCCTTAACATCAACAATTTCAACAACTACTGGTAAGTCTTCTGATATTCGCAGTACTTTGGATGTGTGAATCCGACTGTTAGCTCCGAAACCCAGAAATCCTCGCAACGCTGTAGCCCCAGCCATACCAGACTTTCGAGCTTCTTCCACAATGACCTCATAAAGAGATCTTCCTTCATATTTGTCGCTTTCACCGATAAATATTCTTAATAAAAAAGACTCGGATGGAAGTTCCATCTGGTAATCCTCCTTTATGACATATAACCGATTGCAGCACCAGTGAAAAGTGCAACTATTCCAAGTGTATTTTGCATTGCCACATTCGCTACTGCATGCAACCACTCTGCAGAACGAATAAGCTCTCCGGTTTCCAAAATAAATGCTGAAAATGTTGTAAAAGCACCCATAAAACCAACAAGAACAACCATTCTTGTCTCACCTGTAACTGGCCAACGAGTTTCGAAAAGAGCCCAGAGAAGTCCTGCGAGAAAACAACCAGTGAGATTTACTATCATTGTGCCAAGTGGAAAAGTAGTACCACTAATCCTGTGAACTAATCCTGAAAGACTGTAACGTGCTAAAGTCCCCAATGCACCTGCAATAGCAAGTAACGCAAGTTTCTGCATCAAAATTTATTATCCTTTCTTAAAGTTCTTCAATTAGTTATGAAAAAAATAAATTGTTACTAGTAGGTATTTTACTAAGATTGGATATTGTTGACAAGAATAAACATAGGGCAACCTTCAGAGGATGTCTCATAACTCAACAAAACGGACGCAGCACGCTGCGTCCCTACAGTATGTCGTATGATATATACATTTTAAATCAATATGATGTAGGGGCAAGGCGGTGCCTTGCCCAAATAATGACTTATGAGCTTACTATATAAAACATAAGTCAAAAGTCATGGCAATTAGATTCTGTATTAAGTAGAATTGATTTGATAACAATAACAATACAGAAAGGATTAACTACCATGACTAAAAATAATTTTAACAAACAAGTATCAAATCGTCAAAGGATCACCTCGACCACTTTAATAATAGGAGCGGATATAGGATGCAAGTCTAATATGATCTGTTTGATGAAACATGGAGGAGAAGAGATTGGTTATTGTAAGATATATAATTCAACGAAAGGTTTCAAACATTTTGATAATTTAGTTAAAAAGACAATGTCAGAAGGTGGATTTGACGATGTGCTAATGGGTATGGAGCCGACAGGTAGTTATTGGAGGAAATTAGCATTGTATTCCATGGAATCGGGTATTGATGTGAAGCTTATCCGAACGACAGCATTGAAACATCAGAGGGGCTTGGATGAGAGTTCACCGGGCAAATCAGACAAGCGAGATGCTTATACATTGGCAAATATAGTCAGGGAAGGGAAGTATATTGACAGTGTAATTGATGATGGTTTGTATCAGGATTTGAGAAGGCTGGTTCGAATGCGTGAGAATGTTATTAGCAATGTTGTAAGAGTGAAAAACAAATTGCGTAGGATTATTGATGATTATTTTCCTGAATTGCAAGATTTTTATAGTTCATTGAATGCAAAAGGTTTATTTGCAGTATTGCGAGAGTGTCCGTTTCCGGAGGCTGTGCTTCGTTATGGTCAGGATGCATTGATTGATTTGATATCCCGAGCGTCTAGAAGTAGAAAAGAGGGCAAAAAGAAAGGTCTAAAGATATTTGCATCAGCAAAGAATAGCATTGGGTTAAAGCGAGTGAATACGATAGTAAGGTATGAGCTTAAAGAATATCTTGATGATTTGAATCGTTTCAACAAGCGGTTGGAAGAGATAGGGAAGATGATGGGAGAACTTCTTCTAAAAATACCTTGTGCAAGGTATATACTTTCGATTCCCGGCATGGGAATAATCTCTACTGGAAGCTTTTTGGGTGAACTCGGTAATCCTGATAATTTCGATAACTCAAGGAAGATAGTCAAATATGCAGGTTACGACCCTGTAGGCTACGATTCAGGAATGTATATCAGTAAAAAACATATCTCCAAGAAAGGTCGTTGGCGATTGCGAAAGATTTTGTATTTCATGTGTTTATGTGCAATTCGCTTGAATCCTTATTTCAAGAATAAATATGAAAAGAAACAGAATGGAGGAAAACTGGCTAAAAAAGCAGCGATTTGTGCTGTTGTAATAGATCTTATCAAAATTATTTTCGCTTTGATAAGAGATAAAAGAGAGTATGAAGACCGAATTGAACTTGTAAAAATAGCAGCATAAAGATGTATAAGGGTGGAAGTAGGATCGTGAGGTTGTGTAGGTTTTCAGACCTGCTTGAATGAGCTTGATCTGCTTCCACTTCTCCCTTTGGATCTGTATAAGGTAAGTTGAGTTTATGGCTCGCAGAAGCAAAGAGTTTAGATCAAGGGGATTTATA
>JAAGZO010001072.1 GCA_024206195.1 bacterium | reverse complement strand
TTCTGCCGCGAAAATTTTCCGGGTTACAGTAGGTTCTGATCCAGACCCTGTCAATAGTAAGTTAGAATACCTGATGCAGAAAATTCAAGAGATTGATTTTCGAAGTTTTCGTGAACTTTGGTTTCATCTTTGTAGTTTAGCTGAAAGACAGTTGTGGATTCTTCATCAGTTATTTAAGATCGATCCTATGTTAGGTGCTAGAGCTTTGATGCAGCATGATGATGTTCATGCTTCTTTTGCTGGACAAGTTATTTCCGTTTGGGAATGCCGAAATATTACTCCCGATGTCGTTCATTGGTCTGGACATGTACGAGATATCTGTTACGAATATATTCCTGTTGAATATCAGAAGCGACTTTGGTTTATTAGTCCTGGAAGTCGAGATTTAGTTCCATCTTCTCCTGTAGTTGATTGTGAACATCGAGTACCAATAGTTTATGTCGATTCTTTAGGTTCATGGCGAACTGAACAAGGAAGTATCCACGTATCTGAAGTCCCCGTAGAGTTAATTTGGAAGAAACAATGGGAAATTTTCACATTTTCTGCACCCGCTGTGTTCCATGAAAAATTAGCTGGATTAGTTTCTACTCTCATGCAGTTCCGTGCTTTCTATTTACATCTTCGTTCTCTAGAATATCAAATGGATAGTTTGGTAAATTATACTGTAGCTATGTCGCTAAGTCCTGATGCTCTTCGCGCTGTGATCAACGGCGCCGGTGAAGGACTAGGTGATTTATTAGAAAGTGCTGGAACTACTCTTGAGCATATAATTGGAGGAATCTTCCATGGTGCTGCAAACTTTGTCAATACAATTTTAAGTGGACCACTTCAACTTATTATAAATATCCT
>JAAGZO010000014.1 GCA_024206195.1 bacterium | reverse complement strand
TTGATATACCCGTTATTGATGTCAGTATTGTCTCTATATCATCTGATTTCAATCCTTTAACTTCTGATAACCCTTTATCTTTATCAACTATATCTCCTACTGTAGTTATTTCTGATGCTGCTAACTTATCTTCCAATTTAGATGGTAAACCCAATTCTGTTACTGGCGTTTCTAATACTACTGATGCTGTTATATCCAGCTTCATTTCAGTAGATGTCATATTGCCTTCTGCTAACTGCACTACAGGGGATTCCTTCAGTTCATTACCGGTACTTATTTCCTGATTCATTGTTTCCCTTATCTCATTTACAGGCAGTACCTTTGTTAATGAACTGTCGGATGTCGCCAGTATTCCTAACTCTATGTCTGCCAGCGCATTATGGATCAATGTATAATCATTATATGTTGCTGCCTCGATTACGGACGATTCCTGTGTTTCTTTACTCTCTCCGTTAAAGTAGTTTTCAAATGTATTTACTTTTTCTTCATGGCCAACTTCAGGCAGTACTCCATAATTTTTATATTCTGCTGCTAATGCTTCTGACAGTACTTCTATTTCTGAATCTTCCAGGCCTTGTACTACTGATCTGTTCTTCATTAAATCACCCACTGTTTCTATTTTTGTTTCGGATTTCCCTGCCAGATCCAATACTAATATCTTTACTGCTGCATCACTGTAATTTAAATCTGCCAATGGAATATCAGATATATTCAGCAGACCTATATCTGGAACTATATCCGAGCCTGTATCTGGGGCTATCTCTGACAATACTTCTACCAGGTCAACTATCAATATACTGCCATCCGGATTTATTATGCCTTCATTACCTGTATCTCTAAGTACAGTGTCTATCCTGGACTCTACTTGTTCTCCTAAATTAAGATCCTGCAGCGTCAAATCACTTAATCCGGCTACATCGTTTTCTTCCGGCAATCCAAATGTCTGACGAACTTCAGTTTCACTCATTTCACCGCTTACTACTTTTACTGCCGGTAACTCTATAAACTCCCTATAACTACTTGCTTCTTTCTCAAACTCTTCCTTTATATCTTCTCTTGGTACTCCGGATAACATAAACACTGATCCCGGCGCTGTATAAGTTTCTATTACTTTTTCTGATATCGCTTTATTCAACTCCGTATATGCCGTACTTCCTATCGATATCTGTCCGGGCTTTAATACATCTATCAGATCTCCCAGTTTTATACTGCCGTCTGACTGTATTATAGACTCATTTCCGGTATTCTTTATGGCTGATGTTATCCTCGTCTCTGTCTCAAGTCCAAGATCCTGCAATGTCAATTCCCTGACTGTTTCTATCTCAGGTGTCTCTTGATCTACTGTCTCTACCAGCATATCTACTAGTACCGGCCAGATTTGTGCCTGATCTTCTTTTGGCATATTATCAACCAGTATATCCGAATTCTTTATTATATTCAGTTTGCCTGCTGCATCACCGGTTAACTCTCCCTGATCATTCAGATATTCTACTACTGCTGTCAGTATATCATCTCCTGTTTCAGATACTACAGGTTTACCTTCTTCCTTCATAACAGATATCATACCGTTTACATCTTCTACTATCTCATTTAAATATGATAATATCGGTTCCTTTTCTCTTGTTCCTTTCATCGACGAAAATAGTTTCTCATCTATTCCCATTGATTTCAACTGTTCCATTTCATCTGATGTCGTACGGAAGAAATCTGAAGATAAACTTTTATTTTCAAGCAATATATCTATCTTCTCTTGTACTCCCAATCCATCCAGTTTGTTTAAATTATTCCCGATTTCTTTCAGCCTGGCTCCGGTTGATACTGATTTCTTCTTTAATGACACATTCTCACTTGCCGCATAATTGCTTAATACTTCTTCATATTTTATTTCTTCCTGTAAAGCTTCTGGTATCTCTACTTTCACTATTACATCATCTTTCGGCAGCTCTTTCAATAACTTCTCATTCAAATCATTTTGCGTTCTATTCTGTACTGCATCTTGGGCTTTATCATCATCACTGCCACCACCTATACTGGATTTTATTAAACCCCATATCCCCACTACTGCAGCGAATATCGCTCCATTCATAATATCATCCTTTATATTATCACGCTGCGATACTCTTGTATTTTTTATACGATTTACTTCTTCATTCTTCATGTTATCATACTTGTTATGATCTACTGCCACTATCCTTTTATCATTTTCTACCTTTACTTCTACTGCACTGGAACTTACTGGACTTGACGCAGGCATTACATAATCAAGCATTCCTTTAAATACCTGCGCTACTTCCTCAGCACCCTTGGCTGTTGCCCAGGACAGCTTCTTATCTGATGCCGGGGCTTTTACATCTTTAAGTTCTGATACTGATTTAATATCTTTCTGAATATCACGAACATGGTCTTTTATGTCCATTTCCTTACCATCTACTTCTATTTTGAAGCTTATTCCACTGGTATTAAGTATCTTGGTCAGCACATCTTTTGAGCCATTTATCGAGCTATTCCATGTTCGCTGCATGCGTTTTATAGGTGATACCTTTTCTTTATCAAATTTTATATTTGCATCAAGGTATTTTCCTTTACCTACATCAACATATATCTCCGCAAGTAACTCTACACTACGTTCTTCTCCGGCATCCTTCGCTATTCTCATCCAGTTCTTTATCGGTTCCTGCACTAGTTTACCCATTGTCTCCATGTTGCCCTTATGAAGTATGGAATTTGATTTCGCTACTACTGTTGTATAATTGGATATCAATACCATCAGATCCGTATCACTAAACGCTGCTACCCCGTTCAATTTCACTTCGTCTGTAATATCTGCATCTTTTAACAGCTTATTCAACTGCTTTAAGACTTTTTTATCTTCTTCCTGTTTGCCAAAATCTTTGGCTTCCGCCTCAGTCTTTATGCCGCCTAATCCGCACATATATACTTTTGCGCGCGCCAGTTCCAATTCATTATACTGCCCAAAGTTATCGCGGCTGTAATCCATCGTTGCCATTACATCATCCAGGTTCTTTTCTGAGTCCTTTTTCTCCTGTTCGATTAGTAACCCTACTGTTTCATCATTCATATTATTTAACTCATCTATTGATTCTACTATTCCGGATACATACAATTCGGCTCGAGCCATATCTCCACGGCTATAAATGCCATCTTCATCTTTCACTGCCCCTAACTCGTTTAATGCATCATTAAATGCCATGTATTTATCAAGCAATACACGCATCTCTTTGTTATCCTTGAATAACTCCATATTATCTGTTTCTGCTGCATTATCTTTAAAATATGTATCAGTCTCAAGCATTGACTCTACATGGTCTGCTACATTATTTGAATTTATGCCCATTATTCGCAATGTCTGTTTTGCATAGCCGCCTCGGCCGGATCTGCCAAGAAACTGTGTGAATTCTCCCCAGCCCATATTCTCTACTTCCATGCCTACTTCTACTACCTGACCC
>JAAGZO010000109.1 GCA_024206195.1 bacterium | reverse complement strand
TTGCTTATTACGGCCAGGGCAATTTTGAAAAAGCTCTTGATGCGAATAGTAAGTACATATTGACGGCACCAAACGAACCAAATCCATATGATTCCAGAGGTTCACTATTTGCCCGAAATGGGATGTTAGATTCATCAATAGTTGCATACCAAAAAGCTCTGGAGATTAAACCTGATTTCTACACATCGCTTGAGGAGTTGGGCGTGATGTATGTCCTCAAAGGAAAATATGAAAAAGCAGCCGAATGTTATCATAAGATGGCCTCAGCCGAAAGCAAATCTATGAGGTCACAGGGAAGATATTACCTCTCCCTTATTCCTCTATATCAAGGTAAGATGCGGGAAGCTCTACAAGTATTAGACGACTGCATGGCCGCAGATAGATTAGAAGGTGCAGATTCAGAACAAGGATATAAGCATGTAATAAAAGCTGTAGTTTATGAGGGAATAAATATACCTGATTCCGCCTTTTATGAAATAGTGAAATCTTTTGACTATCCCGGAAGAAATTATATGTTGTACTATTCAATGATGGCCCAAAATGGCGAAATTCAGAAGGCCAGACTGGAATTGGAA
>JAAGZO010001071.1 GCA_024206195.1 bacterium | reverse complement strand
TTTGTCCTTAACAAAATATATAATCCAATATTTTATTGGATTATATATTTTGTAGCATTACATGAGAAATTTATTGACATTATAGTAGCATTACGTGATAATGCATAAAATAGTAGATAGTATGTTTACATTGTTTGAAACTTGTTATCGTGCATTGTGGTGTGGAGCAGACAGACAAAAGAGTCCGCTGTTGTGTCGCTCGTTGTCTGGCCTGATTCTATATTTGAAGGAAGCAATAAACTTTTGTTGATTAACCGGACAACACTTTTCTCTTCATTGGAGTTCTGCTCTATATTTTGGTGAATAAGATGTTTGGAAAAGGTTTTCTCTGAATGTTGGATTCCGTGCACAAATTCAACTGAAGGAGGGGTCAAGCTGCTTTGCTCCAAACCAAGAACACGTTCAGACTACGTATGAAACGAAGTCGAGCTGGTGCTACTCAAATCCACTACACTCTCAATCGTCGGTTGCCTTGTAAATCCACTGACTTGTTAGTGTTTGACACCTACTTCGGCCGAATAGCCAAAGAAGTAGAGTTCAATCTTGTA
>JAAGZO010001070.1 GCA_024206195.1 bacterium | reverse complement strand
CAAGGGAAGGGGTTTGTTGGCCAACTGCTTGATATCTTCCTAACTCCATAACTAGTGTCAGTGTTACTGAGAGGTACAGTCGAACACTGAATGGAAGACCAGGAGTATTGAACTCTAGAGAGGCATTTCTTTATCACTCTGATTGTCATTGGATTCTACTGAATCCAATACCACATCTTCCTGCTCCTCCTCTTCTTCATAATTATCTTCATGCTCATATTCATTGTGAGTGGATGATTTCTATCCCAAAAAGTGTAAATGTACTAATGGACTAACTAAAGAACCTATATTTCACAAACCTCTCATCAGTGTCATGGCTAAGATGGGAAAGCTTCAAGATATTCAGAAATTTTCAAAACCAGTAAGTGGTAGAGTTAGATGCCTGAGAAGACACTTGAATTTTCTGAGCCTTCTCTCTGAAGCTAAGACAGCAAAGCAGAGGCACCGTGTACTTCAAATGACATCACCAGAACATATTTGCACTGTATGTGAGCACATTAAAAATGTTATGCAGGAAAAGGTTCCTGATATAACCAAAAAGATAAAAAGATTTTTCATAAATATACAAATGCAGTTGAAGAATTGACTTCCAATGGCGTACCTTTGCACAGTAGGCAGAAAATTCTGATTCAGGAGGGTGAATTCTTACCAAATGTACTGGCACCCATCCTACCCAACTCCATCAAGTATGAAAGGTTGTCTGGTAGAAGAAGGTGTTATGGAGATGAAGGCAATTCCATTGGCCTTGGCCCAATGGTACCCTTCCAAAATCAGCAGTCACAATGAATATGAGCATGAAGATAATGATGAAGAAGAGGAGGAGCAGGAAGATGTGGTATTGGATTCAGTAGAAT
>JAAGZO010001069.1 GCA_024206195.1 bacterium | reverse complement strand
TGCTATTGAAGTTAATTACTGAGCACTTCATCACGAGGGCTGGGTTGGAGGAGATGGTAGCCACGAAGTTTTTGTCGTCTGAGTCAAGAATGATAACAATCTTTAGGAATTTCTGAATCTTGCCGACGAACAGGTCGTATAATGTCCTGTATTCGATCTGCTCCTTAAGCTCGTCGTTGAGACTTGATAGGTAGCTCTCAAGTTCCTCGTTAGTGAGGAAACCGGGGATCTCACCAGAACAGAGTAGGGAGTTGATGAACTCAAGGAACTCGTTTTTAATGAGGTGATGCTCTTCTATGATAAACACAGTGTTTTTGCCTTCTACGCCAGTGTATTGGAAGATCTGCTTGATATCTTTCTTGAATTCTTTGACTCCATAGTCTTTAGTGAGGTTAGGTACGCATATTTCCATGTTTCTGATGTGAGCTGCCAAGCGAATACTCCTTTTACGACCAATTCCGTATGTACCTACAAGTAATAGGTTGGAGTTTGCTCTGCTGATGATCCTATCATTGATTATCTGGATAGACTCAATAATCTCATCGAAGTAGTATAAGTAAAGATCCTTATTATCTCTCTCGTAGACTGTCTTGCCTTTCTCTAAGGCGTCGATGAACTCTTCCTTCTCCATCTTCTGAAGCAAGGAGTTCCCAGTTAAAATGGGAGAGTAACCCGCTGAGAATGAGGTGTAGATGATATCAGAGAAGTTAAGCTGACCTATCTTGAATTTGTTCAGTTCAGTTATGAGGAAGCGGTCAAACTTGCTTTTGTGTTCGTTGTTGATCAACTTGTCTCGGAAGACTCTCATACCCTCGTAACCCCATACCTCGAGTAACTCTTCGCGGCTTTTAATTTCGTAGTGAAGCATTCCTATAAGCCACTTACTCAAGTCTCTTGGGGTATAGATATATTGGCGGTTTTCTTCAGCTAAGAAGGTTTGCTTTACTTGGTTGTATACTTTGGTTGTCGCGTCTACTATGTTGTTTACCATGTTTAAGTAGGCTTCTTTTCCTTGCAGAGAGAATAGCTCGAAGGTATACTTGATAAATTGAAACTAAATCTTCTGTAGATGGGTAATCAAGATAGAGTATTCTGGTATTCCCGGTGAGTCTTTTAGTGATGTCGTTTCTTCCTAGGGTTGAGGAAGGGTTCATTGAAGCAATGATTTGGATTTTATCTAAGGAAATGAATTCTAGGTTATCATCGAAAAATCCCTTGTAAGTTACTATTTGCTGAAGGAAAGATATTAACTGTATCGTGTTGTACTTGTCAGGCTTGGGTAGGTTTATGTCCTATTTGATAAAAATTTAGTTATTTAATGAGTATAATGAGTAAATGAGGTAACGAGTCAAAAAGTCAATAAGGCAATATGGAAATGAATAAAGAGGCAGTAAATGCTAATTAGGCAATTTAGTGAGTAATGAAATATTGTTCTTACCTTAAGATAAAGAATAAGCTTTGCAGCTTCCTTAGGTCGAAGCACCTTACCTCTTGCAGTACTAGAAGAAATGCAGCTTTGATG
>JAAGZO010001068.1 GCA_024206195.1 bacterium | reverse complement strand
CTATTTTTTTTGAATTTCTTACCAGGGCACGAATCCAACAGCCTTGTTTTTTTTGTTCTTTTACAACATACTTTCCCAAATAACCTGTTGCTCCTGCTACGAATATTAATGTTTGTCGAGTAGACATATTGTTTCCTCCTATAATTTATACTTAAATTTTCGTGAGGCAACTCAGTCCCTCACAGAACCCGCCGTGCAGTTTTCCCGCAACGGGCTCTTCATTAATATTCACATCAATAACCATAAAGTGTATAGAGGTTATGATAAATTTTGGGTTTTGGCAATGGGTATCTTTCTAAGTACCTTCTGAATTGATCCCAATTGCAGCTCTTCTTTTGGCTTCTTCTGTTCATCCATTTGAAAACAAATTTAATGGTTAAATAGTAAAAGCGTTGGATCCCTCGAAAATTACCACTCACTCCATAATATTGAAAATGTCCCCTAAGCTTTGAACATAGAATTAGCCACCAATATCGAATCTTTACTTGATTTCGTATCGCTTTTAGCCACTTGTTCATTTCCCGTATTTTCACGGCAAATTTCTTACGATTTGTAATTCTTCCAAGCTTAAATTTGCCTGAACGGCTTTTGTCGCAGAAGTGTGTAAATCCAAGAAAGTTAAAGCTGCCAACCCTTTGACGCCTTCTTTTAGCATTATCTCTAGCATTTCTGCCAAACTCTATCAATCTTGTCTTTTCTGCTGATAATTCCAGATCGAACTTCAGGAGTCGCTCCTTGAGTTCTACCAGTATGAGCTCGGCTTCTGTCTTGTCTTGCACACAAATTATGAAGTCATCTGCGTACCGAACAATGCCCACATATCCCTGGTATTTACGCTTAATGATCTTCTCCATCCACAGATCAAGAACATAGTGTAGATAGATATTAGATAATACAGGAGAACTGATGCTGCCTTGCGGTGTTCCTTTGTCTGAGTGGATAAACTTTCCTTTTTCCATTACACCCGCTTTTAAAAATCTACTCATTAAGCGTAACAGATTCCTATCGCCTATCCTCTCTTCTAAGCATCTCATTAACCATTTGTGGTCAACATTATCAAAGAATCCTTTAATATCAGCGTCTATGACATAATTAACTGGCTTTTGCATTATCATTTTATCCAGCGCATTCACCGCCGCCTGACAGCTACGACCTGGTCTAAAGCCATATGAGAAATTCAAAAAGTCTTGCTCATATATTGCCTGTAATATCTTTGCTATACCCTTACTGACAATTTTGTCTTCAATAGCCATTATGCCTAATGGCCGTGTCTTGCCATTTTCCTTGGGTATGTGAACCCTTAATACAGGCTGTGGCTTATAAGCTTGTCTTTTCATACGAGCAACCAAATCCGTAAGTCTGCCTACTAAATTTTTCTGATAATCCTGAAAGCTCATATCATCAATTCCTGACGCCTTATCCTTCTTCAGCTCATAAAAACATCCTGTAAGACTTACCACATTTAGCAAATGTGCTAAATTGTTTAGTTTACATTTCTTATCCTTTCTAGCTATCTCTGATATAAGGTTCAGTTTCGTTTGCACAATTTCTCCAATTCGGTGTTTGGACTGTGTGTCTCTTCACCTTTGCATATTAACGCTAGCCACTTCGCTCCCCAGACATTACTCTGGTTCGTCACTACTATTAGCTAGTCCGACTGCCGAATTACCATCAACAACTCCTTGTCTTTTCAACTTGCGAGTCGCTTACTTCCTGCTATACCTGTTTGTTCTTTCCGCCTGAAGAGGTAAGGTAGAAACCCCTCCCTGCTCGGACACATGATTCCCCGCCTGCCCTAAAGCGTAAATTTCTTCAGAAGAGTAATCCGGCTCTCCCAAGTTCCTGTAATTTCCATTCAATGCCATACTACGGACTCAGACCCCGGGAGAGCGTTCCACACCTCGCCAACTCCTTTCGGTGTATCTCATGCTGTCTTCCAGTAAATGAACGCTGTCGACCTCTCCGACGTTGAAAATTTCGGGGCTCAATACCTTCACTTGCGTTGCGGTCTGGCATTTCCCTTCCAGTGGCTTCATTTGTTTTGTTACCGCCACAAATGCACCTTTGGTGATAGGCTGTTGGCTAGACTTTGCCTATATCGGACTTTAACCGATAAGAAACTACAAGCTTTGCTTGGCGCACTCATTATTTTCTCCTTTTTGTATTTTCTGCTAAGCCATGAAAATAATTGGATAAACTTGGAAAACTTTTCTCCATAATTCATCTTTTGTTAGATATACATAAATCATTTTCGTAGAGAT
>JAAGZO010001067.1 GCA_024206195.1 bacterium | reverse complement strand
TCACAGCTCGTTACACTATGGAGACTGTAGCTTTAGCATTTGCAATCACAGAAGAAGCTATCGAAGATAACCTCTACGATAGATTAGCTTCTAGATATACAAAAGCTTTAGCAAGATCTATGAGTAATGCTAAACAAGTAAAAGCAGTAGAACCTTTAATTAATGGGTTGCCTCAAACGGCTACTTATAATTCAGGTGATGGTGTTGCACTTTTTAGTACAGCTCACCCAACGATAGCAGGTACTTTTCAAAATACCTTGACTACACAGGCGGATCTTAACGAAACTTCATTAGAACAAGCCCTAATAGATATCGCAGGGATGACTGATGAAAGAGGTCTTAGAGTTGCAGCAAGAGCAGTTAAAATGGTCGTTCCTTCAGAGAACCAGTTTAATGCTGACAGACTTATGAAGTCTCAAGGCAGAACTGGAACAGCTGACAACGATATCAATGCAATCGTATCTATGGGTATGGTTCCTCAAGGTTATAGAGTGAACAACTACCTAACAGATTCTGATTCTTGGTATCTGATGACAGATGTACCTAATGGAATGAAGTATTTTAACAGAGCTCCATTAACAACTGCAATGGAAGGTGATTTCGATACTGGCAACGTTAGATACAAAGCTAGAGAAAGATACGTTTTTGGCGTATCAGACCCTAGAGGTATCTTCGGCGTTCAAGGTGCGTAATTAAACTAAATTTGTGGCGGCCTTAAAACCGCCACATTTATTTCATAAATGGTGAGAAGATGAGAAAATTTCTAGTACATATAAATGCATATCAATATCAAGCTAAATTTGAAGTTTTAGCTGAGGATAATGTTGAATCTA
>JAAGZO010000013.1 GCA_024206195.1 bacterium | reverse complement strand
TAGAATATACTGCCAAGCAATTCAATCTGTATCCTATTACTATCATTAACAACTCTTTTATATATGGAGGCAAGGAATGGAAGGCGACAAGTTAATATTTAAACCAGAGCATCAAGAGAAAGCAGACTGGGCTTGTAACCTCTTTGCCAAACATTTAATGACAAATGAAAAGCCTGTGTTCTCTATCTTTGGTGAAGCTGGAACAGGCAAAAGTGAGATAGCCTATCTAATAGCTACTCGGTATGCTAAGAGCATCCCTTGTATTGTTGTCCACTTGGATGATTATTATAAGACTCTGCCTAAGAATCGTAACAGAGCAAGGCGAGAATCAGGTGTGATTGGTATTGAAGAGATTAACTGGGGGTTATTAGATAGGACTATCCGTGGTTATAGATATGAAAGACTCACAGCAGTGAGGCGTATCAATGCCTTTAGTGGTGGGGTGGAGTGGATATACTCTAACTCTAAAGATGCGGAGCTAATGATACTTGAAGGATTATATGCTGGACTTAGAGGTACTGTGAGTGCTAGAGTAGCTGGTACCTATAAAGATACAAAGAACTTTCGCATCAAGAGGGGTAAGGAACGACAGTGTGCCTTTAGAGACGAGGTGCTTAAAATAGAGGCTGATGAAGTTAGTAAGATTAGTAGTCATTATATAATATAGGAGGAGTATGACACCAAAGATAACACCATGTAAGAGGATCAAGAGGTTCGAGAAGTACAACTGTGCGGGGAAGTTAAGAGTTCAGGTTAATGAAGAGGGTGGGGAGATTACTGAGGTCATATGTATGCCTAAGAAGGGAGGCTGTAAGTATAACTTGCAGTTAATAGGTCGTCTTATATCAGGTATGTTAGAGTGTAATATAGATATACACTATATTACCTCTATACTAGAGGCTAATGACCCATGCCCAGCAGTAGTGATGCGGATGAAGAGAGAGGACTTACCCCAAGAAGATTGTGGTATAGGTGGGTGTTCTAAAATAATATTAAACGCAATAACAGAGAAGCTTAATGAAATATCTAAGTAAAGAACCATTCACAGTAGCTACAGGCTGGTGCTTTAGAAACTGTGTCAACAGAGGAGACTCTTGCAATGACTGCTTCAAATACTCCAAGTTCCAAGAGGAAGAAGAAAGTAAAGAAAATACTCCTTCATCCTGAAAGGCTCATATATAGGCTTGATGATTTATCCCGCAGGGTGTTGGATAGAATGATGTCTCTAAGTGCCAAAAAAAATTCTAATAAAATTTGAAAATATTTCTTGACTTGTGCCATAGTAGGAGTATAATACTGCTATGGATGCAATATACAAAACTGAATATAAACTTAAAAACACTTCGGCTCTAACTTTGTTAGGGGCATCCACCGAGGTGTTTTTTTTATTTAAGGAGGCTGTATGAAAGAGACATTGGAACAGAGTATCAAGAGGTTATCTAGCGATATAGGTGCGAATAACCTATTTCAGCATCTATCTCTAAAATTGCTAGCTGATGACAGGGTTGAGTTTACACTAGCTGAGGTGCATGAATTTTTATTTGAAGGCTTAGTAAGCTATAAGGAGAAACATGATAGTAGATAAAATAAACAAGTACATAATGAAAGAGAAAATCACCATCAATGAAATGATACTAGACAGCATGGCGGATCTGGCTAAGTTTAACTTCAAGAGACAATTTAATTCTAAGCCTGATAAGGGTGGCACACTACGGCTATCAAGCTCAGGCAAATGCCCACGCTCACAGGCATACTCTCTATATGAGTATCCTATCGAAGGTAAGGGCATAGACCACAGGGCTAAGATGATATTCTGGCTCGGTGATATGGTGGAAATGACTATTGTTACATTAGCACAGGCGGCAGGAGTTAAACTCGAGGGTGTTGGTTTAGATCAGCAGACAGTAACCCTTAAGATAGAGGATGCTGAAATTAAAGGGCATCCTGATGGTATAGTAGATGGTAAGTATCTACTAGAAGTTAAATCAATGAGCAGTTATGCCTACCAGAAGTTTGAGAAGGGTATCATAGACGACACCTATCTGGCACAGGTTAACATCTATATGGAATGTCTGGGGCTAGATGAGTGCATCTTTGTTGCTATGGCTAAGGACTCAGGCACATTGGGTGAGTTACGGCTTAAAAAGGATAACGATATTGTTGCTAAAGTGAAAGAAAATTTAACAACAATTTTGAAATCTAAACACGATGAACTACTACCTGATGGACAGTTTGAACCTGATGCAAAGGGCATCTATCCGTGGAACTGCCTCTATTGTAATTACTGGGGTCACTGCAAACCAAATGCTAAGAAAGTATTAATGGGGCGGTCATATAAGCTAAAGGAGTGTGTATGAGACCAGCATTATACTACAGAGAGTATAGAAAAAAAAATAAAGAAAGAGTAAATACTCTAGATAGATTAAGATATATGAAGAATCGTGATTCCGAGATTGCAGAAACAGCTAAATGGAGATTGGCTCACCCTGAAAGAGTATATGCTGGAGATACTATGAAGAAGTGGGGACTAAAG
>JAAGZO010001066.1 GCA_024206195.1 bacterium | reverse complement strand
AGAATCCAGATACCATCTGTTTTCTTAAATCGTTTTCTGACATCTTGACAACATGAATGACTGATTCCGCATCGTCTAATGAGGTAGCCGTATACGGAACAATTAAGTCATCTGCTGGAACAAACTTAGAAACTGCTCGTCCCAATAAATCATCATAATAAACTTTTTTAAATGTTGATCCTGCAAGAGGTAAGTAAAATAACATTTGATCAAAGTCAGATTCATATTCTTTCATCTGATCCATGATCTGATAGTTCATAAAATTTTTAACTCTTTGTGCTTGCATTTCTTTTTGTGGATCTGATTTACCCATTACCATTGTTCTAACAGGTCCATCTGCAGGCAATAATTCTTTGTAAGCTAGTGCTTGGAATTGTGTAACAGCTTCAGCTAGCACAGGGTGAGTTGCACCTGATGCTCCTTGGAAAGGTTCTGTTCTGTTTGTGTATTTAAATCCTAATAAGTCAAGACCAGTAATATATGCTCTCTCCCATTCTTTACGAGACGTTTTATATTCCATGTAGTCTTGTTGTAACTGACTACCCATGGCATCAGTATCTTCTTCGGGAAGTAATTCGTTTAGGTTTGCAAAGTGATCTCCGCCATCTTCTGGAATGTCAACTTGTGAAGGATCAAAATCAATTGTAGCTCCTTCTTCGTCTTCTAAAATTTCTACTGCGCCTTTAGGTGTTTCTTCAATCTCCTCAACGTTAATTTCCTCTGCAACTTCGTCAGGTCGTTTATCGTTAGGGAGAGACTTATCTATATCTGCCATATATTTTCTCCTAGACTTT
>JAAGZO010001065.1 GCA_024206195.1 bacterium | reverse complement strand
GGAATCCATAAGCAAGCATGCTGAGATGGAAAAAGAGACCATCGAGATAGGCGAAGAAGCAAAGAAAAACTGTAAAAGTTTTGTACAATTGAACTTATTAACATACCTGCTTGAAGATGAAAAGAAACATGATCGTATACTCAGCCAGTTAGAAGGATTTAAAAGCAGGATTTACCCATATATGTAAAAGAAAATAATCAGTAATCAACAATAAATAATAATATAAGGACTTCAGATGGCTATTGTCAGAAAAGCAAAGAAGAAACTCGGTGCCGCCAGAGGAGGCATAGGTGGTGGTGGTAGAGGCGGGTCATCAGCTGAGACCTCTACACGCAGACCGGCGTATGTTCTGAAAACACCGCCCTGTGAAAATGCATGTCCTAATAATAATAAGATCCGGACAGCACTGAACTCATTTGTACTCGCTGAGAAAAAAGAAATACCTTATGACGATATTCTTAAGGATGCATGGTATACTTTCACTGAGACCACACCCTTCCCTGCTGTCTGTGGAAGAGTTTGTCCTCACCCCTGTGAAGGTGATTGTAACAGGAAAGAAAAAGATGGCGCTGTTTCGATAAATAATATAGAAAGATCAATTGGTGACTATGGTATTGAAAATGATCTTAAGCACAAGAAACTGACTGACGAAGAATTTGATGAAAAGATCGCAATCGTCGGAGCAGGTCCTGCAGGACTCTCATGTGCTTTTCATCTGGCGAAATACGGATACAAATCTACCGTTTTTGAGGCGCTTCCTGAAGCAGGCGGTATGCTTCGTTACGGTATTCCTGAGTACAGATTGCCCTATAAAGATATTCTTGACAAAGAGATCGATAAAATAAAAGACATGGGTGTAGAGATCAAGTGCAGTACGAAAGTCGGACAGGATGTTCAATTAGATGATCTGAAAAAAGACTATGCAGCTACTTTTGTAGGACTTGGAGCGCACAAAGGTAAGGTTCTTCGTGTAGAAGGTGAAGATGCAGAAAACGTATTCACAGGTACTAATTACCTCAACAGAGTGAACTCAGGCGAAGAAGTCGATATAGGTGATAACGTGGTGGTTATAGGTGGTGGAGACACGGCTATCGATGCAGCCCGTATGGCAAGAAGAGCCGGCGCAAAGACTACTATT
>JAAGZO010000012.1 GCA_024206195.1 bacterium | reverse complement strand
TTTAAAATGTTCTTCTTCAATGATAATGGATGAGACGAGTGATGATTCAGATAGTGGTTCGAGTGAGTCACTTTTCGGTGAATGTCAATCAAGCACAACTTCTTCTTATCTCCGGATTTTGGTCGCTTTATTTCAATATCCAGGAACAGGTGCTTATTATCCTGTTCTAATTCTTCAGTCAGCACGATTGTGGGATGCTGAGAATTGAGCGCAGTAAAGAACTGGTGGAAATCGCCATCTCTCAAGTCCCATAACAGAACTATATCATCGACATAGCAGAAGAAGAGCTTCGGGAGTGGACCAGGTGAATACAAAACTTTGTACTCTAACTCTTCCATAAATAAGTTAGCTAGAATAGGTGAGAGCCGACCTCCCTTGGGAGACCAGCAGCTTGTTTATATAGCTTTCCTTGCCAAGTGAAGTAACAATTAGAGAGAGATGATTGCAACAGTTGTAGAATAGCATGGTCAGACATAGATGTAATTTCACTAATTGGGTCATTTGGCAACATTCTTAGTACTTGTAACCTTTTCTGAACTATTTCTAACGATTCTGGTACTGGGACTCTGGTATAAAGACTGGTCACATCGAAGGATATTAGTCGATCCTCGGGTTCGAAATGGGCGTAATTCTCCAAGATGTTGACGAGCTCATATGAGTTGCTGACAGTACTTTGACCCCATAATAGCAAATTCAGTATTTCTTTCAGCTTTTTCATCAGCTTATCCGAAAACATTTCACAGCACAATATAATTGGGCGGATCTTTATTGGCCCCACCTTATGGACTTTGGGGAGCCCATAAAAGCGGGGCCAAGCGCCCGAGTAAGGCTGAGGCAGTTGCAAGTATTTCTTTTCATATGCAGAGATGTGCTTGTTTTTCATCAGCTTAGTTAGGGTGGTAGTAAGGTCTTTGCACAAAAGTTTTACTAGCTGATCCGCGGCGTCTTGATCTTCAAAACTTTCATTGAACTGTTCCGTATTTGCCAGTTGTACATGACTTCGACCCTTTCCAAATTCAGAAACACATTCATACAACGGATCTTCAAGGTGTTTTGAACAGATTTCCCCATATTGGACATAGTCCAGCACTACTATTTT
>JAAGZO010001064.1 GCA_024206195.1 bacterium | reverse complement strand
AGACGAACAAAGAACTCATTTCGTATCTTTTCTGTTCGCAATGCTTCCTTGTAATCGATTATAGCTTTGTCCCTATCTTTGAACCTATCTGGCTCCACTTGTAATGCATAAGAATTGACTTGCCTGTTCCAAAACCATTCTGCACAACAAAACTGTATGTTTTCCGGATTGATAGTTGTGATTCCTTTGAGGGCCTCGAATAACTCTCTTCCTGAATCACTGTTCTCAATACAAAACGCTACATAAGCTATTCTGTACTCGACTTTGGTGATGGAATTTGTAATTGGCAAGGATTCAAGATTATTAGGATCTTTCGCGGTATCGTGAACGAAATGCCCATAGCAGCTTTGTAAGGTAAAACAACAAGGTAATCTGTTAAAACCATTGATCATCTTGACAATAGGTGAGTCGATAATGTCATCGCTGAGGCTGTTCAGACTTCGTTGCCTTTGCTCATGATAACGAGGATTCTCTACCAATTCTTTGAGTTCTGTGAAGGTTTCCAATTGCGCTGTACCTAACTTAAGATGATT
>JAAGZO010001063.1 GCA_024206195.1 bacterium | reverse complement strand
GCTGGAGCCACAACACGTTGCACATCAAATGTACAGACAAGGCAGCTCTAAAACTGCTATAACGTTTCCGTATAAAAGCAAGGCAAAACACGTATGGAAAGTAAATACTAAACGAAACTAGGCAATTATCGCCTATATTACACGGAAGTTGAGCCGATTATCTAACATATTCTAAAGCTGGTTTTGAATATGTGAAAGAAGGCAAATACCCAAGAGAAGAACAGCTCTACAAGTGGATCCAAACAGTGGGAGATCAGCTAGAATTAGATGAAAATGCAATTCTAACCCAAAGAGTTGCTACCGAAGGTGGAGAAACAACCTACAGTCCAAGACAAATCCTTGTACCCGAAAAGCAAATACCCATTATGTTAAAAGAAGCTCACACAATGCCAGGTGGAGTTTATCCTGATGAATAGAAAACTTTGCAGTGGCTGAGAGCTAAGTTTTTCTGGCCTCAAATGTCAGGAGATGTTCATAACTTTTGTAAATTGTGTGTAATCTGTATCAAGCAGAAAGGACAAGGTTCACCTATACATCCTCTGTTGAAACCGATTTTACCTCCTAAAGAACCCATGGAGCTAGTATCATTGGATGTTTTGAAACTGCCAATAACTGGCTCTGAGAATAATAGAGCTTTAGTTGCTGTTGATTACCTGTCAAAATTAATGTGGTTTGAGCCTATGAGATATGAAGATGCGGTGACATTGTCTAGAGCTTTTGCAACTATGTTCAAGATTACTGGTTGCCCTCGAACCATTGTCACTGATCAAGGAACAAATATGGTGTCCAAGCTATTTAAAGACTTTTGTAGTCGATTGGGCATTG
>JAAGZO010001062.1 GCA_024206195.1 bacterium | reverse complement strand
TCTTTCAAGGGTACACAAAAACAGTTGACCATATTATTATGAAAGTTGCCGGGGCTAATATAAGATCCATCACTTTGGTTTTTTACGAGAATACGTAAGATTTAAATTTACTTTAGTTCTGCTGCCACTTCGAAATCCATCTACGCTTTTGTCTACGTCATGTTTTTTGAGGATGCAAATATTAATACTGTTTTCAGCGCGGTTGAATACTATATCTTCTTCAATTATGCTGAAGACCATGCGACATACCCTCTTAAGGCAAGTATGACAAACAAGTTAGTTCAGTTCCCTACAACCTCCACTGTTGTTGGCTTCCTGTCAGTTAAAAGTGGTAATGTTATAGTTTTGTGGCTGGTTGAAGTCAATAAAAACAGACTCACTCAAAATGGAGCTTGGTCAACACCTGCGACCTTTTATACTAATGCCAATAACATTATCTCTTTATACTATGCTCAAGAAGGAGACTATATTATTGCGCTATTTATTGATTTGGATGGTGGTACAGGAAATTATCAACTTAAGGCCTACACTAGGAAGTTTACTTTCAATACTTCAGTAAATCCTACTTCCTTCACGCCTTCTGATGGCAACTCTGATATAAATACTAAGCTTATCATTGATACCTTCACTACCACACAGCAGATTAGCGGATACTATTCATCGCAGAATACAAGTGGGTGGTTTAATGTTGTCCTGAATAACAAAATTTATACTTACCGTTGGGATTTTGGAGTTTCAAATCAGAACCAGATGGTAAGAAACTACCAAGCTCCAGGTGGTACTCCAATCTCCCATTTCACCTTACTAACTAATCAGCACTTTAGTATTACCCAAAGTGATAATTACTTCTTGTATGTGCAATTCAGTAATTTCGATTCTGGGATAATAAGAATCAAGGACAGCACTTGCTTAGGAATGGAGAGAGACTTACAAGTAGGAAAATGCTTTAATGACTGCCCAAATTATGAAGAGCAAAACTGGACAAATATGATGTGTAGAGACTGCACAACTTATTATTCAGGGGCAAAAAATTTTTTCCACAATGGATTGTGTAAAAATACCTGTTCTCCTTTTGCAGCTGGTGCAAATAATGTTTGTACAGGTCCTGTTACATGCACTTCTCCTAACTACTCAGACCCAATTTCAAATACTTGTGTAGCGACCTGTCCTACTTACCTAATACCAAACGCTGGAACCAGAAACTGCGATAATTGTAAAGATAGTTCAACTTACTCTGTAAACGGTGCCTGTGCAGTAGGAGCGAGTTGCCCAGCTCTCTACTTTCTCGATGATGCTACTAGAAATGGATGTAAAACTTGCCTGGCAAATGGACAATATTATGACTCAGGAACAAGCAGCTGTGTAGCGAGCTGCTCTCAATACTTAATCCCAAACACAACAAATGGAAATTGCGATAACTGCAAAACCCTTAGCTCAGACTACTCCTATAACGGAGCTTGTGTAGCTGGAACTGCATGTCCGACAAACACTATATTAGGGGATGCATCGAAAAATGGATGCTACGACTGCAAATCAATAAGCAAGTACTATGAAAGTGGGGTATGCCATGATACATGCCCAGGTGGAAAGACCCCAGATGCAGACAACATCTGCTTAGGATGTTCAGCTACACAATATACCGAAAGCGGAAAATGTGTGAACCAGTGTAGTTCAGGGTATGTCTCCAACTCATTAAGACAGTGCGTAAAATGCTCAACTGGACTTTTCATTTATGAAAACCAATGTATTACTACGTGCCCTGGGTATTTAGGCAGTGATCAAACCAACACCTGTATTAATTGTAAGTCGATACAACAGTATTCCTTTAATAATAAATGTCAAGATTCTATCCTAACTAAGGGAGTTTTAGTTGATGAAAGTTACAACGCATATGTCTCTTGCTCTAACGCAGTACCGAAGCAGTATGTATATAAAGATGGATGTGTAAAGAATTGTCCATTTGAAACTGCTACTAGAGAAAATGGAAATGAATGTTTCAATTGGCGGAAGCTAGGTCTAGCTCTATACAAGGGATCCGTGGTAGACATATGTCCTCAATACTTTATCCCAAACCAATTGAGAGTATGTGTAACTTGCAAAGAAATTGGCAAATTCTATCTTTCAGAAAAGTGTGTGGATAAATGTCCTGATCACTTTTTTTATGACGATAGCAACTTCTGCTTTGAGTGCAGTTTCTCGAGCAAAATCTACTCAGGTAACAAGTGCGTAGGAAAATGCGCCTTTTACATGTACACAGACCCAACAACTGATGAATGTGTTTACTGCGCTAAAACTGGTTTGTATTTCTTATTTGGTGAGACTCAATGTAGAGAAGGAGGATGCCCTGATGGAACGTATCAATACCCTATACACAATCTATGTTCAAAAGACTGCAGGGACATCAATGCACATATATTTGGGCGATATTGCTCCTTACTTTGTCCTGAAGGGACTTCACTAGATAAATTGACTAACAAGTGCTTATATGGATTCAGTTCAAAGAATTTAGGTATCTTTATATAAATAAATTTAGGTAAAACTTGCACTCCAAATCCCTGTGTCAATGGAAGTTGTTCCTTAGATAAAAGTGGAACCGCCCAATGCAAATGTTTACCAAATTACATTGGCCCTATGTGTAATACCCCTAAGGATAGCGTTAATAATCAGATTAATAAATTCAATAACGAAATCATAAGTCTAAACTCTACCTCAATAATTTCTAAAGGCCTTATCAATGATCTTTTGTCTTATAAAGATATTTTAACCTCAGAACCTTCATTAATCACCACCAACTTCATAAATCTTTTAAATAGGG
>JAAGZO010001061.1 GCA_024206195.1 bacterium | reverse complement strand
CTTTTAATTTTAAAAAATCTATACACGATTTAATCACCGTAGAATTGGGAGAAAGCTCAAGTTGATAAGCCAACTCCTTCTCCAACTTTGCTATAGAAATAGTATCTGGAGTTTCTACTGGCTTCGCACCGTACAGTTTCTTGAACTCTATAAGATATTTACTGATTGTCGTCTTTTTGACCTCAGGGCATATATCTTGTAATTCCCTCAGAGTTACTGTAGGATGCTCTTTGTAATATTTTCTTGCTTTTTCTTTAACACTATTTTGTCCCATGCTCGTTCCACTTAGTTAGTTAATTAAAATTGAGTATTAAAAAATAAGGTCTCCACCTTTATAATTTTAAATTTGTGTAACTTCTAACATCTTGTATTCAAACCAGAATTGCGTGTGATCTGCGTCAAGTTCTTTCTTAATCTGAAAGATAACGTCCGTATTTGGTTCTAACCTTATACACGGTTGCCAAGTGAATTCTCCCCCATTTGGTAAGCTCAAATCTACATATCCGTCTGAAGGTACTCCACTAACTTCTGTAGAACCTAAAGAGTATGGTGTAAAGAAAACTCTTAACGTGTTTAAATGGTCTTCCTCATCGTCTTGGATGTAGGGCATTACTGCGTGAACATAACCTAAATAAACAAAATCAATTGTTTCTCCAGTTGCGTCGTAAGAACTTGGAGCAAAATAACTCGTTATTGCTGACCTACTGTTAGCGTCTTCCACACCAGCATATATATTGCTTCCGTCTACATCTCCAACTAATTGTCCATTATCTGCTGGTGATTCAGTTTCAACCCACATTCTACGAATCCTATACACGTCTGCTGGAAATGTTCCAACAGCAACCGTATCTCCAGCCCAATTTGCGTTAGGCGTGGTTGTACAAGTTGCTAATGTAGGAGCTGCTGCCGTATTACTTGCTATAACTACTGCGTTTCCAGCTTGTTCTCCAGTCAATCCTAAGACAGTTAATCCAGCTAAATCGTTTGCTGTAGCACTATCCAAGTTTGTCATTGTAAGAACATCACCGTTAACTGCTGCTACTGTATCGTGTCGTGTTCCTCCAGCGTGTCCTACTGGTACTTGTTCGTCAGTTCCAGTTTGGTCGTCATATACAGATTCCAGAGCCAAATGAATTTTTCCAGTTGAATCTACAAAATCTATATAAACTGAATCTCCGTCCAGTGCTGCTAAGTCTGCTTCACTCCAAATATACGCATAACCGTTTGCTGCTGGTCGTGCTATTGTATGAGTATCGCTTGAGCTAATATCTGCGAATGCTGCTGTAGTCAATTGAGAACCTGCGTATATAACTTCATTACAGATATGATTCCTGTAATATTGTTTTAACGAACGATAATCTTCCCAGTGACAATCCCTTCGGATTTCCGAATAAGCTCTTATTGGTGTATTTGCCATTTTTAATCACCTATGAAGCTGCCGTCCATCCGACGGGTAGCCAATTCAATATTAACCAATATCCTACTTCATCATTGTTTGTTGCCACGCTTAGCGTTATTACTGTTGGATCTGCTGCTGTATTTGAAGCAATGGTGTAATACAATCCAGTATCAGTACCAGCTGCGTCTAAATAAATCGCATACCAACCAGCTAAACTATTTGCTGATGTTTCGACCATGTTTGTCATTGTAATTGCTGCTGCTGCTGCTCCTGCACAAATATCGAACATCATCACTAAAGACGCTTGTTCTTCTCCACACGATTGACATAATACGGGGACAGCTAATGTATCAGTTGTTCCAGCATTAGTAACGGTTAATGCCGTTACATTCGGTGAATTGATGTCGTCCTCTTCGTCAAATGTCTGTGATATTTGAAAGAATGTTCCGTTGCAGTTTGGACATACAAATTTGTTAGAATCTAATACGTATGTTCCTTGTGTTCCTGATGGTATGTTTGCCATATTTTTAACCCACTCTGTTTTTTATATGATAATTTACCATTGGATAGCTTCTGAATATTCAGCACAATCAGTATTAAAGAAGTAAGCTCTGGTTCTAACGCCCCAAATTTGCCTCAATCCTAAGATTGTCGATTCTTCTCCAATTAAGGAAAATCCTCTGCTTACAACTCTACCCACCCATCGTGGGTCAGGACAAATTAAAAACATCCTATCATGTGTGCCTTCAGTATCAACTGTATCTGCGTTATCTCCGTCAGTGTTATCGGTTGCTTCAGCTGCGATTTTATTAGTAACAACAATCTTAGCGATTTTGAAACCTTTTGGAGTTTCAGCGCTCATGAGATTTTTCTTAATAAAATCTAACTCTTGCATATCCATGTAAACTCTGTCGGGACTAACTAACTTCTCATAAAGATTTGGAGTCACATAAAGTAACATGCTAGGTCCTTCTTCTCGCATTGCGAAAGGAATACCATTAATCATTTTTATGATTGCTTTCCAAATATAACCTTTAGTCGTCAAAGTTGAGTTCGTGCCGTTTAGATTTTCCATTGACGTTAATTGACCGATTAAACCTTCGAGTAATTGCATACCGTTATCGTTTTTCGGACCGTGAAATGTTGCATCGTCTACTTCCATAGCAAACTTATGTAATAAAGCATCTCTTTTATCTGCTATGGTTTTACTACCTAGTGAATTAATTTCTCTGTCCGTAAAAGTCAAATTTAATTGATGTGCGAATAAAGCAATATCCGTATAGTTAGAAACCAAACTTGCCTTGATTCCAGCTTCTCTAAAGTCTGTACCAGCCCCACTTGCGTTAAGACCAGCGTTAACAAAATTAGAATACCTGTATTCAAGCATATCTGGTGAGTCAGTCAACACTACTGGTATATCTGCTCCTTTCGCAGATTCTTGGTAATATCGTGCGATCCGTTTTGCAACGGAACGATATTGGTTTTCTCTTAATGCTATATCGTAACTTGTCATGATTAAGCACCCCACACAATTAACCAGTAAGTATCATCGTCAACTTCTTTGAATATTTTCGCCATGTGTGCCCCTTCTTGAGCCCCATCTCCAAGAGCTAATGCTCCTGCTTCTCCAAAGACAACAATCTCACCCATTTCAACACTTCCAGCATCAGCACCTTTAACACCATATATATGTCCACCTTGTGGGACTACTATATCTACTGTTTTACCAGAAGCATAAGCAGTGTCCATGTCAGTATGATACATTGGTAAGGCAATACCTAAAGTTTCGTCGTATGAGTCAGATTTGTCGGATTGTCGAACTGCTCCAGTCGTTAAGACTGTACATAAATCTCCAGCTTGTACCGTACCATCTGCTATTCCAGTTATAATTAATTCATCTGCTCTTGAATCGTGTAAAACTCCACCGATTGCCGAGCATGTCGTTTTTGCCATAATATCTACCTTTTTTGTTTTTTTTTTTATACAATCTCTTCGAACCAGTTTTTCTTTACTACGGGTGTATTATCTAACGGTTGAGTGCTTTCACTACCTTTGTTGGGACTTCCAACTTTAGCTTTAGTAGCTTCCTCAACAGCATCTAATATCTTCTGTTCAAGTTCTTCTGGTGTCAAAGTGATATCTTCTGGAGTTTCCTCCATTTCGGGCTGT
>JAAGZO010001060.1 GCA_024206195.1 bacterium | reverse complement strand
GAGGCTCATTTAAGAGGAGGGAGATTGTGGTGTCATGCGTATAGTGTACATATTGTATTGCAGTAAAACAGTGTGTACGTGCGTAATCAAACTTCGCGCCTGGTAAGGTGACGTATGCAAAATTATGTGAATCTTGTCGCCTACTGTTTCTCGCCGTTAGGACCGTTCTTGTTTGTCATGCCACTGCTCACTTCGTGCTTCGCTTAGGTTGGTCGTTTAACAATCCTGCTCTGCTGGGTATCTAATTCCGCAATAAACTTTATTTATGTTGGCTTCAACATAACAGTCAGCAGTGAATCGCAGCCGTGGCAGAGATTTGAACCCCTGTGGTATCAAATTGTGAAGTTCTTCCTGCCACTGCCCAAATTTACCCCTCCGGAACTCAAGCCAGAAGAAGAAAATGAGAACTGAATTTATGCAAATTTCCACCCATTTGGCCTGCGAACTGGTTCTTTTGGGAAAAACGGCCTCCTTTTTGTGAATTTCTTCATGATTTAGTTTATTTTGTCATCTCTCTTATTGACAATGCTATTTAGCCTTATAGACAAATACATATTTAGTATTGAACTGGTGTCTTTCTTTTTTAGTGCTCTGATGATGATTCTGGAAAGAATCGAAACGTTGGCACGCTGAGTAAATTTTATTCACTGCACAAGTGTTGGCCATTGGAATTATGGTTTTAATCAGGCCTTGTGCATCTTCTTCTGACGAAACCACACCATCTGGTTTCCTGTATGAATCCTTGGAATCGCTAAATCTGTATGAATACTTATTTACATAACTGCCAGTTTTCAAAAAGCAGCTGCAAATGCAATATTATGAATCCAACTGCTATCG
>JAAGZO010001059.1 GCA_024206195.1 bacterium | reverse complement strand
GTCTGGGGTAACGACTGATAACGAATCATAAAAAGGTGTTGCCATTGTACTCCTTAGTTAACTGTATTTTTCATGACTTGTGTTAATTCACCGTCATTATTTATTTCTGAGACTACTACATCTGCAATTGTTTTACCATTTAGATTTATAATTATCTGCTGCTCTCCACCGCCTCCACCCTTCTTGCTTATTGCTTCTATAACTTTATCCATACCAACCGATTTAAGAAAATTTTCGTTATTAGAATTGTTGTAAGCTGGTATTGCCCATTCTGGCCCATCCTCACCAAATATAGAAGCGTTGTCTGCCAACCCGCCACCCGCAAAACCAAACACACTACCTATTGATTTTACAACATCAACAATTGGCGTTACGATAGGGTCTGTTATTGCTTTTGCTGTTTCTACTATGACCTCTCCAACGCTGTAATCAGTCAAGCCTTCCTCAAGGTCTTGTCCTGCCTCATCAAGCCTCAAATCTGGATATTCAGGGTCTTGATAAACCTCAAGTGGCGAAGATGCAATTATAATTGCGTCTGCTGCCTCTTTTAAATCAAGCGCCATTTCGTCAACTGCGGTGGTCATGTCTATAATTGCAATAGTGTTTGCAGCTACCTCAGAAAGTTGTTCTCCGATAGCTGACTGTAATACTCCAAGATCATCTTTTGTATCTGATCTTATAGACTCAGCATCCATCCCGGCAGCCTCAAGGGTTGCCATATAATCATTTGTAAATGTTAAAAAACTTTGAATATCGCTTGTATCAAGAGTTGAAAGGGCTTGGTCATATAATTCATTGTATCTGCTTTCTATGTCATCGAAAGAAGTGCCTACGCTTTGCAGGGTCAACGAGTCGATCATGTTTTGAACTGCTGTGTTAGATGCCTCTAACGCTGCTGACTCGCTAACAGCTAACCCGTACATTTCTTTTAATGTGCTGAGTTGTTGCTCTAATATTTTCGATTGTTCTTCTGTTGTAAGGTCAAGAGTGGAAAGCTCATCAGAAAAGCTACTGAACTCATCCATTAAAAATGCTGTCTGGTCTGGTGCCGCTGCAAGGTCAATGTCTCTTTTAAACTTTTCTGCGCCTGTAAATATTCCTGAAAATAAAGCCTGATTTCTTTCAAGCTCTGTCGCCCTGATAGAAAGAATTTCTTTGTTTCTTGCCTCTGTTAATTTTTCTAAGCTAGCGCCTGAATCAAATGCACTTTGAATTTGTTCTTGATATTTTTCATTAAGATTGTACATTGCCGTTTCAATATCTGTCATGTCGAAAACAGCTATTATACTATCCCACTCTGACTCAAGTTCAAGTTTAAGCTCAAGCATTTTTTGGCGTTCAATTTCTCTTTCTTTCTCTCTTTCTTCTCTGCCACGCCATCCAAAACCGCCACTTGCAAAACCGCTGACAGACTCCTGTAAGCTTCCGAGAGATGAAAACATTGTATCTGGAAAATCTGCTATTGCATCTATGAGGCTGGTAAATGCGTTTATTAGATTTGGGAAAACATCAATAGTGGCTTCCATGGCTTGTAGCATTGCAGTCATGCCACCGTCTATTGCGGCTGACGCTTCAACTAATGTTTTTGTAAATTCACCCACGGCAGAGCTTGCATCTTTTTCTGTTGTTTTAAAAGCCGGTGAGGTCTTAATAAAACTATCAAGCATTTCAAGACGCTTTTTTTCATCTTCATGTATCTTAAGAGCTATAGCATTCTTTTTGTCAATCAGGTCTATCTCTTTTTGCTGTGCCGCCGCAAGTTCAGCAAGTATTTTTGTTTCTCTTTCAAGCGCTTCGTCAAATTCCGTTATCCCTTCAAGGTCTAATCCTGATTCATCAAACGGACTTAATACTGTTGACACATCAAACACTTCTCTGAATTTATTTGTTCCCTTTAAACTTTTATCTAATTCAGCTCCTATACTAAAGTCTGCGTCTTTTGCATTTGCACTTAATTCTTTTAAAAATTGTTGCTGGTTTTTTATTTGTTCTTTGTAAGAATCATCAAAAAGACCGCCCCACTCACCGAGATATGATCTATACATAGCAATTTTATTTATTGCGTCAATCTTTATCTCGTCAATGGCTTCTTTATTATATTTTTTAAGTAATTTTTGGGCCTCTGTTTCTCCTTCTTCTCTTAATTTTAAAAGTTCTTTTTCATATCTATCAACTAATTTTTGACGCTCTTTAAATGAAAGTTCTGAAAATTCAGCAATTGACATATCAAGGGCACCACCGGAAATTAATTCAACTCCAGCCGCAAAAGTTTCTGAAACACTTCTTAGGTCGTATAATTCTTTAAACGCTTCTATTAAACCATAAGCTCCTTTAATAGCTTCGGTTAGCAGCTTTACTATGTCTTTCAGGTCATCTTTAAAAATATCGAATATCTGCAACCCGGCCTCTTGCAATGCAGATATCATAGTTGTAAATTGGACTGATAAAGTATCTCTGATTTTATCCGCCAACTCTTCAGCTTCACCTGATGCGCCCTTGATTGATACCGCTAATTT
>JAAGZO010001058.1 GCA_024206195.1 bacterium | reverse complement strand
TTGTCTTTTGATGTAGAAATATTTCAACATATGTTTGGAACACTTAAGGTAGTCTTCCATTTCGTCGCCGATGATTATCCACCAAAAGATCGAGAGAGATGAAATTATCCTTCCTTGCCGTTTTTCGAAAGATGTTTTCATTTTCATTATAGCACAGCAACAATTTTTGGAGGTTTGCCAGACAAAGAGCGTGCCAAACCGCCTGATCAAAACATCACAGGCTTTCTTCGATCAGGGCGGTTTGGCGCACCCTTTATCTGGCAAACCTCCAAAAATCGTTGCTCTGCTATAATGAAAATGAAAGCGTCCTTCAAAAACCGACAATGAAGGCTAAAAAATAGTAAGTGCTAGCGGAAAACTGTTTGGCAAGATAAGATGATAGGGCATTGGCTTTCATTTGAGGCATAAATCATCAAAATCGGTTTGCTGGTTGTAGAGAAACAAGCGTTTACTTTTGATACCCTAAGTCTGAGTCATAGAGAGAGAGGTGTATATAGAGAGGGGTTTGGTCTACGAAGGAAGACGATATAGTCTATATAGCATTGGGCTATCTTAGCATGTGTGCATAGCAGTCGAACAAAAAGACATGATTCTATATAGTGTAACAGGGTGTGGATTAGTATATCAGTGTTATTGATTGCGGTTCCTGGTTCCTGCTTTCACACGGTTAATAATGCACAGATGCTAATAGACAGCCAATCTAGGTATAATGAAAAAGAAATTCTTCCTATGTGAACCAAACGTCTCTATTACACATCGCTCTAAGGAACGCGGTCGTTGGGTGCAATGCAGGTGTTTCATATCCTTCACACCTTTCACAAACACATTACACATAGCCCCAGCACCATTTTGAATGAAATACAGGGTGTTTTTTTTAAGCTTTACAACTTTAAAATTGAATAACTTTGCTTGTAGGAAACCGAT
>JAAGZO010001057.1 GCA_024206195.1 bacterium | reverse complement strand
TTTTACGTTTTTTAATTTTTCGTTCCAAGTATTAACTCTTTCTTCTAGTTTATTAGTCATCTCAGGGACTTTTTCCTGTAACATGACTAATTCTAGTTGCAAAGCACTAATACGGTGTTTTGTCCCACTTAATGTTTGTTGATCTCGCTGAATCTCCAACATTTCTACCAAAAGCTCAAGCCTTGGTACATCAGGAATATGAGGGGGTGTAGAAGAATCTGAAGAGGGAGTTTTAGGCATGTAACCTACGCTTTTGGAGGCTGTACTACCTCACCTGTTTCAAGATTAAGCTCATAGCCTTCTGGAACTTCATACTTCTTTTTGGCTGCAATATAAGCTTCGTTAAAATCAGCTGACATAGTATTAAGTGTTTCCTGCATCTCTTTCATCTGTACAGGCATAGCGCGTAATTCTATTGTTAAGGCATTTTGTCGCTGTTTAACAGCTTCAAACTGAGTTTCAACAACACCATACTTAAGACGCTGATTTAGTAAGCGAAGACGCTCAACTTCGGGCATTGTGGTCATAGCTGTACCAGTAGTTGTGCTATCCATAAGTAGTTTCCTTATTTAGAGTTAATATCTCTGGAGATTTCTCCAGTAGTGGGGTCAATAGTGTCTTTTCCTACTGTAAGTTCATATTTAACGTTAATTGTATCATTTGCCTCTTGCAGTGAAGTATTTAAATTCTCTAGTTGCTTCTCTCCCTGTATCTGAGACATCTGCATCTTTAAATTAATATTCTCTATCTGACTTAAGAGGATCTGAAGCTGCTGTAGTTCATTTGTTTCTAGAGTAGTTGCGGTAGCGAATTCGTTTTTGGCTTTTTTCTTTGACATTGCTGAGTCCTTTAATTTCCCCTAAGATTATCTTAGGGGGTGGTTAGAGGTTTACAAGATTACTTTCGAGACTTTAAAACTGGACGACCAGTAGGCCAGAAGGCGTCAATAGCAGTACCATCTAAGTCTTCTGGATCTATACCAACTGCGCTAGTAAATATATTCATTCTACGTCCCATGGGACCACCTGTAATTTGCATTACTAGTTGGTGTTTATTCTCTTGTGATGCAGGGTCAACTCCTGCAGCGAAACAAGAATAAGCTATTTGTCCTCCATGGTCATTAGAGTAATATTGAAGATTAGTTTCAGTAAACGCGGCACTAGCAGATTTATACGGTATTGATGTTGGTGCTTCTTCTGGATCAAGATATGTTTCAGTCGACTCAGAAATAGTTAGTAAGGAATCACCTGAACCCGGAACAAATGTTGACATATTAGTACGTGCAGTTGGTGTTCCTAAATAAAG
>JAAGZO010001056.1 GCA_024206195.1 bacterium | reverse complement strand
TATAGGAGTAATCGGAGAGTCAAGTGCAGGAACAAGTACATTAATCAGACATTTTCAAAAGCAATACGAGGAAAAAGGATTAACAGTAGCAGTATTAGGATCAGATGCGTTCTTGTATGCAGGAAGAGATTTTAGGTATGAACAAGTAGGTGGTAGTAGGAATGTGTATTTACAGGGACCACAGATTTACAATGAGCGAGCATTATATCAGGCGATATTGAGGGTAAAATATGGAAAAGAAAAAGTATCGTTGAGTAAAGAACTACATGTTTCAGATGGGGAAGATAGAGATGAAGAAACGTTTGATCCACCGTATCATGTAATAATAATAGATTCACCGTATATGGGAATTAATGAAGAAATCCGCAAAGAGTTAGATTTGTTGATAGGCGTTGTATTTGAGGATGATAAGGTAAGGTTAGAGAGACGGATAGATCGAGATACGCTTACAAAAGAAGAGGACGGCGATCGACTTTTCGATGCAGAGTATGTAATTAATGAAACAGCTAAGAAGAAATTCTATGAAATCAATCATTGTATGAGGCTTGTAATTGAAAATAATGCAGATATTATTTGGGCACAAGATACAGGTAGAGTTTTGACACGTAAGAAGCCTTCAGAAAAAGAAGGAGAAGAAAAAGATGTAGAAGACACAACAATTCCAGAAGAAGATGTAGACGCAGAAGAAACCCCAACAGTAACCGTTGATCCAGCGATTGCCGGCCGAAGAGTAAACCTAAAAGCATTCAATGACTTATTAGATCCAGCAAAACCATATACCGGATATGGGGCATGGATAATCTTAAATACGAATGAAGATGAGAGAGCAGCACAAGAAGCAGACTTTGACATGGTATTTAAAGGAAGAGTAACAGCAGCTGGACATCCAGTAATGGTGTTATCGATAGTGTTACCAAACTGGGATACAGAAGGAACAGGGTTATTAGGAGCAGAGTTCGTAGGGTATGACGAAGCGTGTAAGATGGCGCAAACTAAGTACGGATTAGATTTAGCGAAGATGTGGGAAGACAAGGAAGTAAGTATCGCAAATATCTTGAATGCAGGAAGCGGCAAGAGATGCAGTGCGTTAACGCAGTCAGAGAACAATGCACGAGGATCGATTAAGATGTTCGGAACTATCAAGACCGCACAAGGGGAAGTACCGCTAACGTTGTTATTAACGGTAGCGTTACAGAATGCAGTGTATGCAAACTCAAGTCAAGGAGATGATATAGATACAATATATGCAAGCCAAGTATACTTCGGTAACAGAGACGTAAGGGATGTAAACCCAAGCCGAACATTGTTTACAAAGTTCGCACAAGGAATTGAAGTACCAGAAGATATCAAGACGATAGATCTAAGGGATCTAGGAATGTTCGTATCAGATGATAAGAGTAGAATCGTAGATTCAATGCCGAAGGGCACGTTTGCACATGAAGATGAAGCAAGGAAATGGTTTGCAACGGTAGCAGGAGCAGCGTATTCATGCGGATCACATAGGATCAAACGTAGAATGTTTATGGCGTTAAAGGCATTTTATAGGGAAGAAGTAGCACGAGTAGGAAGAATTGAGAGAGAACCGCCAGATATAATTAAACCGTTTGTAGTAATGATGAAAGGATTAACAGAAGCAGGCAACGTACAGGCGAGAGGATTAAATAGTGTAGAAGAAGTAAAAGCAGTAATGACAAAAGATAGAGTAGCAGAGTTAGAGAAGATCGGAACACATGACGAAGTAATAAGGTTCTTCTTAATTAACAGAGGATTGGCAGATGATATAGCAGATTGGATCGGCGTGTTTAGTATAGGTAACAAGCCATATTGGTGGAGATATCGAAGACCGCTAGAGTTAACAAACGGAACGCTCAAGATGTTAAGTGACGTGAGTGGCAAAGTTGTACAGTTAGGCCAGCAAGGCGAGTTAGAAACAACAGAAGCGAGTGAGGAAGATGTAATAGAAGCGTTAGATATGAGATCGTTAAGAGAGATCGAAGGACCGATAAGTAAATCAGTAATTGGCGGAGTGTATGTAGAGGGAGGAGAGTACAGTTATGAGGAAGTGAAGGCAGGAGTAACAATTGGCGGAGTGTATGTAAAGGGATCATTGATTAACAACTCAATTATTGAAGAAGGCAGCAGGATCGTAAACAGTGTAGTCGAGGCAGCAAGAGGAGTAGTAGAAGCCGAGCATAGTTATGTAGAGAACGTACAAGGAATGGGAGTCAAAGCAGTACAGGCGTTGGCGTATAACTTGATCAATAAGGAGCAGCTAGAAGTAATCCGCAGATCGGTAATGGGCGTGTTTAGAGCAAGAGATGATATTGACGGTGGCCAAGCAGTTGTGTATGTAGACTTTGATACAGACGGCAAAGAAGCAGAAAAGATAGTGTTAAGAGATAACGCCCATAC
>JAAGZO010001055.1 GCA_024206195.1 bacterium | reverse complement strand
TAGATATTAATAATCGTAAACTGTCGGCAACATTTAATACTGACATGGTGTCAGTAGAATTTGATACTGATAATCTGATAATACAAGGAGTTTAATTATGCCTATTAAATCAGATACTAAAAGAACTATGAGCTTTACTGACTGGGTTTTAGAACAACAGGAAATACAAGACGAACAAATCCTGGACTCAGATATTGATGAGTTGTCTATTCAAGAGGAACAGGCAATTACTAGCGAACTATTAAACAAGTGGGGTACAAAATGACTTTACTATCAGAACTAAGAAGTACAGAGTGGGGTGATGAAAGTCTATACACAGTGCTATATGAAATAAAATATTGGGATAGAGAGGTAGAGATTGATTTTCTTAATGATGTTGATAGAATGTTATCAAGATATTTCATACGAAATGACATGACAAGATTCAGAAGGCTCACTAAACTTTTCGGTGATGTCATTGACAGCTTTTGTAAGTGTGAAGATTGTGGTGCCTGGGAATATGAAGATGATGTAAGGTGGGCTTATGAGGACAATGCTATATGCTCTAACTGTATTGACAATTATAGATACTCAGAGAATAGAGATACCTATGTAAGCGAAGATGATTGGTATGATGAGGAATCTGAATCACAACATGATGATTATATCTATGAATACAATGAAGATGTAATGTCACATTGTAGTTACCAAGTATCAGACAAGGACAGGACAGAACTATACCCTCTATATATGGGTGTAGAGTTAGAAGTTGAGAGAAGAAATAATTGCCCTTATGAGATTGGAGAAATGACACACAATGATTTTTACAATGGTAAGACAGGTCAGTTTGCTATTATGAAATCAGATGGCTCACTATCCAATGGCTTTGAGATTGTCACAGCACCAGCCACACTCAATGCTCATAGAGAGAATTGGGATACATTTTTAAATGGAGCTGCAATCAAGCATCTCAAATCCTGGAATACTGATACAACAGGTATGCACATACACATATCAAGGAATCATCTAACACAACTTGATATTGGAAAGCTACTTGTCTTTATCAATGACTACAAAAACGAGGAGTTTGTGAATCATATTGCAGGTCGCAATTCAGACCAATGGGCAAAGAAATCTAGCAAGAAGATTTCTGATGCTGTCAATTCATCTGAGAAATATGAGGCTGTCAATATGTCGCACCGACATACAATCGAGTTTAGAATATTCAAGGGCAATCTTGCAAAGCAAGGTTTGTTTAGAGTAATGGAATTTGTCCATGCTTTAGTAGGGTTTAGTAAGACTACAAGCATGACAAAACTATCTTATAAAGACTTCATAAGATACATGGAGTTACCACAAAATAGAAGTGAGTATAAGATATTCTATGGTTGGCTAACAAGAAAATCCTATTGCATAGGTAAGCCAAGTCGTAGTGTTGATTGGTCTGATGAGCAGAACAATCTAAAAGAAATAGCTTAACTGAAAAGGAGTTATATTATGTGCTTAATTATACAAGCTACAAAACCAGAAGTAATCACAGAGAATATGATGAACTGTGCATACTTAAATAATGATGATGGATTTGGATTGATGTTTGCCAACAAGGGCAAGGTTCATGTTCACAAATTGGGTAAGCCAAAATCATTCAAGTCTATCAACAAGCTATGGGATAGCTACAAAAATCTAGATGTGCCTATGGGTTTACATTTCAGATTCAATACCAATGGGGAGTCAAGCAAAGCTATGTCGCACCCTTACCAGGTATTGACTAAAGAAGAAAGTAACAGAGATATATGGCTCATGCACAATGGACCTCAGTTACCTACACCTATGATTGACAGTAACAAATCTGACACTCATCAGTTTGTCAAGTGGGTACTCAGACCACAACTACTCAATGAGCCAGAGTTACTATACAATCCAGATTGGCAAGAGATGTTGTCTGACATGATTGGTAGCGACAAGCTCTTATTCCTGGATAGTAAGACAGAGGAGTTTACTATCATCAACGAGGAACAAGGCAAGACCACAGATGATATGTGGTTGTCAAACACATACTCATTAGAGCCACGAGGTAACTATGCTTTGTCTAGAGATTACAAGTATGATGAAGATACTGACACTCTAAAAAAGATAGAGAACAAGTGGACTTATGAAGATGATGAGTGGGGTTATGGTGGTATGGGTCATTACTCTGGTACACCAATATATCGTAGAGGTATAGAGAGTGACAACACTACCAAGAACTATGTCAATCCACCGAGAGACATACATGAAAATGGAACTGATATAGATGAGAATGATTTCTATGGTATGACATCAGAAGAAATCTATGACCTCATCATAGAGAATCCAACAGGTACAGCTAAGTGGGTTAACGACTTAGTATACAACATGGAAGTAAAGGAAGGGAAGTAACATGACTATATTTAGATTTGATTTAGAAACTAAAAACTTTTATGAGATAACTACCAGAAATGGTGGGTCTAGTAAGTTAAAGTGGACTGAAATAACTAGACAATTCTTTTTAAAAGATGTGCAATTTGGGGTGTGTCATCACCCCTTTAATCCAGAGGAAACTTCGTTCCGCCGAAAACCTTTCTCACTATACACCGACAAAGACTACGGCATAGCTATCAAAGGTACTGAATTATCGCAAGAGGACTACGATAATGTAGTAGCAAGTAGCAAAGGAAAAGTAAATAGTCTAGTCAATAAACTATTCTGGAAGTATGGTGCTACATTCTGGCAATCATACCCAAGTCTATGCAAGTCTTATCAAGACAATGGTACATTTGATTTGGTTAAATCTAATCCTAACTCACATGGTACAGCCATGTATGAAAGCCATAGAAAATTTCCTACATGGAATATGCAAGGTAATGGGAATACATTAGGTACACCTGTGTACTATCAACCACACCCAGTTAAAGCCATGAGATTAACTAGCTATAATCATTGGCAAATCTTTAATGAGGGGGCAACAGCAAGAACATGGTGGGAACATCATGATAACTTAGCACCACATTGGAGAGCAATTCTCCAGGAAAGAGTAGACGCGGCAGCTTAACGCAGCTGATGGAAGACATACCTGGATTATCCAGGCAACATGGTGTTGCAGGATCTAACCGAATAACTCCGACAATACTCGAAAGAACTCGAGGGTTACCATTATTACAATGAGGTGGCACAAGCCAGTCTTGTGTAGGGTACACTACCCTTATACTATATATAGTATATATAAATATATATATATATTTTAAATTGTATATTAGAGAGGGGTGTGCCTGTTCACCAAAAGTGGTAACCC
>JAAGZO010001054.1 GCA_024206195.1 bacterium | reverse complement strand
GTAGTTTTCCATGTAGGTGAACTTATCCATTGTGTACCGTATAATGTACCGTTACCGCCGTAACCGGAATAATTTGTTGCATCTCCATTTAAATGCATTAAAAGTACTGTACCTGATGATAAAGCCATTTCAGTTCTCCCTATTCTTAATCCCGAACCGGTATCCTGTACTTCTATCTTTACATCAGGTGTTGCATCATCGTTCCACTGGCTTTCAGTTATCCAGCTGCCGACAGAATTCTTTGATCTGAAATTACTCCAGTTACCGGGATCTGTTGTCTCTATATTTATTGTCCGCGTACTCCAGTCAACCGACCAGCTTCCAACTGCACTTTTTGCACGTACACGCCAGTAATACTCTCCTGGAGACAGAGCATTGTTTATACGCGCATGAGTTTTGTTTGTCTGGGATGATACTACTGAACCGAAACTACTGTCATCATCTACTTCAAGTAAGTAATAATCTACTATTGTAGTTGTACATGCATTCCAGATGAATGAAGGCCTGGTTTCATTTGTCCAGGTATCGGATGAAGGAGCTGTATAATCAACATAGTATGGAACAGCTGTATCAATCTTTATAGTATAAGCACTTGTTTCACCATAGTTTCCTGCCATATCGGATGTAAGGAATTTTATCTGACAGTCTGTTTCAGAATTATGGAACGGAAGTGTTCCTGATGTTGATATTTCAACTGATGTAGTACCGGATAAACCGGAAGTAAGCGTATCTGTTGACGGATCTATTACCCAGTCTGCTCCGGTATTGGTTGAATATTTTATACTGCAGGAATTGTAATCACAAGCTATTTCATCGGCAGTAAGCGCTCTTGTCATTATACGAACTTCATCTATAGCTGCATTTAAATAATAGGAATCATTTCTTCTTCCAATATAAAGGGTCCTGTTCGAATACACCCCCAGTGCATCAGTATCAGTCACCTGTGATCTTAATACTCCGTCAAAATAAAATTTAAGATTATTACTTCCAAGAGTACTGTCAAAAGTTGCAACTAAATGCTGCCATTTTCCTGCTTCCAGATAAGCTCCTGAATCCCGTCTAGTACCGTCTAAATACATACTCATGGTACCGTCTGCACGATAAACATATCCAAACGAAACAGTTGCTACATCATTAAAATTCTTTACTGCAATATAACCATCATTTAAAGTTTTAGTATACACCCATGCCTCTATAGTAAATTTCGTTGTGATATTATTCAGCACAGTACTTATACCGCAATCTATATAATCACCTGATCCGTCAAAATCAAGGAAAGTTTCATCTCCACCTATAGATTTCCATGTCGGTGAACTTACCCATTTCCCGCCATACAATGTACCATGGTGTCCGTAACCGGAATAATCTTTTGTATCACCATTTAAATGCATTAACAGTACTGTGCCTGTTGACACACCAAGCTCTGTCTGTCCCACTCTTAATCCTGATCCGGTATCCTCTACATTTATTTTTACATCCGGAGATGTATTATTGTTCCATTTACCATCATTTACCCATGATCCTTCTGTACTTTTAGATTGTAATCCGCTGCAGCTTGATTCGGTTGTATCTATTACAAGCGTCCAGGTACTCCAGTTAGTTGACCATTGACTGTCTGAATTACTTGCACGTACACGCCAGTAATAAGTATCTTCCGATAATGCACTGTCCAGCGTAGCTTTAGTGTCTATAGTCACAGAAGATACAGGACTGGTAAATGCTATATTATCATCTACTTCCAACATATAAGTTACTACAGATCCCGTTGCAGCATACCAGCCAAATGACGGAGTTGTATCATTTGCATATAAAGGTGTTATATATGCAAACGATGAAATTAATGCAATATACGCTTCATCTGCGCCTATTTCCCATCCTGATCCCAGCGGCCTGGCATCACCATCTATATCATGAGTTATTTTAAGATCACTGTCTTCAGAAAGATCTGCTCCTATATTAATTGCTGCAGTATCGGTTGAGCCATCCAGATGAAAATCATCATTAGCTTTGTCAACAAATACAAGGCCTATTGAATTCTGTGGATCTGTTCCCGGAGCAGTAGCATCATCTGCTAAATTATATTCAGAATCTCCATGAAAACTTCCAGAGCCATCATCATAACAACTGCGTGCGCAGTCCTGCGCTATATTGTTCTTTGCTCTTATACTGGTAACAACATTATAAATTCTATAACCGTTACGGCAGTTTACAGCAGTATTGTTGTAAAAATAAGCTGCACTACCGTCATTATGATAAAACCCTGCTGTCGATGAATTAGTACCGTTAATATCAAAAGCTATACAGTTATGTATTTTTGTTCCTTCGCCATTATCATAAAATCCTCTGAGCGCCCTGGTACCGCTGTCATTCTGTGTAAATGTTGCTATTGAATATGCTATTATACAATTACTGACAAAGTCATCCACATAAAACGCGCCTCCGGTACCTGTAGTTGAATAGTACGATGATTTAACCTGTACACCTTCTACTACACAGTAAGCTTCATACATAGCAATACCAAACTGTGTATCTATTTCAAGCCTGTAACCGGAATCATTCCATTTACCGTCATGACGCTGGCTTGTACCTACTTCTGTTTCCTTATACGGTACATATATCTTTACATAGGTATCTTCATCTGTTGTCCAGCCGTCTACCGTAACTGCATTAGTATCTACTGCATCAGCATAACAGGTAAAAGTAAACTGCTCACCGCTTGATACAAGATCTTTACCATCAACAAATGTTTCAAATCCTCTTACCGCGCTGTTTATACCGTTGTTTTCTTTTCCTGCTTCCGCATTTGTCAGTGAATCATATGCCCTGTATATTGCCCAGTTTGTATCAGCTGCTGATGTCTCTACAGGCGGATTACCGGAAGAATCTTTTACTGTATAAACTGTT
>JAAGZO010001053.1 GCA_024206195.1 bacterium | reverse complement strand
TATCAAGTCTTGCAACAACAAGTGCATTGACAGCACATGATGGCAAATTAGATACTGTTGACGGTATTGTAGATAACATCCTTGTAGATACGAATGAATTACAAACGAATCAAGGAAATTGGTTAACTGCCACTGGATTTAGTACCCATAGTGCCTCTGATGTAGTTGATAATTTTGAAACTCAGTCTCAGGCAGACCCAACAGGATTTCATGTGAATGCTATGGAGATTGAAAGTGTTGATGCCACTACACAATTAGATGCACATAATGGATCGGGTACTTCAAATCCAAATATGCTTCTTGAGGCAGAGATTGCTACAGTTTCAACTCAGACAAGTTTCACTCTTGCCACAGGTTCCACAGTGGATGATGCTTACAATGATCAGGCTATAGTTTTATATGATGATTCTAATTCAGATTACCCAAGTGTAAGAGTCATAACAAATTATGTTGGAGCAACAAAAACAGTCACACTTGATTCAGCGGCAGACTTTACTCTTGGTGCAGATGATTCTGTTAAGGTGTTTGTTACTGCCCCAGGTACAGCAGCACCTACAGTAGGTCAAATTAGAACTGAAATGGATGATAATTCCACCAAACTTGCAAGCATTCTTACAGATACAACAGAAATTGGAGCAGCAGGTGCTGGACTTACTGAGGCGGGAGGAACAGGAGACCAATTAACAGCTATTAACTTGCCTAACCAGACAATGGATATTACAGGAAGTGTTTCTGGTTCTGTTGGAAGTGTTTCTGCTTCTGTAACAACCGATACAGCCTCAAGAACTGCCTCAAAAGCAGATGTTTCTGCTTTAGCTACTGACGCCAATCAAACATCTATTCTTTCTGGTTTAACTGATATTAAGGGAGCTACATTCTCAGGATCAACAGATAGTTTAGAGGCAGTTAGAAATAGAGGAGATGCTGCCTGGACTACTGGAGCAGGAGGTACTGCTCCAACTGTAATGGAGATTAGAACTGAAATGGATAATAATTCTACTCAGTTTGCTGCATTGGTTTCAAGATTAACAGCAGCAAGGGCAGGATATCTTGATAAACTAAATGTTTCAGGAACTTTAGCTAACACAAGTACAGCAAGTACGTACAAGGCGGATGTGTCTGCTTTAGCTACTGCCGCAGCATTAACGGTAGTGGATACTGTTGTTGATGCCATCAAGCTCAAAACTGATAATTTACCTTCAGATCCTGCGGATCAATCATTATTAACAGCTTCCATTGCTGCATTGAATGATATAACCGTAGCAGAAATTATTGCAGGTATTACAGAAGGTGGCAGTGGTCTTGACTTACAGGAAATGTTAAGGATTATGTTTTCAGTTATGGCAGGGCATAGTTCTGGTGGAAACACAGTTACAGCAACTCATAAGGATTCAACTAATACAAAGAGTAGAACTATAGCTACTGTGGATGTTAACGGAAATAGAACACCAACAAGTTATGATGGGAGTTAATAAAAACTAATGGCAACTCAATATTTTTTAAAAAATTACTTTTTGCCTAATTATTGGTTAAGTTATCCTACATTTATAGGTGTAATATTGACAGAAATACCTTTGGTATATTTAAATGATTTTGGAATATTGGTAGAAACAGATTTAAAAGATTATTTGGTGGAGGTTTAAATGGCGGATTTAGCTGGAGAGATTACATGGTTTAGAGGAGATAGTTATCCCTTTGAACTTACGATTAAAGATTCTGTAACATTATTGGCAGTGGATATTACTGGCTATTCTTTCTTATTGACTGTTGATTCCACTAAAGCTCCGGTAGATGACTCCACAAAAGTATTTGAAATTACCGGTGTTTTGGATGCAGACCCTACTACGGGTAAAGTTACATTTACACCCACAACAACAAATACTAATCAAGTACCTACTGCTTATTATTATGATGTTCAAATGACTGATGGTGCTGGAAATATTAGAACGATTGTTAAGGATGTATGGAAAATTACTCAAGATATTACTAAATAATGAAACAAAGAAATTTTACTAAAACAATGAGATACGCAATATGATAAGTAGTGTGATATCAAATTATGCTAAAACACGCTCAAACAGCTAAATTTTGCGTCCTAACAGCATAATTTACATTATATTGATAAAGCTATTGAATTTTTAGTAATTAAGGAGCAGCAAAGTGAAGGTACAAAGAAGCACAGACATGCTACATCCTATCCTTACTGATTGTGTAAGGAGAATCCAGAAAGAAGTTATAAGCACTCATAATCTCCCTATTAGATTATTTGAAACTGGCAGAGAACATGACAGACATGATATGTTGATTAGTAGAGGAAAAACAAAGGATATAATTTCTAAGCATTTATACGATTTGAAGAATACCCCTCCCTTATATGCTACTGCCTTAGACTATGTTGTATACCTTAATTCAAAATGGTCATGGAATTTAAGAGATTCAACTATCAATTCATGGTATATTCTATTTGGAAATCTTGTACTGGATGTATGTCCTGAACTTAGATGGAGAGGCTTTGATAGAAAATCAGTCAACTTTTGTCATTTTGAATTAAGACAGGAAGTCATGTATGCAAACTTAGAGGGTATTCCTTGTGTACTGCCTTAATTATTCTGCTTGTTTTTTTATTATTTTAAGAGTATATTGATTGTTGTAGTTCATTTAACCGGTAGTTTATTTAAATTTTTTAAAAGGAGAAAAAGTAACATGGTGGACAAAACTGATCTTGGTACACAGGCACGAAAATTACTTGGTGAGTTAGAAAATGAATGTTCCTCTAAAGCTATCCCTGAACTTTGGAAATCACTTGATACTTTAGAAGGTCTTTGTGTTGATAATGCAGATACTAAAGAGAATGCATTTACCACCTCAGGGAACTTGCTTGATCAGGTTGAATCTGATTGCCCAAAAAGCAAAGAAATTGTGGGTAAACTTAGAGTTGTGCTTGGGCAGGGCGCTGGACTCATGTGTGGTGGTGGGTAATAAATAATGCGGCATGTCCCTTTATTTTTATTTTATTTAATTTTCTATGCCTGTGGCAGGTTTCATATATTTGCCACAGGCTATCAATTTGGCATATTTCTTAATGCCATAGGATTTCCATTAAGTGTGATTTCTGTACTTTTGTATCTCCACATCACTTTTAAGGATACTAAAATATTACGCCCTATTTTGTTTCTTATTCCTGTTTCTCTTGTCCTCCCCTGTATTCTATATTCCATTTTTGATTATAGAATTGCTATTATTTCCTCTTGTCTTTTAACTTATGTTTTATTCTTTCTTAGTGTCTTAAGGGTTAATATTCTTATTGGGTATAGATCCATTACTGAAAAAGTTATTTGGTTTTATTATTTATTATATACTATTATAGCAGCTTGTTTTTACGCATATTGTCAATACCTAAGTTACAATAATTATTCTTATATTGAACTTGTAAATGGGTGGGGGATTGTTTTAGCAAAGTCCGCAGCACAGCGAAATTCGGACTTTGTGTATCATTTACAAAACTTAACAATTCCCATATTGATATTTGGTATTACTCTTTTTATTACAGGTAAAATTGAAAATAATAAAACGGCTTTAATCTCTTTATTTTCTAAATGGGAAAAAAAGTGTAATTTTTTACTTGAAAAAAAAGATTTATGATATTATGATGAACAAGGACATAAGAGTATTAGTACGAATTTTAATAAGGGCTTTGAAGTTTGCTGTATCCTTGCTTGAAAAGTTTGAAAGGGAAGGCAAAGAAGATAAAAAAGTTCCTTAAAAAGACGGTTTAATGTCTCATTAATTTAACGCATTAGACTAAGCCAAAAACGCTTTTTAAAAGCCTCATTGGGTGATTAATTTCACTTAATGGGGCTTTTTTTATTTGAGGAGAAGGGTATTATGAAGGAATTAAGCAGAAGGTCAGATAGTGACTTATACGGAGATTCTTCTATAGGCGGATTTCATTTTTCTGAATCAATTTTAAGCGGAATAACAAGTGATCCTGTTCATATTCGACCTACTGGTAGAAGTAATACCATTGGAACAGCGGCAGTTATTTGTGGCACAGGAACTGCCCGAATTGAGTACACTATTGACACTGTTGAGGTTATAAAGGAAGGCGGAGCAACATGGTTCATATGGGATAAAGGGAGTGTTACTGGGAATGCCTTGGATGTTTTTACATCGGCTATAACAGCCTTAAGATGTGTTTCTATCTCAGGTAGTATTACCTGGAAAATTTTAATGTAAAGGTTAGATATGTCTTTTTGGGATGGGAATCCAGCAGGAAGTATGTGGCAGGGCAAGATATGGAAAGGAAGACTTTGGCAAGTTATAACCTATACCACTACTGTTTATCTTATGGGGGACGATGGAAGCAGCAGATTACTTGGAGATGATGGAACATCTCTTTTGATTGCTGATTAAGGAGACTCAAAAATGGTTGATAAATTATTAAGGTCAGAATTAGGCGATAATTGGGGTATTGATCAAACCACAGGCCAGCTTAGATTTTTTGGAGCAGGAGCGGATGGAAGTATTCGTTTTGCGGTTGATAGTGATACAGGAAAGGCAGCCATTGAGAAAAAAAACTCAGGAGTATGGCAAGGCACTGAGCTTATAATTGCCCCAGGTACTTTATATCTTGGGGAATCTTTAGGACTATCGGCAGCAGGTCATCATTTAATGGCAGAACATAGTGAAGGAACCCATAAACATTTATATGCACATAGACCTGTAACTTCAACAGGTACTGCGGATGAAGTAACTGTCCTTAAACTTACTGATCATGTTATTAGAGAAATCAGCCATTCAGATGAATCTACTACTATGGTGGGCAATGCACTCAATTATCAAGTTGTAGCAACTAAAAGGGTAATGCTTGAAAAAGTATATCTTAAAACAGGATCAACAGCGGCAACAGCTCCTGTAACTTTAAGAGTATATGATGGTCCTGATAATACTTATCCCCTCATGTGGAAATGGACTTATCCTATTATTGCATTTCCTGCAAATTCAGAAATTGAATTAGATATACCTGGTTTCCTAGAATATGAAGCAGGTGAAACAACCTCTGCTTATTATTCGTCCACCGCTGCTTTTTCTCTTAAGGGAAGTACAGGAGGCCAACCTTGGCGAGCTACAGATAATTATACAGCCATTGAGGAGAACATGTTAGCCACCACTGAATTTGTTAGTGGGAATTCCTATACAAAAGGAGAGTGGTATGTTGATGGTGCTACTAAAAAGGTATATATCTGTAATAAGACCGGGACCCAAACAGGAACATTTTCAGCTAACTCAGCAAATTGGTCACCTATCACCGCTGATAGAAGTGGAGTAACTGGCCTATTATCAGGATCAATATTATCAGTGCCCACCACTTCTACTCTATCATGGACAGCAGGAGAGGGCCAGATAGTTGACTATTCAGATCCATCCGCCCCCGCAATCGCTGATTTGATTTGGGATGCTGTTGCCTCTTATACACCAAGTAAGCTTACAACTGATGGTCTTCATTTTATTGCATATGATTCCACTGGAACCATTCATGACTTGCTGGGTACTGAGATAACTTCTACCCACATAAAAGATTATATCATATTTGGCAGATTCTTTATATTCTATGGCAACATTGTATATAGCGAATCAAGGCCGATGAATCTTGGGTATGATGCTGCTGGTTCTTTTTTAGATCATATGTTATCCATCGAAGGAAATGGTAAAATTAGTGGCAATGTTTATTCTGCCAATGGGGCTAATTTGAGTATGAATGTAACGGCAGGAAAGTTGTTTATTCTACATGGTAATTTCAGGACAGATCCAAAGTTACCAAATACTTTAACCACCTCTGCCGCTACAGCAATGGATATATCTCATTCAGTTAGAACAACCACCGGACGTGCTAATTACTACGCTAATAATGCTTTTGTTGATGTTGCAAAGTACGATGATGGGTCTGGAACACCTGCAACAGTTCCTGCAGGAAAGTGGACTATTCAAAGAATTTATAGAGATGGGAATTCCGCCACTGAAATGGCCTTAGGTCAGCAATTATTTGATTCCCAGGAGGAAGCATTAGTTTCAGTTGGACACGATAATTTTGTTGAGGCACCTGAGATATTGATTAACTCTTTATGTGGCGTATTAATAGTTCAAGCTGAAACTACCAATTTATCTTTACCTGCTCAAGCTAGGTTTGTTACCGCCGGAAACCATAGAGGGGATGGATTCACAGATCTTGACGGATATAAAGATATCAGTCCAAATGCAAAAAGAGTTCAAACAAGTGGCTTATTAGAAGGTGGAGCAATTACAGGAAATACAGCCACACAGGTTTCTTGGGGAGCGGGTAATGGAATTATTACTGATTACACAGATCCCGAAGCACCTGCAATAATCAAAGTATCATGGGATGCAGTTACTAACCATACCCTGACAAATATTGCCATAGATGATACAACCATATTTTGTTATGATGTAAGTGGTTCTATTGTCGAGGTATTGTCATCCACTATTGCTCCACTTGATAGTAGAAGATATATAGGTATAGGATCTGCTACTCATAGATCAGGAGCAATTATATCCACCTCAACTGCCCCTGGTAATTTGGGTTATGATGGTGTAGGTACCCTAAGAGATTTTTTACAGTATATTATAGGTCCTGCTAATATAAGTGGAAATGTTTATGATGCCAATGGCGCTAATATGACGATTGATGTTGTTGGTGGGTTAGCTTTAATACCTGGTGCTAACTTTAGGTCAGATTCACAAGTCCCAGACACACCCACCTTGGCATCTGGAACAGCAATAAGTTTTTCAAGAGTATACAATGAAGGTTCTTCTTCTGAGAATATAGCCTTTGAATCAACATCAACTACTTTAATTGATCCTACTAAATATGATGATGGGTCAGGTACCTTAGCAACTGTTAATACTAATTATTGGACGATTCAACATATATTTAGATCAAGAACAGGAGGAACTTATGTAGCTTATGGACAAGCTCAATACGCCACAAAAACTTTAGCTGTTGCGGCTTTACCCAATATATCAGTAATGGAAAAGAACCCATTGCCTTTAACTCTTTATAGAGCTAATCTTGTTGTTAAACAAAGTGCAACCGCACTGAATGATGATGCTCAAGCGGAATTTTTTGAAAGGTCAGCTTTTCGGGCATTTGGGGTATCTGGGTCTGGTTCAACTATTCCTGGTATTACTTCTCCGGGAGGACTTGATACTCAGGTTCAGATTAATGATGGAGGAGCATTTGGAGGAGATTCAACTCTTACTTTTAACAAGACTACTAAGTTGTTAACTGTTCAGCAAATTAGTGGCACACTTGCAGATGGAGTAACAGCTACTACTCAAAGTTCTGGTGATAATTCAACTAAGGTAGCCACCACAGCCTATGTAAGTGCAGAAGCTTTATGGGAGTCGGCAACAGGTGGAGTTATACCTAAAAGCGGAATTTCAACTGATATTATAGGATCTTACAACAATACTAAAATCTTAGATACTTGTGAATCAAGTTTTGGTGGTTTCGCTTCACTTCTTAGTTATTCTAATAGTAAAATAGGAACATACTCTTTAGGATTTCCTCTCCAAGCCAACGTAACAAATCTTAGTAGTTTTATGATATCTGGTAGAGACTTTGGAGATTTAACTGATTTTTCTAATGATAATGATTCATTAGAGTTTTGGATATATGCTGGGATTGCTCCAACCATCTCTACATCTTTTGTGCAATTAGGCAATACTGCAAATACACAAGTATATCAATGGGACACTTTACCAACAATAGTAAATGGTTGGAATAAAATAATCCTAAAAATGGGTGATGCAACAGAAACAGGTACTGTTGATTGGTCAACTGGCGTAGATTACTTTGAATACAACATTGTTTACTCAACAGGTGGTGTCGCCTCTACAATATCTATTGATGATTTGCGTATGACATCACCACGAAAAGAATCAATATCAAGGGACTTAGCATTAAATGGAGATGTTCAAGTATTTGGGACTCTTACCGGAAATTTATTAGGCACTATTAATACTGCTACAACTGCCGTAACACAATCAGCAGGAAACAATTCCACTCTGGTTGCTACCACTGCTTATGCCGATGCTGCCGTCTCTGCGGGAAATCTGTGGAGTAAGGCTGGAACAGTATTAAGCCCCAAAACAGCAGGAGATGCTGTTTTTATATACGAAGGAGCTAATCCTATATGCAAGTTATGGGATGGTGACGGTAATGATGCTGGAACATTGTCCTTATTCACAGGCACTACCCAATATGTACATTTCTCTGCCGATGAAGATAGCTGGATTACAGGAGGCAATCTTGGTATTGGTGATGATGACCCAATGTCTGATTTACATGTTCGTTGTAATTATCCAACACCATCTACGACTGTAGGTGTCACACTGGAACAAGCTGGTCTTGGTGATTGTGTATTTCATTACTATTTAACTGGTGGACAACGTATTGATACAGGCATTGATAACAGTACCACTAATGATGATTTTGTCATTGGTTCTGGTAATTTCGGTACAAAGTATCTTGAAATTAACACCGTAACAAATACCGTAACCGTAAGTAATTTACTTGGCACTCTATCAAATGGTGTGACCGCTACTACTCAGACTGCTGGCAATAATTCTACTTTGGTAGCAACCACAGCATTTGTAACCTCTGCCGTAAGCGGGATAGTTTTTTGGAGTAGAGGAGGCACCACACTAAGTCCAAATACAGCGGGGGACAGTATATTAACGACTGGAGACATTACAGGTGCTAACTTAACGGGCTCTAAATTAGATATTGTTAGCACAGCTACAACAACCAGACCAATGATATTAACAGCGAATAATCTAACAACTGCACCAGCTTTTTACATATCGTCAAATAGTGGTGATGCAAGTGCAAGATATTTAATGGAGTTAGTTAACAATGATTCAAATTCAGTGTTAACTGGTGGAATTACTATTGATAATAATGGTGGTGGTTCTGGTTTTGACTTAACTAATGAGAATACTACCTTAGATGCTCTTGATGTAGATTGCGACAGTCTAACAACAGGTGGAATCGCTAATTTTAAATCTAATTCAACCAGTACAGCAAGCAGGAGTTTAGTAACAATACATAATGATAGCACCTTAGCGACAGGAACTGTTGGGTTAAAGATCATTCAAGATTCAACTGGATTGGCATTAGAAACAAACGGAGATATTAGTGCAGGAGGTGTAAGAGCCTCAGACGGACTATTCCAGCCTGTTTACCCAAGCGATGATCGACTTATTTTAGACCTTCCTTTTAGAGAAATTGGTAGCGTTCTGCAATATGAC
>JAAGZO010001052.1 GCA_024206195.1 bacterium | reverse complement strand
TTTGTCTGACTATCTCCTCATCTTCGAATACTAGTGCAGTTTCATGTACCCACGTTGATGTAGATACATCGATTTTTTCTATTTTATTATTTGCTCAGATATATAGAAAATTCTCTTCGTAATTTATTACTGGGTGATGTTCTGTGTCGTCTATGTCTATAGATTGTACATACTCTTCTACTCACGAATCATATACTGTGACACCGTCAAGAACTCAATCATAAGTGCTAGATGGGGTGAATACTAGAGTGTTTGTGTTCGTTGCAGTTATAAAATAGTATTGTGTTGTTGTGCTGTCTGTTCAGTTCAATGTCGCCACCGTCACACCTCAAAGAGTGACCGAACAAGTTCAAGCTGTACCGCCAGATGCTGGGGTTATTGCTACTCTGTAGCGTGTTGTTGCGACTGGACTCCATCACACAGCTGTCAAAGTATCAGTGTTTCAGGTTGAATGTGTAGCGGTTCATGAAAACCCTGTCCATCAAGATCAAGTACCTCATATAGTCCAATCTGATATATCGGCAAATGATGAATCTGGAACCCTTTGCGTAGAGCTACGTACTCACAGACTTGAGACCGAACTGTTGAACGTCCGTCTGTGAAGCCTGTCATTGCAGATGATTACTCAATAATCACCAATACGCAACATATTTGTATATTGTTTCCCGTTTGAATCTTCATAAAACACCTCTTCAGAGTCATAAAATCATATTCTTCAATCTGTTGAATTTCATAGTTGTGATACTATTCATCTTGTAGAAGTTTCTATAATATAAGCTGTTGGTGTATAATTCGAGAAATCTGCGACTTTTGATATGCTCGATGACATCGAAAGCCTGACCTCTCCGCTCCTCCTTCTTATGTCACAATTTTCTCCATAATTAAATCATCCAGACGGTCAAGCATATTCGTCGTTGCTCATTCCACCATAGAATTTATTATAATTCATTACTTGAGTTGTAGCCATTAGTAGTATACAGAAGTTTCTAAACCGTCACCGATAACAGGTGCCATATTTCTATCAGACATTTGTGAAATAGCTTCAAGTTTGTTCTGGTTGAATATTTGCCTTGCGTTCTCTGTCTGTTGTATGAAGTCTGATCCTCTAGCTCAATAAAACCACCGTTTCAATCAATTTACTATAACCCGATGATATTGTGGCTCTATAAGTATCACGCTTTCGGCGTCTGTTGTTGTTGCTGATAAATCAAAAGATGACTTCGGTCAAGTGATTTTCAGCCCATTTGTTACAGACCCGCCAGGAGTGGGATATATAGTTATTTCGTTTGTTCATAGCATAGCAAACGGCTCTGATTCTGGTTGGTTGTCTGCGTATCGTGTCGGGTCTTTGCTTTTTATTGCAAACTGTTCTCTGTTTATCAACTCACATTGTACATAATCGTGTGTACTTTGCATTTTTATGTATATGTCTGTAATTTTTAACACTCAAAAGGTTTCAGCACTTGCGTCTGGTGTGTCTAGTGCATACGTAGCAGTTCATCAGACTGTGTTGTCTGTTTGTGTAACCTCCTCATACATCTTTTCCCTGTTTGCTATATCTCTCCAAAAATCTTGGATTACAATATTTAAGTACATGAAAGCCTGGGCTTCGGTCACCGTGTCAATTGTTACGTTTGATTGCTGTCTTGCAATAGTGATTATGTCGGTTGGTTTCATAGTTAGAAATTATGTCATAAAAATATTGCGTTTTCAACTGTGCCCTCATCAAAAGGGTATTGGATTCAGTCACCAGAGTTATATAATGCCTCTGCTTGTGATGATCCTAAGTTGGTATCGAAAAATCAAAGCTCGTCCATATCTCAATGCCGATATCATCAAAGAGATGGGCTATTGTATGCTCAAACCGTTTGTGTTCAATTTGTGTTTACAGTTCATACACCTGCATTTGTTGCTGTTCAATCAGAAGATCAATCCCTATATATTATTGCTTGTCAGGTTGAGGCGTTATATGTGCATACAAAGTGTACCCATCAGTCTGCCAAGACCAAACTGGTTGTTGATGTAACTGCTACAGCGTTAAGCGATATGTCACGTACAGTGAAAAACATCTTATTTGTGGCTAGTCTTAAGAAGGCTATATTGTTGTTTGTTGACGAACCGTGGAAAGAAATAACATCTCTTCTAGACGAATTGGAATCTACTTTTAACCAAACAGACATAGAAAAACTACTTGATCATATGTTTATTCACCCTGCAGGAAGTGAAATATAATCATTCGATCAATCAAAAGAATATCCACCATTTATTTTTGCTGGTGTAAAGTATATAGCACCATTGATTGTACCATCATTTGATCAAACAGCGTCTGGGAAAGAGCCGTTCGTGTCACATTTATAATAATTTATACAGTCAGTCTTTAGCGTCATTTACATTGGGTAAGGATCAAAAACTCTATTATCCACTATATTATCTCAATCAAGTGTGAATTCTTCACCTTCTTTGTGTTCTATATTATCATTGCACCGACTCAACGCCTCTTGGTCTGTTAATTTTGAGAATACAAATCAATCAACATTATTCATATCTGTGACCGCTGTGTTTGCATCTTTTTCGGTTTCTATTTTGGCTAGATAAACCCTATCAACTCAAAAAGGTGTCTCTGTTATAGTCACTCAGATGTCCGCGTTGTTTATAAGCTCTGAGGGATCTGCATAGTTGTGTTCATTGACTCTTTTCCTTTCGTACTTAATCCAGTGCATTATTAGTTTAGCTAAAATCTAAAGAACCCGCTCAATAGTAGTTCGTACCGTCATAAAAGAAGCTTATGACGTCAACAGCACTTGCGTCGGTTGTAAGTGTCGGTGCTGTCCCTCAAGGTCGCTTAACCGTAGCGGGTCGGGTGGCTGTCCTTGATCATGTCCCATCTTGTACAAGCATCAATAATATGTTACATGGATTTGATGGTGCTGTGAACGTGAACGTTTCGTTGAATGCTCAAAATGTGAATTTGAACTTATTACCTAGTTTCCGATCTATAGTCGTCGTTCCGTCTCCTGTCGCTGTTTGTGCTGTGAACCCTATAGAATGAGCTCAGCAGTCCATTTCTCATCATAATTCTGGTGTCGTATCTTCAACAACGTTGGCAAGTTTTTTCTCCATCTCGTCATATGTATCATTTTTTGTTGGTATCTCATCGCTACCATTCCAACCAGCTCAATAAGCTTCGGCTGGCACTATAGGGTCGTCAGAGAATGTTTTTACACCTGCTATTGTCTCGTTTCATGTGTCACTTACTTTTGCATTTAGTTGTGTTTGTACCGCAGAAGTCAAACCCTTGACATAAGAAAGTTCTGAAAAAGAAGGATATGTAGAAACCGACAACGATATAAATTGTTTTGAACCGTTGAGTGCGATAAGTTCAGAAGGTGCTAACGCATCTAATATAGGAGCAGTAAGAAATGTTTTTTCTCCTGAAATGGATTGTGCTTGGTCGTCTATATGTCATTGTGTAACTCATGTTCATGCTAATTCTACATTGGTAAGATTTGCGTGTGATGATGGTGTTGTTCATTGTGCGAGTTCTGTGGTCCTCCAATCTACATAATCGTTCCCTTCTCAATCTTGGAGGATTCTTGCATTTACTGCGTTTGCGTAACTTGTATTTGTTTGGAATATAACAGTGCCTATTGGAACTATTTCTTCAAATGGAAATGCTGTCACTATATTTGAAATCTCGTTA
>JAAGZO010001051.1 GCA_024206195.1 bacterium | reverse complement strand
TGCAATAAAGGTAATAATTTCTTTTTAATGTTAGGATTTACTGGAATTGATTGTTCCATTAAGATTTGTCCAGAGAACTGTAATAACCGTGGAATCTGTGCAGATGGCGTATGCAATTGCAAACCAGGCTGGGGAGGATCAACTTGTAAATTAGAAATGTGCCCAGAAAACTGCAATCGCAATGGAAACTGCAAAGATGGTAAATGCGATTGCTTTCCAGGCTACAGGGGGCACACTTGCTCTGAAAGATATTGTCATAACAACTGCTCTGGAAATGGTAACTGCTTTAATAATCAATGCTTTTGCAATGATAAGTTCTATGGCAACTACTGTCAGAAGAGTCCTTGTCTAAATGACTGCTCTGGTAATGGTTACTGCCTTAAAGGAAAATGCTTTTGTAAGAATGGCTGGATGGGGGACTCTTGCTCCATACGAACTTGCCCGAAAGAGTGTAATGGAAAAGGAATTTGTAGGAGAGGAAAGTGTTTCTGTGATAAGAATTTTACTGGCTCTGATTGTAGTAAAAGAATCTGCCCCAACAACTGTTCAGGTAATGGGTTTTGTGATCAAACCACTTTTACATGCAAATGTGGACCTAATTTTGTAGGTGATGACTGCAATATAAAAAGATGTCCTAATGACTGTACAAGACATGGAATTTGCATAGATGGTCAATGTATGTGTCAAAGTCAATTTGCAGGTGATGATTGTTCCTATCCTTCCTGCCCTAATTCATGTGCAAGTCATGGGGTTTGTAAAAGTGGAAAGTGTTACTGCGATGATGGCTTCCACGGTCCTGACTGCTCACTTTTTGTATGCAACTGTAATAACAATGGCATATGTATAGAAAATAAAACTTGCTTGTGTAATAGAGGATGGACAGGAAAGCATTGTGAAGTTCCCATTTGTAAGGATAATTGCAATAGTAATGGAACTTGTCTAAAAGGTACTTGCCTTTGTAACCCTGGTTGGGGAGGCGAACTTTGCAACCTAAAATTATGTAATAACGACTGTTCTGGACATGGAAAATGTATTGCTGGTAATCTTTGTAAATGTGATATTGGTTTTACTGGACCTGGTTGTGAAACTTCCTACTGCCCTAACAATTGCAATAATAACGGAAAATGTGTTAATAATAGATGTGTCTGCAACATAAATTACTTTGAGGGTGATTGCAGATTTTATGCAAAATGCCCTAGAAGCTGCAATGATAATGGTGAATGTGTTAATGGAGCGTGTGTTTGCTATAATGGGTTTACTGGTCTTGGATGTGAAAAGAAAAAATGTCCTAGAGATTGTTCTTTTAATGGTATCTGCCTCAATGGTAAGTGTAGTTGCAATTCTCTGTTTGGAGGGGAAGACTGTGCTGAAAGAAGATGCCCAAATGATTGTTCAGGAAAAGGGATTTGTGATATTAGAACCTTTAAATGCATGTGTCAAAAGGGATATGGTGGGGATGATTGTAGTAAGTTAGAATGTCCTGGAGATTGCGGAGGATCTAGTAAAGGAATATGCCAAAAGGGAAAATGCTTTTGTAAAAATGGATATACAGGTCCTAACTGTAATTACTTGGCATGCCCAAATTCATGCAGTAATAATGGAAAATGTCTTAATGGCGAATGTAAATGCAGCATCGGCTTTAAGGGTATAGATTGCTCCGCTCAAACTTGTCCTTACGAATGTTCAGAACATGGGAAATGCTCAGGACCCCCATTTTACAAATGTGCATGTGATAGCGATTATGAGGGGTTAGGTTGTGAGATTAAAACATGCCCAAATAATTGTCACGGAAGAGGAGAGTGCATCAGGAACGGTGAAATATCTGTATGTAAGTGCTCAGAAGGTTGGACGGGTAGTGACTGCTCTCTAAGAACTTGTGATAATGATTGCCATAAACAAGGAAAATGTATTGATGGTAAATGCTACTGTTACCCAGGGTTTAAAGGCGTTGAATGTGAGCAAAAAACGTGTCAAAACAACTGCAATGGCAAAGGAAAATGCCTTTCAAATGGAACTTGTAAGTGTGATAAAGGATTTAGTGGAAGGTTATGTCAGTATAATGATTGTAAGGATAATTGCTCAGGTAAAGGAGTTTGTAAGAAAGGTAAATGCTATTGCTATACAGGCTTTTCTGGGGAATATTGTGAGAATATAGCTTGTGATTATAATTGCTATAGTAATGGAGATTGTATAGATGGATATTGTAAATGCTACCCAGGATTCAAAGGAGAAGTTTGTAGTGAACGTGTATGTCAGTACAACTGTTCAGGAAATGGAATATGTGTAAGTGGAAAATGCGTTTGCTTAGAAGGTTTTACCGGTTCTGCCTGTCAAGATAGAAAATGTCCTAATAATTGTAATGGACATGGTACTTGTCTTTCTAATGGCATTTGTGAATGTAAGAAACCTTTTTACGGGAGAGATTGCTCCAAGAAGAAGTGTTCAGGAGGATGCGGAAATGGCTACTGCACTGAAAAGGGAACTTGTATCTGCTTTAATGGATTTGAAGGTGAATATTGTGAGTTCAAGTCTTGCCCGAAAAACTGCACTAAGAATGGGGTATGTCAAGATGGCAACTGTGTTTGTCAAAAAGGTTTTACTGGAGAGGACTGTTCAATAAAGAGGTGTGAAAGTAATTGTTCTGGTAAGGGGATTTGTGTGAATGGAAGTTGCACTTGCAGGTTAGGCTTTGGAGGTAAGTAAACATCGTTAAACACTATTTATAGGAGAAATTTGTAATAAACCCAATAAATCAAGCCATTACCTCGAGTGCTCATTAACTTGTGTTAATAATTGCGTTGAAAAGTGTAATAGCAGATCACCTTTAATATGCCTAGATAGATGTAATGAAACTTGCAAGACAAAGTAATTTTATAAAATAAATGAAAGATGCGATGCAGAAAATTTAAATATCTTTAAGAGGAAAGTTGCTAAAGCAAATGAAGAAGATAATGAAGAAGATGAAGATGATGAAAAAAAGTG
>JAAGZO010001050.1 GCA_024206195.1 bacterium | reverse complement strand
TGCTATAGAGGTTGGCAATTCAAATCAGAACTTTGTATTACTTGATGATGTTACTGGTTTAATAAGGTATGAAGGACTTGATCCACTTACTATAAAACTAACACCATCAATATCAATGTTTAAGAGTGGTGGGGATGTAGAACATCAGTTCAGGTTATTTAAAACAGCTGGGACGCCTGCTTTTGACCCTCATACAATTAAAAGAGGTATTAGTGGAGATACTGGCGCAGTATCATTAAACTGTTCAGCTGTACTTAACCCTGGTGATGAATTCAGATTACAAATAAAGGCAACATCATCAGGATCAACAATTACTATATCAGATTTTTCACTATAACATTTTAACCTGGAGGACAAAATGAAAATTGTAGCAGATCAAGAAGGAATTGAGGCAGTAACAAAGTTATGTGATGTAGCATTAAAAGTTGGTGGCTTGGCAAATATGGAAGCAGTGAATGCTGTTTTATCAAATACAACAAAGCTGAAAGAATCAGAAAAGGTGGATGATGACAAGTCTGAGTAAATCTACAAGTTTGAGCAAGTCTACAAATGATGGATTTCAGAACATTATGAAAAGCTTGGGTACAAGTAAAGACCCAAGACAGAATGTTACATTTGTAATGGGAAGGTATATCACACAAGCTGTAGCAAGTGATCTATATACTTATAACTGGCTTGCTCAAAAAGTAGCTAATGTTCCTGTTGATGATGCTTTAAGTAAGTGGAGAACATTACTTATATCAGATACAGAAAAGAAAAAATCAGTTGAAGAGCAAATGGAAGAATTCAAGCTCAAAGAAATACTTGGAAAAGCAATGAAGTGGACAAGAGTATTTGGTGGAGCAGGAATTGTAATTGTCATAGATGGTGATGACCAAGAAGCACCATTAGATTTTGATAATATAAAACCTGGATCATTAAGTAATATTGTGGTGCTGGATAGATATAATTTGTATGTTGATTTTGTAAATAGAGATGTATTATCCAAGAACTTTGGAAAGCCTGAGTATTATACAGTTGTAAGAAATGGGCAGAGAATACACTATACAAGAGTAATAAAATTTGATGGCACCACCACTTCATTGAGAGAATATGAGAGACAAAATTTTTGGGGGCAGTCTATTTTTACAACGCTGCTAGAGCCTATATCAGATAGTCAAATTGTTTCAAACTCTATTAATAGCCTAATCTATGAAAGTAATATAGACGCTTATGGCATTGCTGGGTTAAATGGATTAATAGCTGAAGGCAATGATGAGATTGTTGTAAAAAGATTAAAAATTGCTCATGAAATGAAGAGCATAATTAATGGAATTGCTCTTGATGCTGAAGATACTTATGAAAAGAAAAATAGCACTTTTAATACATTACCAGAAATTGATGACCGCTTCATTCAGAAAGTAAGTGGAGCCTCAGGGATACCTGTTACCAAGCTTCTTGGGACTTCACCAGCGGGCATGAATGCTACTGGTGAATCTGATATGAATAATTACTATGATGGAGTAAGGGTTGTTCAAACAGATATCAGACCAATAGTATGTATATTGGATAAAGTAATTTCTCAATCAGAAGGAATTGAAGAATTTGAATGGGAATGGAATCCACTTGAAGTACCTTCAGAGAAAGAGCAGGCAGAAATTGATAGTGCAAATGCAAATAGAGATTCTGTATATTTGAACCATTCAGTAATTGAAGTATCAGATGTACTAGCTCAGTTACTTGAGAATGGAACATATGTATCCATTGATCCTGATAGGGTTGAAGAAACTAAAAAATTGGAAGAAGAGGAGTTGGAACTTGAGCCTGAGGAAGAAGAAAAAGAAGGTGGTGAGGGCAACCCCAACAATGGCACCGAAAGCCCTGGAGAGGAAGTATCAGAGGGAGTTGAATAAATTTGGCAGAGCAATGATCTCTTCTATCAAAGAAGAATTGTTGCCTGTACTTAAATCTGGTGAATCTGAATATGTACTAGATAGTATTACAACAGCGTTGGCAGCTGCTTTTATGAGGATTAATAAAAAGTTTACTGGCTCTGTTGTACTCTCTTTTGCTAATCTTACTGCAAACCAAGTTGTGAATTCAGTAAGTTTAAGTAACAAGGAAAGATTTGACAAGTCAATAAAAGCTGCTACTGGAGTAAATCTTGGTGGAGTAATTACTTCTGAGAATCTGAATGATTTTCTTGAATTGAGTGTAGCAAGAAATACTGATTTGATAACAACTTTGCCAGATGATTACTTAAAGAATATCAATACCATTATTACTAATGGGGTAGCAAGTGGAGCAAGATATAGCACTATAGAGAAGCAAATACTTGGTACAAAATCAGCAAGTAATACTTTGAAAAATAACATAGCAAGAATTGCCAGAAATGAAGTTCAAACAATTAATGCTCAGATAAATGTGAGACGATCAAATGCCTTGGGAATAAAAGAAGGCATATTCAGAACTTCAAAAGACAGAAGAGTAAGAAAGTGTCACAAAGAGCTGGACGGTGAAAAATTTTTATTAAGTAAAGGTGCCTGGTCAAAAAGTTGTGGTAAGTACATTATACCAGGCATTACTGATATTGGATGTAGGTGTAGCTATTCACCAGTAATAGAATTGGAGTAAGTAATTATGAAAATTAAACTAAAAGATGCAATAAAACTAGCTAATAAAGCAAATGATGCAGGCCTGATAACAGATAGAGCCACTGGCTTCAAGGCTGTTATAGATAGTAACACAGGCTTTCTGACAGCTCCTGTTACACTTGCGAGAACAGGTGTTCAAATATATTATGGTTATGAGTTGGGATTGAAGGATAGGGCACTTGAAAAGATTGGTGTATTCAGGCCACCAGAGGAAGTCTTTCATCCAGATAGTTTAGATAGTTATAAGAATTTAACAGTAACAGATGATCACCCAGAGAACACTATTGATATTGGGAATGTGAAAGGTCTTCAGAAAGGTTCATTGTCTGATACAAAGCAGAAAGATCAAGCCCATATCAGCGGAATAATTACTGTTACTGATTCCAATATGATATCCAAAATAAAGTCTGGAAAAAAAGAAGTATCTGTTGGATATTTCAGAGACCTTATAGAAGAGAGTGGAGAATATCAAGGGGTTAATTATGATTTTGTCATGAGAAATATCAGGGCAAATCATGTAGCAATAGTGGACGCAGGCCGTTGTGGGGCTGCTTGTAAGTTAACTTTAGACAAAAAGGAGTTCAATATGAAAGTACTTATTGGTGGTATCAGCTTTGATATCAAGGATGAGCAGCTAGCCCAGGCCATTCTTAATAGTCAGAAGGATGCTGAAGAGAAAGAAAAAGAAAACAAAGAAAAGATGAAAGAGAAAGATCAAGAGATTGAGAAAAAAGAAAAGGAGAAGAAAGAAGCAGAAGCAGGAAAAGATGCAGCTGAAGCAGAAAGAGATGTAATCAGAGATGGTAAGTTATCTGAAGATGACCTGAATAAAGTAATCTTTGAAACAGCTGATTTGATCTCTGATGCCAGAGCAATCTTAGGTGAAGACAAACTCCCTGAATGCGGTAACTGTCCTGTTGAAATTAGAGCAGCTGTTGTAGATCATTTGACTCCAGATGTGAAAACTGAAGGAAAATCAAAAGAGTATATCTTTGCAGCTTATGATATGGCCATGATAGGTTACAAAAAAGGAACTGACTCAACTCTTAGTTTGAGAAGAGATTTTGGCAAGGATAAGGAAAATATCCAAGGTGATCGTGCATCAGCAAGAAATGGATATATGAAAGATCAGTTGGGTCTTCCAGAAGAAGAATAATTTAGCCAAGTAATAAGTAATGAGTATTTTCATATTAACAATATAAATTATTAGGAGGGAATATGCCACCTGTACAAACATCTTATGAAGCTGAACATGATCCAGCTTTTGTTGGTCAGAGAACTGACCTTGGTTTAACCAATATAATTTCTAAGGTTGCAGAAAGCGCAGCAATTGCTTTTGGTCTTGCTGTGGTAAGAGGTACAGCTGATGACCAATGTATCCTGCCTTCTGCTGCTGGACAAGATTTTCTTGGTGTGTCAGAATATACATCAGCATGGACAGTAAATGAGTCTGATGAGCATGTATATGAACAATATAGAGAAGTAAACATTATTGATTTTGGTCAAGTTTGGGTCTCACCTGAGACAAGTGTTGTTCCTGGAGATAAAGTATTTTATAGACATACTGCACCTGGCGTTGAAGTCATAGGTTCTTTTAGGAATGATGATGATGGTGGAAATGCTACTGAAATAATTGGGGCAACTTTTGAAACTACTGCTTCAATTGATGGTCTTGCTGTTATAAGACTTATGCCTAATGTTAATGGATTAGATATATTTGAAGATGTTACTGCAGTATCTGGTGCATTATCATTACTTACTGAAGTATCATTATTTGATACTACTTTAGGTGCTTCAACTTCTACTCTTGCTGATGGTTATGAAGGCCAGAGAAAAGTCTTGAAGATGAGTGTTGACGGTGGTGATATGGTAGTTACACCTGCAAACTTTGCAGATGCAACTTCTCTTACTTTCCATAGTGTTGGTAATGTAGTTGAGTTAGAGTTTGTAGATGGAGCATGGAATGTTATTTCTATTGATGGTGCATTTCTTGATACAGATGTAATTACTGTTACTGCTGCTTCTGGTGCTATTCCTCTAACTGCAAAAATTGTATTATTTGATTCATCAGTAGGTGCTTCAACTTCAACATTAGCAGCTGGTTATGAAGGCCAAAGAATACTCTTCAAGATGACTGTAGATGGTGGTGATCAGGTTTTAACACCAACCCTATTTGTTGATGGAGCAATAGTAACTTTTGATAATGCTGATTATATTGAGTTACTTAGTGATGGAACTAACTGGATGTCTGTAGGAACACCAACTGCAGCTATTTCTTAATAGAAACCTTGTATAAATAATGGAGTAAAATTTTAATAACAGAATAACAAAGGAGATACAAAATGAAATTTTCTTATGATGCCAATACAGGGCTTTCTTTTCTTCTTTCACAGCTTACTCATATTGAGAGTAAGATGTATGAAAAGAAGTACAAAGAAATTACCTATGCTCAATTAATCCCTGTAAGTAATGAAGCAGGGGAATGGGCAGAATCAATTACTTATTTCTTTATGGATGGAAGAGCACTTGCTCAATTTGTTGGAACAAAATCTTTGAATGTACCAATCAATGAAATTGGAACAGATAAGATTACTGTACCAGTAGAGCTTGGTGCTACAGGTTATGAGTATAGTGATGAAGAATTACGTCAGGCTATCCAACTTGGAAGACCGCTTCCTCAGTTGAAGTCAAATACTGCTAGGAGAGCAGTTGAAGAGCTAACTCAGCGGACTGCTATGTTTGGAGATACCACTCATAATCTTCCAGGCTTTCTTAACAATGTTAATGTAACAGCTGCTTCAGTAGTTAATCCTGGTAGTGGTACTGAATGGATAAATAAATCACCCACTCAGATTCTTTTTGATATTAATGATTTCATGGGTGATATTTTTGTAGATACTCTTCAGATTGAAAGAGCAGATACTCTGTTGCTTCCTACTTCTCAGTGGAATTATATAGCCACTACAGCAAGAAGTGCTCAGTCTGATACAACTATCCTTAAATGGTTGATTGCTAACAGTCCTTACTTGGCATCTGAAGCTGATGTTATTCCTGTACCTGAATTAGCAGGAGCTGGTTCTGGTGCTACTGATAGGATGATGGCTTATACTAAGGATATTGATAAGGTTGTTCTTCATATACCAATGCCATTAAGGTTCACAGAGCCACAGAGAAAGGGTAGAGGTTTTGAAGTACCTGGTGAATTTAAAATAGGTGGAGTTGAGTTTAGGTATCCTGCATCTGCAAGATATGCTGATGGTATATAAATTCAATAATTGATAAATATATAATGCGCATCTTTAATGGTGCGCATTACTAAATAAATAATAATGATAATTGGAGGATAAAATGGTTGTTGATAATAAAACTAAAAAAGTAATTGTACTTAAAGCAATGAACAAAGCACCTTTGCGTCTTTTTCCTGGACACAATAATATTGATGCAAAAAATTTAGATGCTTATACTGATGGTAATGAAGCTGCTATATCAATGTTAAAAGAAAATTGTGCAATAGTTGAAGGTGCTGATGTAAACAAAACAGAAGCAATGGATGCACAGAAAAAGAATGATAAACTTAACAAAGCAAGTAAGAATCTGAAAAAAGTTCAGATGAAATTACTTGAGGCTGAAGAGGCATCAATATCTGATAAAAATATGATAAAAGAGCTCATAGAAAAAGTGAATGCTCTTGAGGAAAAGTTAGCTGATAAGAAAGATAAAAAGGACAAAAAGGATAAGTAATGACTGTTACTGCTGCCAGTTTTAAAGCCAGGTTTACAGAGTTTGCTGCTGTAGCTGATGCAAGAGTTGAATTGTTTCTAGCAGATGCAGTATTGGTATTAAATGAAGTATACTGGGATTTAAAATATGATCTTGGTATAAATTATTATACTGCTCATCTTCTGTACTTGGCAGATCAAGCTGCAGATGGCAGTGGAGAGGGAACATCTGGAGCTATCACAGGAAGATCTGTTGATGGCACCAGTGTATCCTATGGGTCAGGGAATCCAACCTCAGCAGAAGATGCTTGGTTGTTAACTACTACTTATGGCTCCAGGTACTTATCATTGAGAAAGTCACTGGGGGTGCCAGCTGCCTCAATCTAAACTCATAAGGAAAGGCCCAGGATTAAAAGTTGTTTATGAAAGAATAAAAAATCCTGGGACTGTAGATGTGGGAATTATTGATGCTGGTGAGCATGATAGTGGAGATATTACTGTTGCTGGAATTGGACATGCTCATGAATTTGGCATAGGTGTTCCAGAAAGATCATTCATGAGGTCAACTACTCATGATAAAAGGGCAAAGATAATTGCTCTTCAGAAAAAACTTTTAGCCAAAGTTGTTGCTGGAGAAATGTCTACTGATAAGGCATTAGGTATATTGGGTGAATATGTTGCTGATTTGATAACACAAAAAATCATAGATTTAAAAGAACCACCTAATACTCCAGAAACAATTAAAAGAAAGGGTTCAAGTAATCCATTGATAGATTCTAGTCAACTAAAAAATAGTATTACTTATGAGGTGAATAGATAATGGGGATAAATGATGTAAGTGCTGCTTTTACTCCATGGTTGGCTAATTATACTGCTTCCAGAAATAATGGAGACTATGTTGCTGGAAGATGGGTTGCTGGAGTTGCTTCTACTATATCCTTCAGAGGTGTAATTCAAAACTCATCACCTAAAGATTTATTGTCATTGCCTGAAGGAAGAAGGACAGAAGAGTCAATCAAAATACATACTACTACAGAACTAAAACCTGCAGAGGATAATGCTGATAATGGTGATGTAATTCCTTATGAGGGTCAAAGTTACATGGTAGTAAATGTGGCAATTAGAAAAATTGGAAACTATTTCAAAGCAATTGCGGTGAAACTATAATGACATTAACAGAAATAGAAGATGCATTGTATAGCTGGGTTGATGGAGTATTAAGTGGTGATGGAGTAATAACAATATTCTCTCATCCAAATGCACCAAGACCAACTACTTCATATGCTTTGATTAATATTATAACCATGCCACAGATTGGACATGAAGATACTGATGCAACTCTTGAAGTAGATAAGTCTACTACCATAGAGTACTCAGCTTTGAATGATTTATTTTTAAGCATAAATGTTTATTATTCAGGTGCTTGGGATTATGCCAAGAAGCTCAGAAAAAGTCTAGGAAAACCGCTTATTTTAGAAGGGCTATATAGTGACGGACTAGGTTTTTCAGTGGCCTCGGCTGTAAGGCGAATCCCTGAAGAGATTGATAAGCAGTGGGAAGAGCGTGCTATGTTTGATATCAATTTTTATCTAAGAACTATTGATGATGAGAACATAGAGACTGTACAAAAAATTCAAATTACCAATGAATTGGATGGTCATGAAGAAGTAATTGAAAACCCATGATCTCAATTTAATATGGAGGTGTTATGCCACGAGCAATTACAAGATTTATTGATGTAGCAATTACAAAGGGGAATGTAAGTGTATATGGAGCAGGATTTGGAATTCCATTAGTAATAACTAATTCCAGTTTACTTACAACTACAAGTAGAGTAAAAAGTTTTACTTCTCTATCAGCTGTAGCAACGTTTTTTGGTTCTGCTTCTGAAGAGGCTTTACTTGCTGATGCTTATTTTAATCAAAGTTCCTCATTAATTTATCAACCTGAAACCCTGAAGTTTGGCAGGTTTGCTTCTGCTGATACTTCTGCTGTTATTGAATGCGGGAATACTCCTGAAACTGATTTTGAAGTTTGGAAACTTATTACTGATGGTGAGTTTGGAATTACAATTGATGGAACTTTAGATGATGTTGACAGTCTTGATTTTTCTAGTGTTACAAGTCTTGATGATGTAGCAACAGTAATTACTGCTGGTCTCACTCAAGGAACTTGTACTTGGAATCAGGAGAATAGATTTGTTGTAGAAAGTCCTACAACTGGAGCTACATCATTGATAACACTGCTTGATACAGTAGCTGTACCAGCTGGAACTGACATAAGCGGATCAGGATATCTTGCTGGAGCTGTAGAAGTGGGTGTAAGTACTCCTAATGGTGCAATACTATCTCAAGGTCAGGTTGCTGAAACTTTTGAAGTTGGACTTACTGCTATTCAAAACATAGATGATGTATGGGCTATAATGACTGCTGAAAAAGAATTCAGAGATGTATCAAATACAGAGGCTATGGCAGATGCAATTGAAGGTAGAAAGAAAATCTTTTTGATTGAGACAAATGATTCAAATGTTTTAATCTCTGGAGATACTTCAACATTTTCTTATTATGTTAAAAATCTTAATTACTTGCGAACTGGTATAATGTATCATGATAATTCTGCATTGTATCCTGTAGCATCTTGGATTGGGCAACAGGCTCCAAAACCCGTAGGATCATCCAATTGGTCATTTAAACAATTGGCTGGAAGCGCAGATGGTGCTGCTTCTCAGATCACAGCTGTTGATCTTACAGAAGGACAAAAATCAGCAGCATTGGAAGTAAACTGTAACTTGTATTGCTCTACTCTTGGGAAAACTTTCACTTTCTTTGGTACTATGGGTGGTGGAAAGAACGATGATAAAGATGGCGAGTACATTGATGTTGTAAGAAATATTGATTACCTTCAGTCAGTAGTTGAAGATACACTTATGGATCTACTTCTTGAAAAAGAAATAATCCCATATACTAATGCAGGTATCACAATTGTAGATAATTCACTAAAAGATGTTTTACAGAGACAAGGTGTTGATACTGGAATTTTGGTAGATGAAACAATTGTAACTTTTTTCCCTAAAAGATCTGACGTGGATCAAACAGATAGAGATGACAGACTGCTTCCTGATGGAACTTTTGAAGCAGATCTTCAAGGAGCAATAAACAGAATAGTGGTGCGTGGAACACTTGCAGTATAATTGAAAAGATTTTAAAAGGAGAAGAAAATGGGAAAATTTGCAAATTACACTTTTTCAAACGTCAATGTCATCTTTGGCATTCTTGAATTGGAAGGATATGGAGATGGAAATGATGTAGTAATCATTGACTCTGATGCTGATCAATTCAAAAAATTAGTTGGAGCAAAAGGGGATATTGCTAGATCGCAAACTAATGATAATAGCTGTACTATCACTATTAAATTATTACAAACAAGTGATAGTAATGCAGCATTAAATGCTCTTTACTTAGTTGACAAGGCTACAGGCGCAGGTTCTTTACCTATGATAATTAATGATAAAGAAACTGATGAAACTTATATAATCTCTAATGCTTGGATAATGAAACCTCCAAGAATAGTAAGGGGACAGGAAGTCAATAATATGGAATGGATATTCCAAGGTGATAACCTGGCTCTTCAGTTACTATAAGGATGATACAAAATGCGAGAACAGAAAACTAAAACCATAGGCACTACTACTTATGCAGTAACACAGATGGATGCAGTTCGTGGTCTGAAAACACAGGCAAAACTTGTTAAGATTCTTGGAACATCAATTCTGGAAGTATTAGGAAAAGACTTCACCAAGCTTCAGGATATGTCTGGAATGATTGAAAAGTTGATGAATAACTTTGATGATACTGAAGTTGTCAACTTTGTTCTATCTCTTTTTGAGAATGGAGTTTTTATAAAAGAAGATGGAAAGGCAGATGTAGTATTGGATTTTAGTGATCATTTTGCTGGTAAGCTAACTGATATGTGGAAACTTGCTGCATTCATTTTGGAGGTAAACTTCAACTTGGGAAAGTTCACACAGTTAGCTTCCAGCACCACAAAAGAAGTGGAAGAAGAGACAAAAGAAAGTTAAATGTAGACAGGATTACAGCAAGATTAGTGTTAGGTGGAATGGCAACACTTATTGAGTTACAGACAGTATATAGTTATCCAGATATATTTTCGCTGGATGAAATATTAAATCTCAGAGAGGAAGCTGAGTTCATAGGGACAAGTGATGGCTGATAAAGTAATTGAAAATTTGATAACACAATTATCTTTTGATTATGATAAGAAAGCACTGGATGCATTTGCTAAGCAATCAGGTACAATTCTGAAGTCATTGACAGCTATTGTAGCAACGTCAGCGGCTGCTGCTGTAGGCATGTTTGCTTTTGCTAAGAGTACTGCTACTGTCCATGATGAACTTGGCAAACTCAACAATATTACAGATGTCAGTTTACAATCACTACAAGAATTAGGTTATGCGGCAGATATTGATGGAGGTTCTATCAACTCCATGAATTCTTCCATATTGAATCTTTCAACTACTATTTCTCAGGCAGCAAGAGGAATTGGATCTGGTGTTGAAGTATTTGGTATGCTTGGGATGTCTGCTACAGATGCAGAAGGAAATGTAAAATCTGCTGATATAGTATTAGAAGAATTGTCTGACCGCTTGAGTGTATTGAGGACTGATGCTGAAAAGCTTGAGTTTACTAGGAAGCTGGGAATTGATGATAGTGTACTAAGAACTTTGAAACGTGGTAGTGATGGAATTAGAGCTATCAGGGAAGAAGCAAGACAGCTTGATTTCATTATTGATGAAGATGCTGCTGAAGCTGCTGCAATATTTAATGATGAATTGATAAGAACTGAAAGACTTTCAAAAGGCATAAAAGATTTTATTGGTACAAATTTGATTAAACAGTTTATACCTCTGATAGAAAAGTTTAATGAGTGGACTATGAGCAATAGAGAACTTGTTAAAACTAAGATTCTGGAATTCCTGGAAAGGCTTCAGAAATTTACAATGGGGGTATATAATGTAGGAGTCAGAGTTGTTAGAGTTATTGATGATCTGGTAAAATCTATGGGAGGTTGGGAGAATGCAATAATAGTTGTTACTGGATTATTAGTTGCTATGAATGCCTCAGCATTACTTATGCCCATATTGGCAGCAGCACTAGCAGCTGGGCTATTCCTTATCATAGAGGATATCCAAAAGTTTGCAAATGAAGGTGACTCTGTACTTGGGCAATTAGCAGATGAGTTTCCTATTGTAGATACTGCAGCAAATTTATTTTTAGATACTCTTGGATTAATTGCTGGTGGCTGGGGCTTAATACTTACTGATAGTGATGAAGCATGGGAAGGTATGCAATTAATGTTTGCTGATCTTATTAGCTGGGCTAGTGATTTTATTTCAGATATCTGGAGCATAAATAATGCTATTGCCAATGGGTTAATTGCCCCCTTGAATACATTTTTGACATTACTTAATGCTATTCCTGGTGTTGAAATACCTTTAATTGCTAAGTCAGAAGTAAAACCTCAAACAGGAGCATTAGCAGAAGCAGGACAATTTAGTGCAGATGTTTTTAATTCATTAATTAATCAACCATTTCTTGATTTATATAATTCAACATTTGGTACTACATTAGGAAGTCTAGCAAAAGCTGAACAAGGTGGAGTAATTGGAAGTCCAAGAATTACTCCAATAAGTAATACTATAACAGAAAGAAGTAATATTACAAATAATGAAAATAGATCAAATATTATAAATAATGCAGATAGAACAAATAATGAAAATAATGCAAATGTTACAAATAATGCAACTGTTACAATTAACATAGAAGGTGGTGACAAAGATACAGTAAAGAAAGGTGTTATGGATGCTTTGAATGAAACTTTTCAAAGTGCTGAAATTAATCTTAGTTCTGGAGTTACATATTAATGACTATTGCTCAATTGTTTTTTAAAAAAGGAAATTTCATTGGTGATATAGAATTGGATATTATCATCAGAGAAGGAGCAACTGCAACTTCAGAAGCAACTAAGAATCCAGTTGAGAAAGGTGCTGATATTAATGATCATATTGTTATTAGGCCGATGGAATTTGAAGCAGAAGGTTTTGTATCAAATATAAGTACTGGAATAATACCAGCACTATCAAATATTACTTCAACTTTTACAAAAGAGTCATGCAATGCAGAAGTAGCATGGACTGCCTTATTAGAGTTGCAAGCAAGTAGGATTCCATTTGATCTTGTACAAGGTTTGAAAACATATGAAAATGTATACATTAAATCTCTAAGAGAAACTCAAGACAAAGATTCATCAAATGGATTAAATTTTGTAGCAACATTTGGAGAACTAAATATTGTAGGAATATCACTATTCTCATTAGACAACTTTAGTGACCAAGATATATCTGATTCAATGATTCCTGCATCTAACGGTGGACTAAAACAAGCGAGTATAGACTGATGGAATTAATAGGAACATTTCCAGTAACAGAAAATCCAGAAGAAAGTTTCAGCATTGTACTTCTGGGTGAGCTTTATAACATAAGACAACTCTGGAATACTTTAGGATTTTGGACAATAGATATATTTGATAGTGATGGTACTATATTAGTACATGGAATAAAAATTGTTTCTGGTATATTTTTTGTAAAACAATATCCACACATTCCTTGGGACTTATACATAGATGAAATTATTGATCCAGAACGCTTTACTTTGAGCTCAATGGTGATTGGGGTTTATGAGAAGTGAAATTTATTAGACAAGTAAATATAGCATTTACAGGTTTTGAAACTTCAGATTTGAGAGTAAATTTTGAAATTACAAAAAGCTTGGTTGGCTATCCAAATCTTGGACTAATAAAGATTTACAATTTATCTGAGAGTAAAAGGAATCAAATTGATGAGCAATTTTCAACATTAAAATTATTTGCAGGATATGATGACTTGGTGCTTTTGTTTACTGGGGATATAGTAAATGTTATTCATAAGTATATTCAACCTGATTGGATAACTGAAATATATGCTGGAGATGGTATACAAGTACTTAATGGTTCAGTTGTAAATAAAGCAATGCCTGCAGGAAGTACAGTTGAACAAATATATAATGAACTTGTTGACAATATGGTAGGAGTAACCAAAGGAATTACAGAAGGGTTGTCTGATTGTATAACTGAAAAAAGATCATTATTGAGACAGCTTCAGCTTACTGGGAATGTAAAAGAATGGTTGATTCAATTGGCTGCTGATTGTGGTTTTGATTATGCTATAACAGATGATATCATTGAAACTACAGTTAAAAATTCACCCCTAACAGATCTGCCTCCTATCCTAATTAACCAAGGAACTGGGATGATTGGCAGCCCTGAAAGAACTGACTGGGGAGTAACTGTAAAAAATTTATTACTTCCTGAGCTCAAGCTAGGGAGAAGGTTTGAAATAAAAGCTATAACAACTGAGCTTAATGTAGGAAATTTATTTTTCAGAAAAGTGCCCGCTGTTAAAAATCAAGGAATTTATCGCATTGATAAAATTATACATACAGGTGATACTCATGCTGATGTATGGCAATCTGAAATTCATGGAAGGAACTTTTAATGGCTGATCCAAAAGCTACTCTGGAACAAGTAATACAAACAGGAATAGATAGTGCATTGAAAGAACTTCATACAGCACTTCCTGGAGTAGTTGTATCATTTGATGGTGATACTCAACTTGCTGATATACAGATTACAATAAAGAGGAAGCTGAATGATGTACTTGTAAATCTACCATTACTTGTAGGTGTGCCAGTCAGGTTTCTCAAAACAGCGGATTTTTCTATCAGTGTTCCTGTAAAAGTAGATGATCATGTTTTAGTTATATTTGCAGAAAGGTCAATTGATACTTGGTTAACTCAAGGAGGCATACAGTCACCTGTTGATGTAAGAAAGCATTCATTAAGTGATGGGTTTGCTATCCCTATGATGTATGATCAAACAGATGTGATAAGTAATTTTGATGCAGATAATTTACAGATAAGAACTACTTCAGGGAAAGGGATTACAATTGATCCTACAGGGTTGGTTTCTATTGCAAGTAATAATACAAGTTTACTTACTGAGATTGAAGCTCTTGTAGATGCAACAAAAGCAATAACAACTTTTGGAAGTCCAGGATCTCATTCAGTAACTCCAACCAGTCAGACAGCACTAGAAAATGCTTTGACTGAAATAAAAAAGGTTTTAATGGTGTAACTATGGCAGTAGTCCAAGCAACTATAAAAGCAGAGTTAAATGCTATATATGCTCAGATGAGTAATCCTGGGGATATAAAAAGTGAAGATTGGTTTGCTGATCAAATGGCAACTGTAATAAGAAATGCAATTTTATCAGCATCAATTATAACTAGCACTCCAGGTGCTCAAACAGGTCCAACTACTTTACCTGGTATTGGAACAATTTCATAAAGGATACTTATGACACTATATGATATAGCTTTTGATTCTGAGCATGATATGTATCTTGATGGAGATGACATGGCATTTACTGATGATGATAATTATATCACTCAAAGATTAACTATCAGACTTCAATTTCTATATGAAGAATGGTTTTTAGATACTCAAGTTGGATTGCCATTTACACAATTTATTTTTGAACAAAGATCCAATATTGATATTATATATGGATTGTTTTATAAAGAGATAACTGATACTGAAGGTGTATCATCAGTAGGACGTATGAATCTAGTGCCTGATGTAGATGAAAGAACTATGGCTGTAAGATTCATAGTAAATAATGGATCAGAAAAGGAGGTTGTGATAAATATATGAGCGGATTATCAGCAACAGGATTTGAAAGAAAAAGATTGGTTGATATAAAATCAGATATAGAGGATGCTTTAAAATTAGCATTTGGTGACAATATTGATCTGTCGCCACAAAGTGGATTTGGTCAACAAGTAGGAATATTTGCAGAAATGATTTCTAATCAGTGGGAGAGTCAAGAAAATATATATAACTCTCAAAGCCCTTCTACTGCACAAGGAACTCAGTTGTCTAACGCTGTTGAATTTAATGGTTTAACTAGAAACCCTGAAGCCTTCTCTGTAGTTGAAGGAGTAGTGATAACAGGAATTGCTAGCACACCTATTCCTGCAGGAAGTCAAGTTTCAGTTGTGCTTACTGGATTTGTTTTTCAAACAGATTCTGCAGTTGTGATAGGTGGAGGTGGAACTGTTACTGTAGATATGACAGCAATGATAGCAGGACCAATTGAAGCAGCTATTGCTACTTTGACTGAAATAGAAACTCCTGTATATGGATGGACAAGTGTTTCAAATCCAGCTGCAGCTACAGTAGGTGAAAATGAAGAGACAGATGCAGAACTGAGGATAAGAAGAGAAGCATCTGTATTAGCATCTGGTCAGAATTTAGTTGATTCTCTTTATGGACAATTATTAGATCTTGATGCTGTTACTGATGTTGTAGTATTAGATAATAAAACTGATGCAGTTGATGCTAATGGAATTCCTGCTAGGAATTTTTTATCAGTAGTACAGGGTGGAGATGATGATGAAATTGCACAAGTAGTTTGGAATAATACTCCGCAAGGCATTCAATCATATGGCTCTACAACTGTACAAGTAGAAGATGCTCAAGGATTTGATCAAGATGTAAGTTTTTCAAGACCTTCTGAAATTGATATTTATTTTGATATTACTCTTACAGTTGATGGAGATTATCCTGTAGATGGAGATGATCAAGTGGCTGCAGCTGTAGTTGCTTATGGAGAAGAGAATTTTTTAATAAGTGATGATGTAATATACAGTCAATTTTTTACTCCAATTAATAGCATTCCTGGAATACTTACTGTTGTAATGACAATGGGAATAACTCCAGCACCTTCTGGAACAAGTAATATAACAATAGCAATTGATGAGATATCTGTATATGATGTAGCAGATGTAGGAGTGACTAGCTAATGACATTACCCACAGAAAAAGGCATTGATAGACTAGCATTTCAATTTGAAGATTCTCCAAAGTTTATTGATTACTTGGAAGCATTTTTGGTAGAGTATGATGAGCTTCAAACATCAGGGACAGAATTGATGGATGAAAGAGCAATCAGTACAGCAGAAGGTGTACAACTAGATATCTGTGGAGTAATTGTTGGCTTGGAAAGACCTATAATTGAAGGTGTTACACTAGGTGATGAGCCTTATAGATTGTTTTTAAAAGCAAAGGCCAGGATAAATTCTACAAATATGACTGTAGATGAAACCTTGGATATTTTATCTTTTATGATACCAAGTACAAGTATCTGGTATAGATTGATTGTTTCACTATACCCAACTTACACTTTTACTAGAATTCTTACAGCTACTGAAGTGTTTGCATTAACATTACTTCCTGACCTTATCTGTATTGATCCTGAGTATGTCCACTATGATGAAGCAACTACTCAGTCATTTGCAGAAGATCCCACAGGACTGGGTATGGGAACAATAGCTAACCCAGCAACTGGTGGCAACTTAGCATCAATAATTCTTTAAGGAGATAATAATATGACAGAACCAGCAGCACTCCCTCTATGGGATACCAATGAAACAAATACTTCTGCTCCAGGAGGATCACGACAGACTGATGGATGGATCTATGTAGGACTTGTTCCAGAAAAAGCTCCTGCTGAAGTATGGAACTACTGGATGAATAATGTCTATAAGTGGATCAATCATTTAGATATAAGAGTGAAAGAAAGTGATTCTTATACTGATACAGGTGCTGCAAATGCTTATGTATTAGATGGTGGTTCAGATGTACTTTCTTTAACAGATGGGCAACTTGCTGCTTTTACTACAGCCAACTCTAACACAGGTGCAAGTACTGCTAATGTAGGTGGCTTAGGAGCTATTGATGTTAGACTTCCAGGTGGTGGAGGTGCTCTTACTGGTGGTGAAATTATAAATAGTAATCGATGGAATTATATGAGATATAATGCTTCATCCGCTAGATGGTTACTTGATACAGATTTTAATACTTCAGATCACATAAACATTTCTATAGGTAGGGGAGCAGGGCTAGCAGATGGTGGATCAGCTAATGTCTATGTAGGAAAAATTGCTGGTGCTAGTAATAATTCTGGAGTTTCAAATGTCTGTATAGGTGATAATTCTGGGAATGTACTTGATGGTGGAGACTTAAATACACTTGTAGGAACAAACAGCGGATTCAGTCTTGTTGGTGGAGACTACAACGTATGTATAGGTGGAGATTCTGGATCAAATATTGTATCTTCTACTTATAACACTTTTGTTGGACAAGCATCTGGGTATGGAATGACAGGTGGTTATAATACTGTACTTGGAGCATATGCAGGTTTTGCTGCTCTTACTTTAGATAGTAATGTAATCATTGGATCTACAGCAGCAACAGCAGCTACTGCTTTAGCAACTTCTGTAGTAATTGGAGCAACAGCACTCAATACAGGAGTAGGTGCTGCTGAAGTAGTGATCATAGGGATGGGTGCTGGACAAAAGGATACAGGATCAAGAAATGTTCTTGTTGGTTTTGAAGCAGGTCAAAACAATACCTCTGGGGCATCCAATACATTTGTAGGTTGGAAAGCAGGAAATGTAAATATTACTACAGGCTACAATGCTTTTTTTGGAACTTCAGCAGGTCAACTTAATACAGGAGGTAATAATGCATATTTTGGTGCACAAGCAGGATGGTCAGCAACAGGTAGTAATAATGTAGCTGTTGGTAGACAATCTGGTTCATATATGACAGGGAATAATAATACTTGTTTGGGAAATGATAGTGGAGGTGCTATTACTTCTGGATATTCAAATACTTTTCTTGGATCAGGATTAGCTTCTCCAATAACTACAGGAGATAGCAATGTCTTTATTGGATATTTGGCAGGAAACAATGTAGTAACTTCAAGCACTTCTGAGGAATTTATTTTAGCAAATGGACCAAATGCAATTGATATATTAATATCTGGTGATTTTTCTACGGGTCAAGTTACTCTTCCAAACTTGGCAAATACAGGCTCAACAACAGCGTTGATGATTGATGGTAGTGGAAACTTAGTAATTGATTCATCTTCAAAAAGATTTAAAGAAAATATTAATTATGATGATATAAATTCTGATTTCATACTAAACTTAAAGCCTGCATATTTCAATAGAATAGGAACAAGTATTCTTGAACTAGGACTTATTGCTGAAGATTGTGAATCCATATATAAAAATATGGTCAACTATGAAAAGGATGGAAAGACTTGTAGATCAGTGAGCTATGGAGCAGATACAACAACAGGTTTAATTCATAAAGTTCAAGAGTTGCATGAAAAAGATTTAGAGTCACAAAAAAGAATAGATGATTTGGAAGAAAGATTGGAAAGATTAGAATCAACATTAATGTTATAAGGAGATAAAAATGTTAAGCAGAAATTACAAAGACAAAAAAGAAAAAGGAACAATTGTAAGTATTGTTCCAGTTAAAGAAAAAGAAAATACAGCAATTATTACTACAAAAGCATTTGATCATAATGGAGAAGAAGTTGATCCAACAGTACAATCTATTTCTGAGGATTACATAAGTACAAAACTGGCATCTATACAAAAGATGATTGATATGCTTGAAGCAGAGAAAGCAGATTTGGAAGAGTTGAAAGCGGATATTGTAACTGCTTGTGAAGATAAGTAATTGAAAATAGTATCTTTTTTTATTTTTTTATAGTATAGTAAGTATTATAAAAATTTAAAGGAGGATTGATATGTCACTAGATATCACGCAGTATGCAATTATGAAGAAAAGGGGTGAGATAAAATTTAAGAAAACCCCAGAAGGTGAAACAGTAGCAATAATAAAACAGATAGATTTAGATGGTAAAGATTTACCTGATATGGTATTACCTATCACTGCTGCTGACATGAAGAATACATTAGCAGATATTAAAAATGGTATGAAAATACTTACTTCATCTCAGAATAATGCTATTATACTTATCAAAGATTTACAAGACTTTGATAAAGCATTTGATAAAGAAATGGCCAAAAGGAAAAAGAAAAAGTCAGTTAAGAAACCAGTTTCAAAAAAGAAACCTATAAAAAAAGGAAAGTAAATGCCTTCAATTCCTGGGATAGATAAAAATGATTTTATGAATATGGCACCAAAAGAAGCACGTGGTGTCCAATATAGTTTGTTTGCAATGGTGCTTGAGAATCAAAGGAAGTTACAGAAGATGAAATATATCAATACTGTCATTATAGGTATCACAGGATTAATGGGAGGTGCTGTTGCACATTGGGTACAATCAGGATTTTTTAAAGGGGTTGGCCCTTAATGGGAAATTTAACAGAACATTTCAGTAGATATGAATTTGAATGTGAGTGTGGTTGTGGCTTTAATACTGTAGACTGGGAGCTTTTGGATACACTAGAAAAGGCCCATACTTATTTCAGAAAGGAATATAAAACACCTATCAAGATTGTTATTACTGGGCCAAATAGATGCCAAGAGCATAATGCTCAGACAGATGGAGCATCAAAAAATTCATTCCATATCAAAGGAAAAGCTGTTGATCACAAAGTGTATTACAGGAATAGAAATGGCAAGTGGATTCAAGTGAACCCCAATATAGTATATGACTATTATGATACTACTTATCCAGATAAGTTTGGAGTAATTAAGTATGTCAATAGGGTTCATATGGATGTTAGAAGCAGGAAGTACAGAAATGATAAAACTAAAAGGAGGGATATATGAAAGAATTACTTAAACAGAAAACAACAGTAACCGCTATTGTTGGATTAGTGACTACTGTGGGAGCAGTACTTACTGGTGATATGGAAGTGGGCCAAGCAATTCAGGCAGGGTTTGCATTACTTATGACCATCTTTATGCGACAAGGTATAGAAAAAAATAAATAATAAAAATGCCCCTCACTTGAGGGGCTTTTTATTTTACATCATTGATATAAGTAATGCCTCTGCCTTTCCTCCATCCACTTTATATTTCAGACTATCAGCAAGATCAGGATACATCCTCAGAACCAATTGTCTAGATACATCTTTTTCCTGTCCAATTAATCCCCACTTCTGCTTCCATACTTGTGGAGTAACATAGCTCAATTCTATATCCATTATTTCAAAAATAGAAATGATACTATAAAATGTACCTCCAAATTCAAATGATCCTACTACTCCATCATGAGGATTAGCATGAACAGCTTCAAGAGTAGATTTCTGAATCAGACTTCTATAAGGAGCAATGATACGGGCAACACCTCTATTATCAATCATCTGCTTGGTCTTATACTTGCCTGTCCACTTTTTCCTTCCAGTTTCCTTATCTTTCTTCATTACTTTTTTTGCTTTAGCAAAGGGTTGATCTTTGGTGGGCATTCTATGTAGCACTATGGTATCTTCACTTACAATAGCAATCCCACCTTTCTTTCCTGGATCAATTCCAATTCTATATCTACTCATAATTTTCCTCTGTCTTGTCTTCTCTCCAGCCTTTGAATATTGGCTGTCTCATTGATCCTTTTTTGGTCTCTTCTTTAAACTCTATCACAGCAATTTTGTTCAAATACTTAAATTTATTTTCCCAGATTTCTGATCTCATTTTCTTAAAAAAGACTTCTTCCTCTCTTTTATAGGCTATAGTAAGAGAAGGGGCACCCTTTTTTACAGCTGCCTCAGCTGTCCTCAGAGCCTGTTTTTTATTGAAAACCTCTGAAAACCCTGACCCCACTCCTACTTCATGACCTTTATAAGAAACAGTTATGCCACCCAATGTACCTTCCATTTTCTTTTTTCCTTCATAAAATCCTATACACTTGCAATCTGCTGTTTTCTTTGGCACTAGTCTACACCAATCATAACTTCTGGCATCCCTGTACTCATGATCAACAGTGTATACAACTAATCCTTCATCACCTTCTGATAATGCATCTTCATAAAAGCCCATTAAACTTTCTTCATCAACTGCAATAAAATGAGGAATGATCCTTACACAATCACTTTCTGTTATGTTGTCTACCAAAAATTGATATCTTTCTTCTTTATTCCCAGGGTGGCTAGGACAATCAAATATCCAGTAAACTGCTTTAGGTATTGAATCATGGTTCCTTACTAATCCAGATGCAGAATCAAAGCCATGGCCTGGTATCATTATCTCTCCATCCAATTCAAAATCATATAAATGGATATTATTCTCAATATGCTCCAACCCTATGACTTTGTGATTACTTCTGGTAAACAATTTCTTATCTATAGTTCTGCCCCTGACTCCATCCTTCTTGTTCGCACAGATTAGCGGATACTCTGCTTTTTCAGGTCTGAATGTTTTTACTAACATAATTGCTGGCTTTTCTGTTCTTCCTTCTTTTGAATAAGGAATGAGATTTGGAATTGCTTTATTAATAGTTTTTACTCCAGCTCCAATTTTCAAATCTTTATTGATTACTCTTTTAAGTAATTCAGCTGTACTTGGATTACTACTTACTATGAGATCAGATAATTGTTCTACAGCAGCTTGTCCAGTCAAGTGTCTACCAGACAATCTTAAAAGTATATCCTGATGCTCTTCTTGCCACTCCAATCCACCTTCTGTACCTTCTAAATCAGGTGGAGTAATATGGTACTTGAGAAAAGGATTGCATGCATAATACAATATATGCTGTATATTTGTTGCATAATCTGATAGTAATACTATTTTTACACTGGGTTTTGATTTGTCTATGTTATCTAACATTTGTAATATTTCTTGACTACTCATCTTGTTATCCTCCTTATGTTTTGAACAAAAAGTAAACTCCATCCATTAATTTTATTTCCATAAACCATATACCAATCTTTGTCCTCCTTGCCTGTTTCAGCAATCTCCTTTCCTAATTTCTCATAATCACTAATTGAAATTTTACACATAATAGAATCTGTATCATCTTCAATAGTTATGTTTAGCCAAGTAGTTGGACCCTTCTGGTACTTGCCTCCACGCTTACTTACAAATCCAGGCTCATTAGCATCTCTGGAATTCTTTTTAATAATACATCCAATGATAGTAAATTTTCCATCACCTTCTGTATCTTTTATATGAGATACTTTATTATTCAGTCCATGAGATTTTGGATCTGTATAGTAATCTCCATAAACTTCTTTTCCAGGGTATAAGTATTTGAATGCACTTACTCCTTCATTCAGTTTCTTGTTTATCCCTTTTGGAAGCTCAATTCCTTCTCTTCTAAATTTAACAATCTTATTGGCTGCTGCTGGGCCTATACCATGTATTGTCTTTAGTCCTCCATATAATTTTCCTTCATATACTGACCAATTTTGAACAGAAATATCTTTATCCAAATATACATATTCAACCCCTTCTACTTCAACTGCATCTCTTAATATCTTGATAGCAGATTGATCATTTTTAGAATTGTTTAGACAAGCAACTGTAAACTCCATTGGATAGTGGGCTTTCAAATAAGCACATAAGTAAGATACAAGTCCATAAGATACAGCATGAGACTTATTAAAAGACCAAGATCCAAAAGAGTGAAGAGATTTCCATACTTGCTCTGCTTCCTCTACAGGTCTGCCTAATGATTCTGCTCCTGCTATAAATTTCTTTTTGAATGTATCAAAGAACTCATCTCCAAGACTTTTGGACATAGCCCTTCTCATAGCACTTGTATCTTTCCATGTTAATTTTCCATATCCTCTACCAATTGCTAGCATTTGTTCTTGATATATAATAGTGCCATAAGTACCTTCTGTTGCATCTATTACGCTTTGATGATTTGCTAAGTATTTGATTTTTTCTTTTCCTGTTCTATACTTAATAAAATCATTAGCACCTCCAGACATAAGTGGGCCAGGCCTGCCAAGAGCACCCAATGCTGCTACATCCTCCATATTCTCTATTGGCATTTGCTTGGCCAATCCTCTAACTGCTGGGCCTTCAAATTGAAATATTCCGCTGAATCTCTGATCATTGAATACCTTATAAGCTCCTGGATCATCTGTGGGTATCTCATACATCCAATCATACGGCTTATCTATCTGATCACATACAGATGCTATAACTGCAAGTGTTCTTAATCCCAAAGCATCTATTTTTAAAAGATCAATTGCCTCTGCATCCTTCTTATCTAGCATTGCTATTCTTTTCTTATCCCTGCTATTGATCCCACAAAAGTTAGTAATGGGCTCATTACAGACAAGTATGCCAGCAGCGTGTACACCTGTATGAGATGCATGAGATTCAATCTTGGTTACATTTTCCATATTTGGATAATTTTCTATGAATCTTTTTCCAACCTCAGAATCTCTCAAAGTATCTTCCATCCTCAAATTTGCTCTAGCATCACCTCCAGAACGCTCAATCATAGCATCCTTTACTTCCTGAACATCATCAAGCGGTATGCATAGTGCTTGAGCAAATCTTGTAATTGCAGATTTTGGTTTCATTTTACTTATATTTCCAATCTGAGCAACACACTCTTTTCCATACTTCTTTTGTAAGTACTTCAAACAAAGATGTCTCTTCTCATCTTGAAAATCAATATCTATATCTGGAAGATCAAACCTATTGATATCAATAAACCTTTCAAAGTATAGATCATATTCAATTGGATCAATTTCAGTTATCTTCATTAAGTAACATACAAGACTACCAGCAGAAGATCCACGAGATGGACCAACTGCCATTTTAGTTTTGGCATACCTTATCAAATCAGCAACTACAAGAAAATAATCCACATAATCTTTTTCTTTAATCAACTTCATTTCTCTTTCATATCTACTTTTGTATGGCTCTAATGATAGCTGTATACCTCTTTCTTCAGCTCCTTGTTTACACCAATCTTCAATATCATCATCTCCAATATAAGTAACCATAGGTGCTGTTGGAATTTCAACATTACATTCTTCTCCAATTACTTTCAAATTGTGGATAGCAGAACCTTGTCCTATCAATTGTGATGCCCACTCCTTCTCTGTAGGAATATGCATCATATATGTTTTTCTTTCTCTTTGTCTTTCATCAGCAAATGGTTCATAAACAATTTTATCTTCAGTATTTACATAATAATTATCTATAGTTGCTATTGGAGTATATCCTGGATGCATCTTTCTTTGATAAATAGGGGTATGTGGACCAACTTCTTTTAGCACCTCTCTTTCTATCAGATCCCATCTTGGAGCAACTCCACTGAAGATATAAATATTATCACTTGTATCATTTATCTGGTCATAAGTAATTCTTTGTCTGTAGTAAAATTGTTGATGAGATAAATCTACAAGTTCATATACTTCTTGTAAGCCCTGATTATTCTTTGCTATAAAGGTCATCCAATTGTATGGATATCTTCTTACATCTCTCTGTAAACTTTCTGTAACAGGAAGTTGTACCCCATATATAGGTTTTATGCCTGCTTTCTCACAAGCCTTCTTCCATCTTATATGGCCAAAAGTATTTCCAAGATCAGCCATGCCACCCCATTCACCAGTCTGGGCACACTTCTCTGCTACCTTATCCAAATGGCCATATACTTTTTTGAAAGTGAATTCTGTTTTACAATTCATCCACATTGTCCATTCTCCATTAACCATTTATAAGATTCATAAGTAGCAAGTACATCATTCTTTGCTCTGTGAGCATCTTCCAAAGTTTTTCCTGTAGCTATTTCATAAAGTTCAGCATTCTTGAGTCTATGACCCTTGATATGCATACTCTGTTCTATTGTACAGAATTTCATTGGAGGATAGGGGAAATCATGTTCTTTCCCCATCCTCCTTAACTCATACACTATCATGCCTAAATCAAAAGGAAGATTATGGGCAATCATAGTATGAGATTTAAAAAATACATTTACAAGATTTCTATATATCTCATGAAACTCTGGGGCATCTTTTACATCATAATCAGAAATTCCTGTCTTCTTTGTTATAAAATCTGGAATTGGAATTGGAGGTTTAACAAGTGTTTCCAACTCAGTAACTATTTTTCCAGAATCATCTATCTGAGCTGCATATATTTCTGTAATATATGGTTGAAGCATTATGTCTGTTCCTTCTGCTTTTAACAACCCAGTAGTTTCAGTATCATATACAGTTCTCATTTACTTTCCTCCTGATCCATTTCTCTCAACATGGCAGCATATACAGATAAGTCTTTTGCACTATCTTCATGGCCACCTCTATTAAAGTTGCTTGCATATCTTAGTAGCTTATTAAAAGAATGAGAAAATAAACTGTACCTAATAAAATCAGATTCAGTTTTTAGTGTTACTCCATCAGGGAACATCTTACACAGAATTCCTCCAGCTGTCTTATAAGCATCACCATATTCTTCATTTCTTTCTTTAAAAGTATCAATACATTCCATAAGTAATTCTGGAACAGACTTTGTTGCCTTTTCTTGATTTGGGTATAGCTGATGCCTTACTCTGTCAAATTTTGAATCTGTCATCTTATCTCCTTACATGGTCATACCATTTTTATTAGCAACTGGATTAGCTACATGATCTGTATCTAGCCATTTTGTTTTGATTGTATTTCTTCCTCTATCATCTAATTTAAAACAGTAAGCTTGAACAGGACATTTATCATATCTTGGGAAAGCACAGATTCCATATTTGACACAGTATACTTGTAGTAATGGTGCTGCCCAGGGATGAATTTTTTTCACTTCATAACTCATCATCTGGAATACTTTCTGATATTCTCCTTCTGCCCTTTTACATAAACGGAGTTCTGACATATTTGCTAGTGTTCTTAAATTTGCTTTCATCATGATCTGGGTATGGATAGCAGTTGGTAGCACACCTCTGGCATCTTGGACTGGAACTCCTTTATCAATCAAAGCCCCATAAGTATCTTTTGCAGAATCACACTCAATATCATAAAGCGGATTGTCTGTTGTAGTAGTGTGAGTAAAATCTCTAGCATCTACAACCCTCATAGCTTGTTGCTGAAAAGAAGCAGTCCTGGTTCTAACAAGTTGATGAGTAAAGGCTCTGGATACATTCTTAATTTCAAAAACATAATCTACAAATTCAAAACTGGTTTGAATAGTATCCATCATGTATCCCCAGTGCTCCATTTTTTCAGAGAATGGCATTGCCAATACTTCTGGGAAAGTAGTTCCAGTTGCTAGTCTTCCACTCTTGGTATAGATGAGCACTTCTAATGCATTTTCAGTAAAGTTAATTAATTTGACTTCTGGTTCCATTATTTTTCTCCTTGTTGGTAAGTAAATTTGTCATATGCTCCGCTTGAAATAAGCCTTCTGATTACAAATATGTCTTCTAGCACATCATCTAATAGTAGCTTGGGCCTCCAAGTCGCAAGTCTACCTAATGAATAAATGTTACTTTCTATAGTCTGTTTCAAAATAAAATCTTTTCTTTTGGATTCAGGTATTGGGGTAATCTTCCCAAATGGTTGTTCATGATTACTTACTAATATTTTTGGCAATACTCCTTCCAACCCTAATGACTTAATTACACAATTATAGTCTATGTCAGATATTTTGTCTACACTTTCTATGATAAGTAGATTTTTATTCAGAGATGCCCTATATACATTGGTCCCAGGATCAGGATAGTACATAGTACAATAAGAATCACATCTTGGAATTTCATATTTACTTACATAAATTTTTTCAAATCTAAATTCTAAATCAGTATCATCTGGTATCTTATACATAGGAATAGTAGATATGGTAGGTGTTCCATCTTTATTTCCTGTCCAAGAAAAGTCCCAAGTAATTTTATCTTTGTTTAATTCTACAAGTCTGTCTACAAAATCTTCAGGTGGAATATATCTGACAACAGGATCAATATTGGTTATGCTTCTCTCTGAGATTACTCCTGATACTTTTTTGGAGTAAAGGTGGGCAACTTTTAAGGACAATGGAACTTCTCTATCCCCTACCCATATGCCTTTGTGAACAGTTCTCTCTTCAAAAGGTATGCCAGTTATCTTGGATAAGTAATTGCTTCTGCACCTAAGTATGGCTTGGTGATTATTTTTGTACTCTTCTCTGGCCTCATATATTTTACTATTTGGAATGACCAATCCAGCAAGTAATCCAGATATTCCAGCCCCAATTATTTTAGTCATATTTTCTCCTTTTTTACTCTATAGTAAAGGTTAAGAGGTCATATTTTACAGTGCCCTCATTTGTTCTATAGCCCTGGTTAAAACCTAAAATCCTTGATTTCAGGGTACTTACTAGATTCCAATACAAAAATCTCTGTAGGCTCAACCAAGTTATCTGATAGCTCAACTGCAAGATTTGCTTTCCTTGGCATCTCTACATCTTTACATCTTCTCTTCCACCACCAAGCTGCTTGGTAAGTAGCTTTGCCTCCATGTTGTACACAAACATACTCTTTAAATCTTCTCAAGCCACAGTGATAAGTAACTCTCATCATTGGTATCCTTTTTGAACCTACATGTCTATCATACTCTACATAATCAACAGGATGCCAAGCTTCAATATCATCTAACTTCTTAAAAGGTTTTTCATTTAAGTGGTGTTTGAATAAGAATTTAAAATTACAAAGTGGACAATTTCTAGTGGCAGCATGAACCATTTCTCTACAGCTGGGACACTCTTTCATTATTGGGTCTCCACTTCCCTTCTCCCCTTTCATCTTTACTAATGGATTTTTATCTGTACCCAATCTGGCCATATTTCCTGCAAAATCTAATACAAGACAGTTTTCTTTAGTTGGATGAATTCTTCTTCCTCTTCCAAGTATCTGAGTATGAAGTACTGGACTTGTAGTTGATCTGAGCAACCCAATGAGATCAATTCTTTTCACGTCAAATCCAGTAGTAAGTACAGCAACAGATACAAGAGCTTGTAATTTGTCATCTTTGTAATCTTGAATTCTCTGCTTTCTAACTGTTTGGGAAAGGCCTGAGTACACTGCCTCTGCCTTTATCCCTTGTAATTTTAATTCATCTGCTATATTAATAACATGGCTTATGTCTATCCCAAATAACAGCCACTTTTTTCTTTCTTCCTTATACTTTGACATCTCTGTTATTATTCTTTTTGTTATTTCAATTCTATCAAAAGCCAAAGATAATTCTCTGATCCTGAAATCTCCAGCTTGTTTCTTAATCCCAGTAGCATCCATCTTTTCATCTGTACCTTTTGTAGATAAAGGACAGACAAAGCCTTCTTTCTCAAGTGTTTCTAAAGGGATGTTATATACTATTTCATCAAAGAATGCATCTTCACCCAAGTGTAAGTAACCATGTCCAAGTCTAAATGGAGTGGCTGTTAAACCAATTACTGGAACCTGCATTTTGTTAAAAAACTTTCTGTACATTCCTTCACTTTTGGCAGAAATAGAATGGGCTTCATCTACAATAATGATATCAAACTCTGTGAATAGCCAGCTTCTATAGTGTACAGAATTTATCCCAGCAACAGTAATGTCTTCAATAGTTCTACTTTTCATACCTGCAGAATACAATCCAATTCTTTGATTCTGAATATGCTTTTCTAATGCATCAAAATCCTGTTCTAAAATTTCTTGGGTATGACTCAGGATAAGCACTTTCTGTCCTGGCCATCTTCTTGTTACTTCCTCACAGAAGCCAGCAATGATCACTGATTTACCTGAGCCAGTAGGAGCAACCACAAGCGGATTGCCCCTTTTTCCTGACCAGAAATAATCAAAAATTGCTTTTACAGCATCTTTCTGAAAATAATAGAGATCAAACATTATAAGCCTGTGAGCAATATATACTTATTGCACCCAAGTAATTGTTGCATCAATGTTAATTCTATGTCATACCTAGAGCATCTCCATTTGCCATGATCATGGATATCACAGGCTTGACAACTTCTACAAGTTTTCTTTACTGGCATCCCCATATGGCATACTTCATAATACTTACACCATTTACATTTATACCATTTTGAATTCCATCTTTTCTCTGGAGGTAATTCAGAGGAAATAATATCAACACCTCTGTCAATTAATTCCACAGCTCTTTTTGGATCATTATGATATCTTTCATAATACCTTTCATCATCATTTTTATTAACAACTACAAATAATGTACGCTTTAAATCCAAGAGATGAGAGTAGCAATCTGCCTGTCCAGTATATACTGGGTACACAGAGTGTATCCCTTCCTTTTTTATTTTCTTGAAGTTTTTGTCATTAGCTGTTTTAAATTCTGAAAGGTGGGGAGTTTTTGGAGCATCTGGAACATTTTCTAGTATCCCATCACAATGACCCTTTCCATGACCATTAGCAAATATTACTTCTTTCTGGTCAGAGTGATGGATTATTCCAATTGATTGTAAATCCTTTACTATGATTGGTTCTTCTCTATGTCCCCTACTGAATAGCCTTTTCATTCTTGGTGTTAATATTTCAGTAGCACAAATTCTAAAACCATACCATAACTTTCTTTCACACTCAGATGCCAAAGATGATATGCCCAAATAACCTCTAATATCAGGCTCAACAGTAGCACCTTCAATCATCTGTTCTACTTTTAATTTTGTGCTTGTTGGTATCAGAACCATTACTTGCTCCTTATGGGGGCACAATTGCCCCCATAGTTATATGATTTTATTTACTTTTATTCCAAGGCACTCCATCCTTCTGAGTTGTTGGGGTTGCATCTCCAGTTACTTGTTTGCCAGATTCTTGGGCACCTTCTCCAGAATTCCCTGACTTCTCAAAGCCTACTCCCATTTGAGCATAACCAGTTGGGGAATTACTTGGTGCATATTTTCCTTTTGCTGGATTCACTTTCACTTTAATCATTAAAGGAATTCCATGAAGCTCCTGTGAATCCTGTACAATAGGCTTACTACATACTCTGCATATAGTTGCTAATTCTTGATTAGCAATTTCCATTGCAACAGTATTTGGGTTGTCTAAATTTAACTGAGTCCAAATTTTTCTTCCTTGATAATCTCCATCCAAGACAGTAAACTCAAGCTTCAAAAAGTGACCATCTTTATTTTTAGTCTCCAAGTAATCAGAGTCAGTAATGTGAACATTATATATCCCTGGTGGTACTGGATCAAAATTTGCCATATCATCGTGTTGATTTGAATCAAATGCTGCAGGCAGTTTAGCCATATTATTCATCTCCTTCTGTTTCTTCAGCTTCATCTGAAGTAGTATCTACTTGTTGAGTTTGTTCAGGTTCTGTCTCTCCAAGAGCCATGGAGAATAATTTACCAAGGTGTGGCTCCACCCTATCCTCTAATTGATGAACTGATCTTGATTTTGCAATACACTGAATATCCTGGTTTGTTTGAAGGTATCTATATTCTACACCATCTCCAGTTACTCCCATCCTCAAAGGAAATACATAATCAAATAAGTAAGGAAGTGCTTGAGCAAGTTGCTTACCTGGAGCAGAAGGCATCCAAGAAGTAATACCAGTAAAATCATCTTTTACTCTCTTGGCCTTTGCTATAAAATATATATTCTTGTTAGTAATATCCCTAAACTTTTTGACCATAGCTAACAGCTTGTCAGCCATATCTCCATAAGCCTTTCTTGGATCAGGATACTCTGCTTTGAGATCTGCAATTACATTCTCTGCTATGTCACTTATAGAATCAAAGCAAATTGTTTCAAATTCTTTTGCCTCTTCTCTTGTAGTAACAAACTCAAATGCCTCTTCCAAATCTTCATAAGTGTTTATTTCAATTACAGGAATGTCCTGATCACTCAATGTCATCAGGCCTTTCTCTGCTGAGATGATCAGCGGTTTGGGACAAGTCTTTATCAACCAAGTCTTGCCCATTCCTGATTCCCCATATACCAAGCATTTAATGAACTTGCTTGCTTCTCTTGTTGTTGTTAATCTTATTGCCATACTTATGCTCCTTTCTATTTATTTTGAACTGTTACTTCTTTTCATCAGCTTTTGGAGCAGGTAATTGAGGAACAAGTGTTGGATCTATTCCAGCAAGCTCTCCCAAGAGTGATTTAATTTCAGGATCACTAGCAGACAGTTGCTGATAGATCATGATCTCTTCTGTCTCTTTCCTTCTCTCTTGTAGTTTGTTTCTAATTTCCTGTACAAGCTCTTGTTTTTTCATGTTGGCTTCATAAGCTACCAGATCAACTTTCTGAACAATCCACTTACAAGCAAGACTTAACTGGTTCTGGGTTAGCCCTCTGACTTTGCATACAGTTACTACTATGTATTCATCAGTAGGTGATTTAACAATAACCAGATCATCTTTTTTCAAATCCAAGTCTGTCAAATAAGTATACTCTTTGGTACTGGTATTGAATTGAACTGCTACTATTTTCTTCTGTAATGGTGATGTTTGTTCATTTGTCATCTTGTCCTCCATGGATCTTTTGTTAAAGTTATTTTTTAAGGGGAACAGCTTTGAGGCTTGGTGTTCCTGGCTTCTCTGTTATTACTTCATTTAGTTTTGTATCTTCCCCTAGTAGCTTAAATGCTTTGGCTACTATCTTGGGAGACCATTTTATGGCATCCCTTTCCTCTTGTGTCAAATCTGGAGTAATGGCTTGAAGTAATTCAGCATCTAATGTCTTGTTAACTTTAGCAGTGGCTGTTAAATTCCATGCAAATAATTTCATTTTCACTGACCCTTTCAGGGTATCCTGTAAAATGAAACTACAGATTTTATTTCTCAACCTTATTTCCTCTGCCTTTGCTTCTTTTAATTTTGCTTCTGCTTCTAACCATTCTTCAATCTCTCTAGCATCTATCAAATAATCACCTCCTTTCCTCTTTAATAGTTATGGTTAATTATATATAATTATACATAATTATGCCTTTTAAAAGCCCTAAATACCCTTGAGAATCGTTTGTATTTTTAACCCTTATATACCCCTTAAAAATCTTTTTTAACAGATCCTCAGGGGTATTTCAGGCCTTATCCGGTGGATATCTCTTCTCTAGGGGATTCAATTCTATGATTAATACGTTCCTTTTTAAGTAGATCTAATTGATATTGAATATTACTTATTTTAATTATTACTAGCTTATTAAATTTACAGAATGGACATTCCCCAAGCTCTTTGCTATAGTATATTTTCTCATGACCTTTATAACAAGAAGTAACATTTACATATGGCATTATGCTTGTCTCCTTTCCTTCCAATTATAAGCTCCATGTCTAGTTCCACCAACTTTAAGCCAGTAAGCTGCAGCTGTTCTTGCTTTGATCCCTATATCCCCACAGTCTGCTATGAAGTCTTGACGACCATAATCCTCATCTGCTTTAATTCCTGTTTGAAATATAACAGAACAGTTGTTGATTATAATTCCTTTTCTCTCTCTATTGTTTTTTGAAATAAGTATTGGTTGGCTTGACATAATATTCTCCTTTTGAATTTTAAAGTGTTTAAGTTTTTAGAATTTTATAATATTAAATTTTTTTAAATAAGTAAAATGAAATTTTGATAAAACTAGGTAGGAGGTATTTCACTCCCACCTAGGTGTTTAATTAGGCGTCAAATCCACCGTCTTTATCTTTATTTGATGGCCAGCTTTTGCCATTTTTCTTTTCTGTTGTTTTCTTTTCAGCTGTTTTCTTCTCAGTTGTTTTCTTCTCAGCAACTTTTTTATCCTTAGCTGCTTTTTTCTCAGCATCTTTCTTAGCTTTAGCATCTGCTTTTTTCTTGGCCAATTCTTCCTTCTGAGTTGCTTTAAGTGCATCCAGGCCTGCTTTATTATAACCAGCTGGAGACTTTGCTTTTTTGAAGGCTGCTCTTATAGGTTTGATAGAAGAGGTTGCTGTATTATCAGATGCCATATCAACTTTGTACTTAGCAGCAAAATCATAACCAGACTTCCCAGCTTCTATAGACATTGGAGTATATCCCTGATCTTTCATTCTGGCAATAACTTCATCAGCAACTTCCCTAGTTTTAGCAAGTAATCTAACAGTTACAAATCCAGGTACAGCATCTCTGCCTTCTTTTCCAGCCTTGGCTTTAATAGCGGGCACATGCTTGGTTGTTACCTTACCTGTCTTTGGATCTTTTATTCCTACTACTTCAGGAACAGCTTTGACCGCTGGTATGGCTTCAATCCCCTTTTTAGGTTTAATTGCTTTAATCCCACTCAGCCTTGCTTCATTACTTTTGATTACCAGGTTTGTTACTTTTCCAATTTTAATGTCTTTCTTTTCTACTAGTATTTTTGGTTCCATGTTTAAATCCTCCAAATTGTTAAAGGTTTTTGTTTAATGTCTTCCATTATAAACCATGCTTTTAAATAAGTAAAGTTAAAATGTGATATTTAATTAATTGAAATAAATCTTCTTAGTACATAGTTGTTTATTGAGATGAAACTTTTGATTGCGCACATAACAGCTAGACTATTGGGGCCGGTGAACTCCTGTTCTTTTAATTCTGCTTTTCTTTTCTCAGTAAAGTGAGCTTTCATTTTAACCTGTTTGGATTTTTGAATGTTTGAATTTTTAGTTGCCATCTTTTCTCCTTTAAAAGTTAGTAGATTGTATTTAAGTTCCTTTTTAAACCTATTATATAGATAAGTCTACAAAAATTTGAATTTAATCTTCCTCCTCAATTTCATGTTCTGTCCCGCAGATTCTGCAGAATAAAACATCTGTTTCTTTTTCCTCTTGGGTATTAAAGAAGCCACACTCTAAACAATTCCAGGCAATTGCTCTTTTTATATCTGATCTTTTAATAGTCTTCATTTTAATCTCCTTAGTGGGGAAGGCCATTGACCTTCCCCAGTTAAGCTATTGTGCTCTGGTTAATGTTACTTCATAGAACAATATTGTTTTCCTTCTACTAGCATCTATTTCAAAAATCCATTTAGTAGCAAAGCTATAGAAAACTGTTCTGCCTTTATAAGTAAACCTTATTACAGTTTCATGATTAAACTCTTCTTTTGAGTAGTAATCTACATCCATAAATACAGTTCTTCCATCTGTATTAGTTCCTTTAAACCTTAAAGAATCATATATGTTCATCTGTATCTTCCTTTTTAGGGTTAAGAGTTCTTAATATTCTGCTATTATCAACCCATACTTTTAGCGTCTGTTCTATAAGGTGTAAGGAAACAGACAGGAATAGTTTATCACAATATAGAATGCTCATAGATTCCATTCGGCTTAACTGTTTAATCTTTCTTTTAATTTCTTTTACTATTTTCTTGGCTTGGTTTCTTTCCTCTGTAAATCTACTCTTTTTCTGTGACATGTTATTCTCCTATGGCTAAAGGTTTTTGTTAGGCTTTTCCTATGAATATAAGCACTACTATGACTGCTACTAATAGGCCAATTAATTTTAGAACAAACATGAGAGCAGCCTCAAAAACTCCTTTGGCTGTGTGATAGCCTGTGTCATATCTGTCTCTGTTCTCAACTGATACTTCTGTTACTGCTTTTAATTCTGTACTCATAATTTTTCTCCTATCTGTTAAAGGTTTAAAATCTTTTCTCTTGTTTATATTTTGTATTATTTCCTTCCCATAAAAATTGATTCTGCTGGTCAAAAGTTTCTGGATGACCTTCGTCTTCAAATACCTGGTCTACTTCTAAAATAATCGCGGAGTCTATAATTCTTTGTATATAAGCTCTAAAATTTCCAGCCTTAGTAAGGGGTGGTTGGTATGTATCGTCTTCTACTGTTACTGCTTCTACTATGGTATCTATGTATCTATTTCCTTCTGGCTTTACTCCTATGCTTATGAATCTTACGCTGCCTATTCTTTTATCTTCTATTATACTTTTGACCTTCTTTTTAATTTCTCTTTTTTGGGCTTTATTCATTTTATTCTCCTTTTATCTATAAGTGTTAAATTCTTCTTTTGCTTCGTCTTTATCTGTAGAATAATAATCAGCTGTCTCGGCAAATTCTCCTTTTCCTATAGGGATATAAAATTCTGTAATGGAATATTCGTTTTCCCCGTCTATAAAAAGTAAAAGAGCTATTTCGATATGTCCGTTTTTAATTCCTAATACTTTATAATCTATGAGGTTTTTTCGGAAAAAAGTATCTAAATATTTTTCGTCGTACGCCTGGCTAATTTTTAAAATCTCTCTTAATTCATTTCTAGTTATTTCCATTTTTAATCTCCTTTTAAATTATATCTTAGTTAGTCTATTCGCTCTAATATAAACACCCTTTTTAATTTCGTAAAATTTAATTTTTCCTTCTATATGTATATCTATTATTTTTGTAATTCTTCCATTTTTATCTAATCTTACCTTATCCCCTACCCTTAATATTTTTCCCATTTTAATCTCCTTTTTAAACTCTCTCTAATTCGTTTCTAGTATAAAAAACTCCGTCTGTTCCTAAATTATAATAACGAGTCGTTTTATCTCTATGGCCGTTTCTAGTTAATTCTACGCCCTTTCTTTTCATAACTCTAACTATCTTAAAAACCTCTGTTCCCTTTCTTAGTCTTACTCTATCCCCTTCGTATAATTTCCCCATTTTTATCTCCTTTTAGTTAGTTACCGTCTCAATCTTTAATAACATTATACGCCTGGTAGCTTTTAAAGTAAACATTTTTATGTATTTTTATTGAAATTATAACCTAATAAAAACAGGCAGTTATGTATCAAAAATAATCAATTTTTTAGTTCCCTTTTACCTAGATTTAAAGTATATAAAGGAAAGGATATCTTTAAAAGCCTTATATAGCACCGTTATAAGCCGTCTATATCCCTTAGACCCTTATATATAGAGGTTATAAGAGATCCACGCTTATAGAGGATATTTCAAGCCCATAATTAAGCATAATTAGGCATAATTAAGCATAACTATATAGAATTACCATTTATATATAACTAAACATAATTATACATAACTATATATGATTAAAATAGGAGATAAAATGGAAGGTAGGAAAGAGGTTTTAAATTTTTTAATGCCCTATAATGGGGAAATAGCTACAAAAATATATTCTTACGAATACGAAAATGGAGGATGGAAAAAAGAATCTGGATATGAAGCTGGAAAGTTTTTTAAGGGATTTGAAATTCCAGTAAGTAATCTGAAAAATGTTTTCGAGATATTAGAAGAGAATCAAAAGCATCCAGTTTTTATGATCCATGGAGGATTTATTGAAGGAACAGATCTGAAAAAATTAGTAAGAAGGAAAAGAGAAGATGGAAAAGATGGTCTTGCTCCTACCATTAAAGATAGAAAAATTCAATGTGTTTGTTTTGATATAGATGGATATATGCTAGAAAAGGGAGAATGTATTGCTGATTTTGTAAGTAATCACTTACCTGAGCCCTTCCATAATGCTGACTATATTCTACAATTTTCCGCTTCAAGTGATTTAACTACTGCTAATGATGAGATGAAGTGCCACTTATTCTTTTGGCTTGAAGAGCCAGTATTTAATATGGATATAAGGGCATGGGCAAAGGCATACAATAAAGAAAAGGGATGGGGCAATATCATAGATGATTCTGTATTTACTTGTACCCAACCTATCTATACTCAAAAAAGAATTTGTGAAGGTGCTGAAGATCCCATACCTGAAGATCAGTTCCTGGAATATATAGAGAATGATGGCCCTTTAAAATGGAAGCCAGACAACATTATAAATAGTGGCTTATCTCAACCCATAAGTAAAAGCACCACCAGACGTGGTAATGAACAATATGATCTAGTATCTGGGGTGGAAAAAATCCTTACTAATGAAAACTATCATGAAGAATTAAACAAACTTGCCTTATCCCTTATCAATAGAAAAGTTCCACCAAATACAGTACAACAAATGCTTGAAGGAGCTATGAACTCAGCAAAGAGAGGTGTGACAGACTCACAGCGGTTGGAGGATTGGCAAACCAGATTTGATGATATTGGGAGAAGTGTTAAGAGTGCTGTTGATATTGTAAATAATCCTACCTTTGAAGAAGTAATGGAATGGATTGATAAGACTCATGAATCAGTAGTACAAATGGACTTTGCTAAAAAGGTACTTAATTTTGATCCCATTGATTTAAAAAATATTATACAAATAATTGATAAGAAATTGCATGTTGGATCCAGAGCTATCAGCGCAACAATAAAGATAGCAAAGGAAGAACAAGCCAAAGATATAGCAGAGATAGCAAAACAGATAAAAACAAAAGAGAGAGAAGCAAGAGGAATAACAGAAATAATGTTATGTAATGATAATCATGGAGAAGTAACCAATTCAATTGCAAACCTTTTATCCAATAGTGATAAGGAACCACAAGTATTCATGATTGGAAATACTCTCTCTGTTATAGGTATGGGTCAGCCCAAGACAGTAAGACAAGTAATCCATAAAACAGCTTTAGGTGAGGACTATCCAGATATGCCCATTGTTCATAATATTATTAAGCCTATAGGGATATTGAGAAACAGAGTTGAACAGGATTGTATATTTGTAGCTGATAATGGCAAATCTATGATCTGTCCTGAGAGCATACTTGCTACAGTTCCAAGAATGTATAACATAAAGTGGAAACCCTTGACTGGACTGGTTGAGCATCCTTTTATTGACAATAATTGGAAACTTGTTCAGAAGAATGGATATGATGAGAAGACAGGATTATTTGCATATTTACATCACAAATTAAAACTAATCAAAATGGAACCAAAAGAAGCATATGATTACTTATGTAATGAAGTGTTTGATGAATTCCCTTTTGCTTCTGATCTTGACAGAACAGCAGCTGTGGCAGCACTAATGACTGCTATCCAGAGACCATACATATCAGGGGATGAGGGCTTTCCAGGTTTTGCCATAGTATCTCCAAAGCAAAGCAGCGGTAAGACAACCCTAGCACAATTGATAAACTATTCAATATACAATAGGCCAGTAGCTGCTACCTCATGGAGTGACAACGATGACGAATTGGGTAAGCATATGCTAGCAATATTGAGAGAGGGACACAGTTGTGTACTCTTTGATAATATTAAAAAGGGTTCAACTATAAAGAGTGATGAGTTGGCCAAGGCTATGACCAGTAGCACTTACTCCAGGAGGAAACTTGGAGAGAATGAAACAGAAGAAGTGCCAGCAAATGTACTCTGGCTCTTTACTGGAAACAATATCCGCTTTGTAGGTGACTTTGCTACAAGAATTATGCCAATCAGAATTACTCCAGATACAGAAAGACCAGAAAACATAGTGTTCAAGAGACGCAATATTGGAGAGTGGGTAAGGAGTAACAGAAAGAAGATTATCAGCGCTGTGCTATCTCTTGTTATTGTAGGCAAGGAATTACAAGATGTCAAATTTGAACAAGAAAGTAGATTCAAAAGTTGGGACAATTTTGTTAGAAAGCCACTACTGAAAATAAGTAATCATGATTTATTAGAGATATTCCAACAGAACACTTTTGATGATGATGAAACCATTGCTAAGAGTGACTTGATGAAATCTCTATATAATGAGTTTGAAGAAAATGATTTTAAAACAAGAGATATACTGGATGTATGCTCTGGTATAGGCAGTGATAATAGCTCATTCAACGGGGATGGGAAAGAATTGAAGCATGCAATAACAGAAGCATTTGGAGAGAAAGTATTACAAAGTACAAAGACAATGGGTAGATATTTACTTGGGATGAAAGATACAATCTCTGGTGAATACAAATTTATAAGAGGCAAGAAAACATTGGGTGTTAACTGGAAAGTAATTAAAAGGAGTGAATGATGAGGTGTTATATCTGTAATGAATTAAAAGAAATAGATAATGTATGCAAAGATTGTAGTGGTATGATGGCAAAGGCTACTTATGATCAATTAAAATCTATACAAAAGAAATATAAGAAAGCAATTTATTATCTCAAATTGATAGATGATGATGATGTTAGAATATCAGCCAGTGCAATAATAGAAGTAAAACAATTTTTAAAAGAATTAAAGGAGGTGTGATAAATGGCAATGACAAATTCAGAAAGATCAAGAAAGCATAATGAAACATGGAATACTACAGATGAAAAACATTGTATTAATGAATCATTGTTAGCAAAAAGAAGTGCACCAGAAAAATTGGAGTACTTGCGTAAGTACAAGAAGGCTATGAACAATAGATCTGATTGGACTGGAATCAATAGAGATATAATTGAACGTTATGTTTGGGAATTAACTTATAAATATGAGGATCATGCTGATGGTTAAAACATGCGCAATGTGCTATGAAGAGTTTGAAGAGGAAAACAGAGGTGAGGAAGATGAATATTTGGATGCTATTTGTAATAGTTGTCACAGACAAATATTGAGAGATAATACTCCAATTACTCGTGGAATAAATCGTGACCAAAATAACATTCCAGATATGGCTTGCTAGCATTGGTGGCATAAAGCCACTGGATAAAACACTAAAAGGTGAATTGAGAGATATCCGCTTTCAATTAAAGAGAGGCAGAAAATATCCGGCTCAAGGTATCTATCCTATGATCTGGAAGACAAGCCAGACACTTGGTTCAGACGACATAGTATACCAAGCTATTGAGTCTGAATGGATGCCAGAGGAATCAGATGAGTCAGATTTAATTGATTGGATTGTAAGTAATCCAACAAGTAAAATATATGAGTGTGAAGATGATGATTGGCCTATGGAGGCAGAAACATTTTATAAACAATCTATGGAGGATTGAACAATGGGACAACAAATTAAACCAGGATATTGTAAAACATGTGATAGAAAGACAAAATTGGAAAAGGAAAGACCAAATCATATATTGCACTTATTACTTGTGCTATGTACTTTTGGACTATGGGTGCCAATCTGGGGATTATTAGGAGCATTCATGGGTACTTGGATATGTAGCAACTGTGGTAGCAAAAGGGTAAGGGTGATAAGATGACAAATTTAGATAGAATCATGATATTACTTATTGCTTTTATTATTTCAATTTCTACAAGTGTGTTCAATTTAGTTCGTATCAAAGAATTACAAGAACAAATAAAAGCATTAGAAACTGTAGGCAGTCCAGTGATCAAAATGGAAAAAGGCACTGTGTATACAGAGCATAGTGAATTTGTAGTATTTGATACTGACTCTCTTGATATCATTGAAAATGGAGGTAAGTAATATGCCACCAGATTATTTTGATGATAAAGTGATATGTCCAGATCCTTGTAGAGATGGTTGCCGGCATAGTAAACCTCATAAACATGATGGAAGTGTACATGGGTGTAACTGGAATGGACAAAAGTGTAAAGCTTGTGTACCTTACAAAGATCCAAATACTTCTTTTGGTGGAGTAGAAGACTTGGAAGAAGTGGAATGCCTATGGTGTGGCAAATCATTTATTAAAAGCACTAATAGATGTCACCATTGTAACATGCACTTTGTTGTGGAGGATAAGTAATGGCCATTCAAGATAATTGGGATTTATTGGGAGCAGATGAGAAGGAGCATCTTAGTCATTCAGATTGGTTTGAAAGAATGTATAAACAAATGCCAAACTTCAGTGATAATGTATTTAATAATGAATGGTTTGATAAAGCATTTGAAGTTCCAATTCCTGAAAGACCTGTTGGGATAGTAATGCATAGCAAAATGAAATCTGATGATATGATGGATGCATTTGTTGCAGTCAATATGTCTTCAGGAATAACTTTAGATGATAAAGATGATGAAGCCAGACTTGTATTTGATCAAGATATGTGGTTTATGATAGATGAAATGCCTGACTGCCCTTGGTGTGAAGGCAAGATAGGTAGATTTGACAGATGTTGTAAATGTGGAATACATACAATATTGGAGGATAAGTAATGAGATACTTACGGAATACACAGGAAGTATTGGAAGCACTTTTGGGAAGAATAAAATCTGATTGCAGGGTAAGTATAAGTATGGAAAGAAATTCACCAATGACTATAGCTGTTGAGGAATACTTGGGAGGTGACTTATTCAAATTCCAGAAAAAGATAACTAGAGAACAATTAAGCCAAGCAGGGATGCCAGACCTAAATTTTATATCCAGATTTGCTAATGAATATAATGCAGATAGACGTGCAGCATCAAGATTGAACAGGAGTTATAAACCACCAAGTCATTTTAATTGTAGAAGCAAAAGTCATCATATTGCTGGATATGCCGCTGATATGGGTATTGTAGATGATCCTATGAGCCCAAGAAAGAGAAGGAGGCCAAGTTCAAGAACAAATGTTACTTGTCCTCAATGTGGCAAGTATGAATTGAGATATACTCATGATCAAATATATATATGCAATAGGTGTAAATCTCAGTTTACAGATTCTGAATTATTGGAAGCAGAGAAAGAAAGAGAAACATTGCCAAGTTGTGTATTATGTGAGAATGGTAAAATACGAGAACATGCTGAATATAATTCTGATGGAAAGAAAACAGGAGTTCAACTTAAATGTGACGATTGTGATTTCAGAGCATTGAAATAGGAGGTAAGTAATGACTACCATGTTTTTGATTACACTCATATTTTTTATATGGGGACATACTAACAGTTTGGATACAGAAAGAAAGCTACAACAATTTTGGAGATATTATAATAGATTTACAATTCCTTTTGATATATTCTCTTTAGGTTTGTATTTCTTTTACAGAGCTATCACTGGTTTTTAATAATTTTAACAGTTGTAATTATTAGGTTTAAGAATACGATATTCAGGGACAAGTAAAAAAATTGCTAATCATAAAATTTAATCTGTTTTGTTAAAATAAGTAATTACTGAAATACTTTCCTTTAAACCCTTTAATATAAAGGTTATAAAGGAGAAAATAGAAAATATAGGCTGGAAAAATTTCCTTTAAACCCTTTAACTTTTTTTGAATTTTGCAAAGGAAATATGGAATAGTAAGTAATTCTAATTACTTATCTCTGATAATTTCCTTTAAAACTATAATACTTTAGTCTAACTTGCACGGGAGAAAAAAATAATTAATTTCGATTAAATAGGTTTTTACCTCTAGTGCGATATAGAGTAAGGAAATAAAATACTGTAAAGGTACTGAATGTAGAGTTTGCCCAGTGATAGCATAGCTATGCACCGTTTTTGCAAAGGAAATGATAATATATAGAGAATACGGTTGATTTCGTTAGATGAATTTACTTTACTTTTTTAAATTTTTCAGTATAATATAGTCTTAAACTTAAATTTATATCACAAGGAAATGTATGCCAAATAATCCCAACATCATTGAACCAATTGATCGCCAGAAGAATGGTGGATATACAACATACAAAGTTGAGTATGATCAAGTGGCCTACGATGTGTTGTCAGAGGGAAAGTCTAAACACTTTTTAGCCACGGCCTTACACTGCAGAAAAGTAACACTTTTGAGTTGGATGAGAGAGCATGAGTCCTTCAAAGAAGCGGTGGAAATGGGATTGACTGCTGGAGCATCTCATCATATGGAGCAAGTAGGTGAGCATATGTTTATGCCATCCTCAATGATGAACATGGCGGCATTAAAATTTTATATGGGTAATGTATATGGTATCAAAGAAGATCCAGCCCCAGCTGTAGTAATCAATAACACTGGTGATGGAAGATCAGCTGAAGAGAAAATGATGGAAAGAGGCATCCCACTTCCTGAAGTTGATTGTACTGATGATGGCAATATAGATGATATAGAAAAAGATGTTCCTGAAGAGGATGGCGAGTAATGTTGACTTCTTTGGCCCTGGTATCAGGAGTTTTGCTTACACCCTCAATTAAGCAGAGCAAGGGAGATCTTGGTATCAGTACCAAAGAAGTCAGAATAAATAAGTCATGAGGCAATATACAGATGAAGAAATAGAACTTATTGATCAGTGGTGGGTTGAAAAGTCCAGAGTAAACTTCATGGCCTATCGTCAATATATGAGGTGTGGAGATTTTCAATATAATTGGTTTATTGCTCAACTTTGTTCAGTCCTCCAAAATTTTTATGTATCATTGACAAATGGGGATAGGCCGATATATGTAATTTCCACACCACCTCAACACGGCAAATCCTGGGCTATATCAGACTTTATATCCTGGGCATCTGGAAAAAATCCTAAGTTGAGAACGATCATGGCATCCTTCTCAGATCACTTAGGGACAAGATGTAATAATCATCAACAACGCTTCATTGAAAGTGAAAAGTATAGAAAGATATTTCCAGACATTAGTTTGTCTAATAAAAGAGGTGGCGCTGTTAGAACAAGTAGTCATCTTGAGTTCCTGAATGGAGAAGGTACTGAAGTAACAGGAGGTTTGTTCAGGAATACAACTGTTGGTGGCCCTGTAACAGGTGAGTCATTAGATTTGGGAGTGATTGATGATCCCATAAAAGGCAGAGAGCAAGCCAACAGTAAAACATACAAAGAAAAAATCTGGGACTGGTTTACTGATGATTTTGGAACTAGATTCTCTGAATATGCTGGATTACTTGCTATAATGACCAGATGGGATGTTAATGATCTGGTAGGCAAGATGATCAAAGAGTATAAAGGGCAAGTAAAAGTATTCAACTTCCAAGCATTAGCTACCAAGAAGGAAAAGCACAGAGATGTAGATGACCCATTATTTCCTCAATTGAAGTCAAAAAAGTTTTTAATGGGTAGGAAGAGTGTTATGAGAGATGCTTACTGGGATGCTTTGTATCAAGGCAACCCTGTTATTGTAGGTGGTAACCTCTTCAAAGATGAGCATTGGGAGTGGTGGGAATCATTACCATTACTTGATTTTAAATTTATGGTTGGTGATACTGCTCAGAAAGTAAAGACCATAAATGATTGGACATGCTTTCAGTGCTGGGGCTTCTCAAGCAAGATGCAATCCATTTACTTATTGGATATGTTTCATGATAGACTTGAAAGCCCAGAGTTAAGAATACAGGCAGAGCTGTTTTATAATAAACACAATAAGCCAAGAAAGCTCAGAACAGATCCAGTATTGCGTGGCTTCTATATAGAAGACAAATCCAGCGGATCAGGGCTAATACAAGAACTCAGACGCAAGAAAGTAAAAGTTGTTGAAGTCCAACGCAGTACTGATAAAGTTTTTAGATCAAGTGATACCATACCTGAAATAAAAGCAGGAAAAGTACACTTGAATATTAATGTTCCTTATGTAAGTGAACTCACCAGTGAAGGTAGGCAGTTTCCAAATGGCGAGTTTGATGATATAATTGATACTACGATGAGTGCTATAGAGGTTGCATTTATTGATAAGTCAGTTCATAACTCTTTAAAGGCAGCAATGGAGGCAGATAATTAATGGAAAAAGTAATTACAGCTAATGGTGATTATGTACTTGATGAAGCTGATGGATCCAATGCAAGAAAAACTGGATCAACTTCTATTATGATCAGAGCCAATACGGCTACAGCTGTAGCTGAGTTTGGTTATGGAGATGGAGATGACAATTTTAAAGCATTTGTTGGTGGATTGATTTCTACTGAAAATGTAATCAACCATGGCAAAGGTGCAAAGCTTATGGTAAGAATAAGTGGAATAAGCACTGGGGCAATAACAATTTTATACTTCCCTATAGGTGATTAGATGTCATTAATTTCAGGTGTTATAGGATTTGGTGGTGCAGGTTTTCAGGTATTCATTCAATCAGACAACAGTCCAGGATACTACGCAGATGCTGCTGCGAGGGATGTGTACTTTGGAGCAAACCCTTCAGAGTTAACAAGACTAGATCAAAATCAATTTCTCATTATCAGATTAGCTGATGATGGCGCAGGCTCAGTTGCTTATCAGCAAAGGGCTTCATCTGCTTGGGTAGATGTAACAAGTTTAGTACAAGGTAATACAGGCCCAGCTGGTGCTACAGGAAACAGTTTCTTTTTTGAATCTTTGGCAGCAAGGGATACTTTTTTTGGAACTTCACCAAATGAGGGATTACTTGAAAATGGATTGCCAATATCAGTAAATGTTGGGGATGTAACTGCTTCAGTATTTATATGGGGTGGAGCATCAACACCAGTAGCTTATGATAGTACGCTATGGAGACTAGCTGCTGCTGAAGTATCTGCTGGAACTCTCTATTTGGGAATAGGTGGAGCTGGCTTATCTTCTGGTGCAGAATTACTTAATTTTACTCAAGCTGATGGTGGATTGACATATCTTCATGGTATTCCTTATGATGATACTGGAAATGAAGAACCAGCTTTCTGGAAATTGCCAGCATTATCACAAGCACCAGTAGCAGATGTGTTCTCTTCTACTTTATCAGATCCTCAAGCGGTCAGTGGTACAAATTCATTTGATGCTTATGTAAAAACATATACTTTGATTCCAGCAACGTCTGGAGAATTAAGAGTACAAGTATGGATAGGTACTGATGAAACTGGACCACAAATAGTTGATACTTATATAACTGTTGACCCAGGGGACATAGGAAATCAAACAGCATTCCAAACTCCAAATCCAACTTTTATTAAAACAGGAATGGATACTTATACCAAATTCTCAGGGATACAGTTAGATGGTGGGTTGCAAACTTCTGGCCCGTTTATTGGTCAAACTGTTCCATTCATGACACTTGGATTATTCTTAGCAGAAAAAGTTCCTTTTGTTTATAATGAAATGTCAGGTTTTTCTTTGAAAGTGCCTAATGCATCAGGAGTTGCTGCAATAGAATTTCTGAATGATTCAGATGCAACAGGTCTCAGCATTTCATACAGTGATGGCTCTGATGATACTGAGATTATTGGTGAAATAGGCAATCTAATAATTGGAACAGATGAATCTGATTCATATATCAATATATCTCCTGATGGTGGAACTGGATTTAAAAAAGTTCCTACTGCTGGATATGTTTTTGATATTTATGCTGCTGGTTCTGATATAGTTGGTTTGCACTCTGGTAAAGCAGTAACACTTGAAGTTGGCGCTTATGGTGACTCAGATTCTACAAACCTTATTTTTAACAAAGGTGATGTAGGAGTAAACCAAAGTGAATTTGTATTGTTTAATAATAACCATGCTACAGAAGCAACAAGATATTTTAGAATGGGATATGCTGATGAGATAGCAACCCAAGGTGGTCTTAATATTTCTGATGCTAATAACTTTGTAAGTATAGGAACAAGAACTGATCCTGATTCACCATTACATGTTTACCAGGATGATACCGAAACAGGTGACCAATGTGGAATCACTATCGAACAAGATGGGACAGGTGATTCTGTATTACAGTGGCTATTAAGTGGAGGCCAAAGATGGGTTGCTGGGATAGCTAACTCTGGTGGTGATGCTTTTGAAATTTCATCATCTATCAATCTGGGTTCAAATACAAGATTTATAATTAATACAACTGGTGAAGTAAAGATTACTGACTCACTTATGGTTGGTTCATCTTCAAATCCTACAAGTCCACTTCATGTTTATCAAAATGATACTGAAACAGGTGCAGCAGCTGGTATTACTATAGAGCAAGATTCCACAGGTGATGCAGTTTTGCACTATGTTCTAACAGGTATTCAGACAATATCAGCAGGAGTAGATTATTCAGGAAGTGGTCATTACAAAATTTCTGGTAGTGCTGATTTAAGTACAGGAAATATTCTGACAGCAACAATAGCAGGGAATGTTGGAATTGGCGATGACAATCCAGCTTCTAAATTACATCTGTATGAAGACAATACGCTGACTGGTTCTACTGTTGGATTAACTATTGAGCAAGATGGAACTGGGGATTCTTTAGCACAATGGTATCTTTCTGGTGGGGCACGCTATCTAGCTGGTATTGATAATAGTGATTCTGATCTTTTCAAAATTGAGTATGGTGCTTTCTTATCTGATGGTGCAGGTATTCAAATAGACTCCAATAATCACGTTGGGATTAAGACAGCGCCAGCTAGCATACTTCACATTTATCAAGATGACGCAGTCACTGGAACAAGCGGTGGTATTACTATTGAGCAAGATGGCGGTGGCGATGCTATGCTACAATTCCTATTAACTGGTGGTACAAGATGGGTAATGGGAATTGATAATGATGATAGTGATAGATTCAAGATCAATCTTGGAAATTCAATGGCTACTGAGGATAATTTCATACTTGATGAAACAAATGGAATTGATCTGCATATAAGTAATTCAAGTACACTTAACTGGGCTTTGCGTGCTGGTATTGACATGCATAATCATAATACTGGTGATGGCACTTATACAAGTCTTGCCCATCGTGGAGCTTCTAATATTGCTTCTGGTATCTTATTCAAGAATGATGATTATTCAGAAAACTATTCCCATATAGTATTGGGTGCTACTGATGTAAATGGATTTGAAGAAAATGCTTTGACTATTAAGCCAGCTCATATTGAGATAGCTAATTCTACTAATACGCCTTATTCTGGTAGTGGAATTATTGAGAATCTACTTACTTACTCAGAACAAATTGATGATACAGTCTGGCAAAAACTTGGGTCTAATGCACCTGTTGTTGTTGCAAATGATGCAGTTGCTCCAAATGGTGAAACTACAGCAGATAAAGTTACTGTATCTGGTGGCGCAGGATATTTAAGGCATAATGTTACTCTTGTAGAAGATGATGTATATATGTTATCTTTTTGGGCTAAAAATGTATCAGGTGATAAAACTATACAGATTGCTTTAGAGCTTGCCGATTATACAAGCATAGAAACTACGTCTATGTGGAAGCGTTACTCTATACCACTGATAGCGAATTCAGAGAATTTTGTTGCATTCAGAACTGTAGGGAGTGCATATCATTTATGGGGTGTTCAATTACATGCAGGAACAGACGAAACACCTTACACCAAGACTGAAGAAACGGCACTTACAACAGCAACTTATGGTGCATCAGTAAATGGTGATCTTATAGTTAGTGGTGATGTTGTAAGACCTGGTGGACAAACATTTGCAACAAAACCCACACAGGTAGTTGAGGTTTGGAGCCTTGACGATATGCCAAGAGTTAGTGGAACTGGCGATGTAATTCCAGAGTATAAGCTGTATAGATTTATGACTGAGATTGATTGGGGAACAACCCGATTAAAACTTGAAAACGATGCCTATGCACTGTTTGAAGGTGCTGATGTATTTGTAACTTCTCAGACTTACTCAGGAACTGATCCTTGGATCTATGGTGAAGGTACTATCCGTTGTGTTGGTAATGGTATGACATGGAAAATAACTGCTGATAATGCCACAATGTTTGATATTACTTCTGGTGGTTGGTTTATGGATTATTCAACTCTAATGACTACTGGTGATAATTGTTCATTAGGTACGATTGTGGCACCAAGTGTGACTGATCCATTATTAGGTGCTAGGTTTATTTCAACCAGATCATTATTTCAAGGTTTTAAAACTGGGCTAACATTAGTAAATCCAGGAAATATTCACATTGATGTTAGTTTCTTTCATGACTCTACTGATGCCATAGG
>JAAGZO010001049.1 GCA_024206195.1 bacterium | reverse complement strand
TTTATATTGATTTTATGACAGTGTTCGTAAGTTCGAATTTTGGCTCAGCAATTGTACGGGTTTTGTGAAAAGTTTTGTTTCTATTGCATGATCTTTACTTCCTTTTACTTTAAAATGTTCAGTTGATTTCCGGACAATTCACTTCCTTTATTCATGATGCAAATATTTTCATTGCACAGAGAGAAGTAGGGATGTAAAAGTGTGAAAAAAAAGTGATGGAACAAGTAACAGTACCGGTAATTGGAACACTGGGTAGTTTCAGGAAAGGAACAGGTACCCGCCTATGATGCAAGAACAGTAATGCTGAGACAGAGGAGAAGGCACTAAAGATCATGTACGGCAAGATCAATAATGAGAATCGTTAAGTAATGCCTGTGATCCCTCCCAGATCAACTAGCTGCCAATTGTAAACAACCCTAATTCACAACAAATATGACCTATTGTCGCAGCGTGCTCCTAATTCTGCTTAATCATTAGTAATGCCTCTTGTAAATGTTCCTGTTTCTGTCTTTTCCCACTCCGTTCAGATCTTTTCTCAGTTTCATGGAGGCCGCGGGAGGAGGGTTGTGTCTGGATCGGATCCCTTTTGCTTCTCTACCATACACCTTCTCCTGTTTGAAAGTCCTGCGTTTGCACACCATTCCAAATAGAACTTTACAACGTATGGTGTCATTCTTGACACGTATGACAGTTTTGTTCAGTTTGTATCTTGGTGAAGTTTGTGACTGCTTTCTAAGAAGAGTGTAGTTGACAAAATTTGCGGGATAACAGTTCCGTGCGAAAATACACTGAATCTCTAAACAGTCATCAGCGTATTTTCTGAATTGCCATCAA
>JAAGZO010001048.1 GCA_024206195.1 bacterium | reverse complement strand
GATGTACTGATTTCCATCTACAGTCTGAGGAAGTTTTCCCATAATATCTATTCCCCACATATCAAACGGTTGTCCACAGGGGATCGGATGCAATGGTGCCTTAGTACCAGGACAAGGATCTTTGCGTTGAGCGCAAGAAACACAAGATTTACACCAATCGTAAATATCTTGATTCATTCCATCCCAAAAATAACGTTGACGAATTTGAGCAAGAGTCTTAGCAATGCCTAGATGACCTGCTAAAAGATCATCATGCAAACTTCGCATTACAGCGGATTGCAAAGCAGTGGGAATGATGATAAGATCAGTATGTCGGGTGTGTCTAGTTTCGGGTCCTAGCGGCAAATGATAAAGAGTTTCTCCGATGAGCTTATAGTCTTTGGAAGCAAGATGTAGTTTATCAGCAAACTCATCATCGACAGGCAATGTTTTCGTCACTAGAAACTGATACAACAGTCCTAGGATAGGATCTTCTCGCTGGCACTTAATTAGATTTTCCAGCAGGTCAAATGGAACTGGTGGTGGCGCGGCTAATGGCGCGGCGGCAGACAAAGTGGCACAGATTGACGGTTCCTCAGCAAAGCTCTCCTTATCCTTATAATTAGGATCCTTGGGTATACGAGATAATGTGTCGGCATTGCGATTTGCGCGGCCACTACGGTACTCAATATCGAAAGTATATTGCTGCAGATAAGCAATCCACCAGGCAAAACGACCAGTAGGATTCTTCATATTTTGCAGATACTTAAGTGGAGCGTGGTCAGTTTGAATGACAAATTTTTGACCATAGAAATAAGGACGGAAATACTCAACTCCAAAAATGATAGCTAGTAACTCTAGTTCTATGATGGAATAATTTTTCTGATGCTTATTCAAAGCCTTAGAAGCATAAGCAACAGGATGATCTTTCTTGTCCTTATCCTTATGGGAAAGTACACAACTGATACCACTAGTGGAAGCATCACATTGGAGATAAAAAGTCTTTGTAAAGTCCGGGAAGGTC
>JAAGZO010001047.1 GCA_024206195.1 bacterium | reverse complement strand
GGTCTCTTTGACCACTAGCTCACTTATAAGCTCTTAGATTTAAGCTGGAGCTGACTCATCTGTTGCTGGTATCCAATATCTTTGTTTAAATATTATATAGAGGGTAATTATGTATATTTCTATTACTCTACGTCGCCTGAAGTAGAAGGACCCGTATCTTTCGATGAAGCTGAAGTTTTATATAACTCAATCACTAATGCTATGGGCAAGATTTGGATAAGCGAAGGAGCATAAATTGAAGGTGACGGATATCCTAAATATCAAGAAGCTCTCCTTGGGATTGCAGAACTTAGCGGAAATCTTATATCAAACGAACCTCAAGATACAGTTATTTATTACGAACTTGACGATGGAATTCCAGAGAAGGTAGGACCTAGTTCTTATGCTTCTGCAACTGCTGTCTATGCAGGACTAGCAGCTTCAAAAGCAAAGTTGAAGGCACGAAATAATGAAATTGAAGAGGAAGAAGGAGATCCAGCAGCCCTTTATAGACTAAAAGAAAGAGCAAACTAAGATGGATTTGTCCCTATTAGTGCAGCAAGAACAATTGACTGGGAATATAACATCATGTATGGTGGAGTAACCTCTCAAAGCTCAACTTACTCGAATGCATATGGATGCCATCCTTGGGTAGCTATTGATGGAAACACAAACGGTCAATGGACAGGCAGCAGCTGTACTCACACCCACAATGAATATGAAGCTTGGTGGAGAGTCGACTTGGGAGACGCTAGATTCGTTGCTGCTGTTTCAACCTTTAATCGTGAAGATTGCTGTGGAGAAAGACTCACTAATTACAGAATCACAGTCGGTGACAGCGAAGATGGAAGCCAAAACCCAGCATGCGGAGGAGATAATGCTTTGTTCACAGGTGCAAATGAAGTTGAATGCTTCTTGGAAGGTAGATATATTTAAGTTCAATTGATTGGGCGCTCTGATTATCTTACTCTATGTGAAGTCAAAGCTTTTGGACCTATCATTAAGAATAGCCCTCAAGTCGTGACACCAGATTATACTGTGAACTTCCTTACAGGAGCAACAACAAGTCAAAGTTCAACAGGTTGGAGTGGTTCTCCTGCAAGAGCTATTGATGGAAATACCAATGGTCAATGGAGTGGCAACAGCT
>JAAGZO010001046.1 GCA_024206195.1 bacterium | reverse complement strand
GTGTTTCTTGAATGTCTCTTCTACAATGGTGTCGAGGACTCTTGTCTCAGCAGGGAGCATAGTGAATTTACTGTCTCTCACACTCCAAGGTTGTGTATCTTCGTTTGTTTTGCGTCTCATGTGTCATTCCTCAGTGCCTATGATATACCACTTGACTTGAATATGGTACATCGTTGCTTTAGAGATTATACGGTGTTGACTCCGAGTCTTCCCAATGCTAACTTGACGATTGAGATGAATCGGTGAATATGGTTATCCCTGTATATTTTGCACCTTCCCAGTTTGCGGTCGACTTTTGGACTTCTTTCAGTAAATTTTGATAGCGTCCTGGTTGAAGTCCCTGTTGCTTAATGGTCTGCCCCCAAGCTTCATAAACGGTACCCAGTTTCGTCAAGTTATAGACCAAATGCCCAAGAACACGCCACGGGAGAACCTCTTCTCCATCAAACCTTATATGAATAGAACTGTCTGTTTGCTGTAATTGAGCAACGTCTAAGATACGTTTTGAATCCGACGTAATATTAACGTCTTTATTAAGAGTTATCATATCTTCAACAAATGCACATATATTGGTCCATGATGCTAAAGCTGTAGTCTCAGACGGTCTCGGCTTCACTATGTTTGCTTCAATGATGAAGCTCTTCAATGTTGTCATTGGCTAGTCACTCCTTATCATGTAGAGTTACACGTTGCTTGTGCAGGATTATACTCTCTTGAGATGAGCGGTGGCAACTGTGATTTAACTGTAAGCTAGTGGAAGAACCTACCTCAGATACGAATAGGCGTTGCTCAAACATCCTATTCATGCTAGGCTGACAGGCAAATTTATTTGTAAGAACCAGGGAGGAAAGATGCAAGTAGTTGGTTGTCTCGTTTTAATAGTTATCGCTTTAATTGTTGCAGGAGTCACATGTGGAGCTTGCGAAAGTTGTGGGTGTGGATGCCTTCACAACGATGAGTATTATGACTGCTTAGATGAAGGAAACTCTGAGTGTTTTTGTAGCTGTATTGAATATAATGATAGTTATGAGGACCGATACAAATGTATTGAGAAATGTCATTGATATTTAGTAATTATGTAAGAAGGTGTGATTGAGTAAAAGGGTAGTCCAAAAATTTTTCGGGTATTGGTTGTTTATCAGATTTACAACTTCAGCTCCTTGGACAAGTACACACGAAGTGGACATTTGCAAAAGTAACTTCTACCAAATGAAATGGCAAAGGTGCAACGGTAGGCGTTATCCTCAAGGCAATCGATATGTCCCTTCGTTCCTTTGTCTTTTGCCTTACAGAGCATTTCAAATCCCGACTCCGCACATTTGAAGCCTTCAGGACAGGACATCTCCCCCATTATCTCTTTTATCTTTTTCCTATCTTCTTCTTTCATATTCCCTTACTTAAAAGCAGATTATCCGCAACAACTAGTTAGCATAACTATATCATACAACTGCTACTTGGGATTCAAGGAGAAGACAAGGATTACCTGATACCCATTACCAAATTCCCATTTACGGGGATGACTTTAATTGTTATGCTGAAAGTAGAAACATGTACCAATCCCCTCTGGTGAGAGCGTCCTTTTTGGGCGCTCTTTCCATTTACCTCTAAAAACCATACACAACCCTACATCTCTACATTTTTTCTGCCGCTATTCTTATCCTTGCACATGAAATATACAAGGAGTATAATCCTTTCACTATCATGATTTCAGCAATCTATTAGTATCAAAAAGGAGGCAAAATCATGGGGAAATATCTTTTGTTGTGGGAGCTGGTCCCTGCTCAAGTGCCTGTTGACCCCAAGGAGAGAGCAGCAGGATGGAGTGCCTTCATGGACATCATCAAGCAAGATATGAAGGAAGGTACTACAAAAGACTGGGGTGCATTCGTTTCAGAAGGTAAAGGTTATGCAGTTGCAGAGGGAACTGAAGTTGAAATCCTTAAACATACCCAGAAATTTGTTCCGTTTGTCACCTTCCAGACACATCCCATAGCTTCGGTTAGTCAAATAGAAGAAATGATAGCTTCCATATAAAAATAGTCAATAATCAATGTCCACGAATACTCTGTATCCATGCTATGCATGGGGTGGAGTTGCACATCCCTTTGGTTTCAAAACCCTACATACCATACACCAATCTACATTTTTCTGCCGCTATTTTCATGTATAGTGTGTAGGCTATGAAGGGTTTTGCGGGGGCATTGGTTTTATTTGGGAATGATAGAGCAAGGGAAGCTTATGAGGATGGGGAGTGACTAGCTATTGCGAATTGTTATGTATTTCCTTACCTTCCAAAATATTGTTTTGATAAGTGATTTCTGATTTCTTCGCAAAGTAATTGTAAAACACCGAACCAAAAATATCTTCAGTTTGCCACTGTTTGTCATTCCAAGTCTGTACCAGAACTTTGTATGGTGTTTTACCTGCGTATTTTTCAACTATTCTCATTCTGTTGCTCAGCAAATCTCTGAGAAAACCAATGTGATGTCTGATTTCTTTGTCTGGTGAGTTTTGGTCTTCCAAGGTAATTGCAGAATGATGGATATCTCCTGCCTCAAAATAGATTTCACGTCCATCAGAACCCCAGAATACATTGAATCCGTTTTCTTCTTGTTTGTGGATTCTTACCCCAGTAATCCCCTCTCTGTCTACCCATTCATATTCAATTTGGCAGTAGGCTTCAAGAAATGCGCCAGTTAAGTCTTTGAACAAGTCCAGAGTACCCATAGTCTTCGTGTTGCTGCTGTCTTCATCTATATTGGTCATACTCTTTGGCCATTCCTCGTACTTGTCGTATTTGGATTCGTACAACTTCTCGTCTGTGACAATACGGCTTTGGCATTTAAGTTGACATGCTATGAATGGAGGTGTTGGGTCACGCCAAATTACGGACTTGTTTCTTTGTTCGGGTATCTCTTCAGTCTGGAAGTCTACGGTAAGAAGTGCCTCTCGAATTCCGTTGAGAGGGATATTATTGGCTTCAAAGTCAGTCCGAAGCCACTTTCCAAGAACTCGTGCCATTGACATTTGTGGAATGAGTTCCCCGTTATGTGTACATCCACCATCTAATGCATTAATTGTGATGGTACCTGATTTCAATTGAGCAAGTACTGCCCAATCACCAAATAGTTCCCAACCACAGAACATGTGACACAAGATATCAGCATTATGTTGTAATCGTTTTCGTCTCATCGTATTTGGCTAGCTACTGAATATTAGATTGCAGAAGCGCATATCAGCCATTAAGTGTTGATTGAAAGTCTCACTGTCGCTTCCTAACTATCACTTCAGTAAGCTGTTTCCCACAATGAGGACATGTTTTGGATTGTCCATAGAAAGTTCCGTCGCAGCGAGGACAAGCGAACTCCGTTTCTGCACTTGGTCTGACTTTGTGTAATGGTCCATCCCATTCCCATTTACAACCGCAATCCCGACATTTTAGATGATTCTTCTTTTGCTCAAATGCCCATGGCCACACTCCCATCGTCAACACTGCTGTATATAGAGGGATTTTGTCTATCGGGTCCATCTCCGATGCCGTGTCCTTTATGAAAACATCAAACGACTTGCACCGAGGACATTGTGGTACATCGTCAGATGGATAACGACTGGAACTTCTGTTTTCGCTGGATTCTGGCATTCGTCAACCTTCACTCATCTTCACTTGAATCGTACCGATACATATCAATACCAATGGTTGCTTTTGTCTGATGCAAGAATTCAATGATTTTCTCATTAAATACTAGCGAAGGAGTTGTTACTTCTTGATTAGTGTCAATCCAGAGAACAACCATTAACACTGCTGATAGATTATACCTCTCTACCAAACCCTGTATTTTGGTGGTCTTCGGAGCGAGTTTATCATAGACCTCCAATACCAAATCATCTATATAGATTATTTCTTTCTCGTCTGTTTGTAGTCCCCACAAACCAAACTTAACGCATGGATTATATTGAGTCCAGTCCCCTTTTTTAAATTTGAGACTTGGGGATATCTCAAGTTCGGTTGTTATGGTATCAGGATTGAGGTCTTCGCTTTCTAGTGTGAAATGCACACTTGCTTTGGGACTCATTCAAACGTTCTTTCTCCGAGAATTGTAACCTCAACTTTTAGCACTGCGTTTGGAGGTATCATATCTTCCAATCCTTTCTCTCCGAATGCCATATGTGGACTTATTCTAAGAACCCTTGTCCCACCAGTCCTCATCCCTTCAATTCCATAGAACAAACCATTGAATAAGTATTCCCTATCAATCCTGAAATCAGATGTTAATGTTGTACCATCGTCTTCAATACTCATTCTGTCCAACATACCTATTGGATGCTTCCAAATGATGGGGGCACCTTTGTTTAGCCATAATCTAAGTTGCAAATAATAATAATGGTGTCTTTTAACTATTTCGCCAGTACCTTCAGTTTCTGATATTAGTTCAATTCCTGTTTTAATCTTCATTGTAAACCTAACAATTCATGTTCGTATATTACTTTTCCCCAGATTGGTTTCCACTATCCTACCTAACCAATTGGAACTCGTCAAGGAAAGTAGGGCGAATATTTTTCGGGGGCATCGGATACTCATCTCAAGTATATGACCAAACATAGCAATAAAGGCTTTTGCAGTTATTCTGCTGCAATCATAATTGCTGCTAATAGGGCACCGAAGATAAGGAGAGTCCCCAATATCCGAAATATCCATACTGCGATTTGAACAGGCAAGTCAGATGTGCTTTTGGGACTGTCTTGGTCATACACAATTGTAAGGGATGATTTTGAAGCGAATTGCTTCAACTGGTGAGCCTTCTTAATCCACCAGGAAATAATCTTACCAGACAAAAATACAAGTATGAGACCAACTGCAAGCAGTATCGCTATGGCCCACCAATCTTGGGCGGATTCTGTGTCGTTTTCAACAACCTGCGCTGATGCGGATATTTTGGAAATAGCTTCAACCAACATAGGTTTTAAAACCAACACAATTTCTAGTGAATGATTAAATTCCATTAGTATACGGATGCTACTTTTCCCCAGATTGGTTTCCACCTATCCTACTAACTGATTAGTTGATAGTCAAGTAGAACTGGGGATATTTTGGGGTTATGGGTTATTCTGACCTTGAGCATTTCCTCGTAATGAAATGTCTATGATATAGTTGAGAAAGGAGTGATTTATGCCTTATATCATCGTTGCGGGACTTATTTTACTGCTGTTGGTTGTATATGTATTAGTAGCCCACAGACGTGGAAACGAAATGAAGCCCAACTTCAAAACAATGTTTATCATGGGAGTAATCTGGATTCCTGCTGGTATTGCAATAGGCAGTCCTTACTTATGGGGGATGGGAATTGTATTTGCCGTCATCGGTCTGTTAAAGAAAAGCCAATGGAGAGATGAGAGGAAATGGTCTGATTTGTCCCCCGCAGAACGGAAAACAAGGTCAATTCTGATAGGTGGAGCAACTCTATTATTAGTGGTTGGGGTAGCAACCTTCTTCATAATAGAATAAAGAGAACACATCTTTCTCCATCCGCGGAGTTCTAGTTTTTGAATTTTGCAGCTCTATTTGTTTTCTTCCAAATACCAAAAAATAAAAGTACCAATCCATATAGCTAAGAGAAGGGTTATCATTATTCTCTCCTAGGAAATACAATCCCCCCCCGAAAATTTTACGCAGCTATTTTTAGTATGCCATTCTATCATTCTTTGAATGTAAAGAGAACGCCCATTGCCTCCATATATTCCAAGGTGTATACTGCTGTCGAAGAGATGGGTGAAATATGAGATATTTACTATTTATCGTCATCATAATGAGTTTGCTCTTTGCAGGCTGTGAAGAAAGCTCAGATACCAAACGGGTTGAAGAACTTGAAGAGAAGATAGCCGAGCTTGAGCAAAAGGTCGATGCTCTGGAAGACTCCCCAACTGCCACGGTGGGACCAACCCTGTCACCAGATACACCAACACCAACTCCAACACCAACTCCAACACCAACTCCAACACCAACTCCAACACCAACTCCAACACCAACTCCAACACCAACTCCAACACCAACTCCAACTCCAACACCAACTCCAACACCAACTCCAACTCCAACTCCAACTCCAACACTTACACCAACACCCGAGGAACTAGCAATCTCTGTTTTGTGGTTAGAAGGCAGGAATTGTCGTCAAATCATCTTGGAAGGCATTTCCCCGTGGGATGTTGATGCTTGGCACTGGGATTTTGGAGACGGGGATGCGAAAACTGGAGAAGACGTTCCTAGACTGTTTCATAGTTACCCTCCTGGGGAATACACCGTCACCCTAACGGTTAATGGGCATTTTGGAACCGAGTCGGTAAGCAAGGTGATATCAATCTATGATGGATGTGCTGAGTTGCATCCTAGTGTTATTCTGCGATAAATCCCCTGAATGAATCATAGTGTAGGGGCACTAAGTTCGTTGAATATTTTTTGGGGGGGTTTTTTGTTATTTCCTAAGACAAAGAAGCTTTATAATGCTTCATCAACCTGTAGTTGCAGTATAGCTATTGGTAACATATAATGCGGATAATACGCAACTTCGGTATTTATAGGGCACAGAACAAAAATGACAATGAATTTTTCGTCTTTATCCAATGAGGATTTAATCAATTCATACGGGGCTTTTCTTACAGAACTACGAGACCGTGGCATCATTCGTAGCAAAAACGTAGTTGGTGACCTTGGAGAGTATATTGCAATTGATTTCTATAACAAAACGCCTGGTTTGCCGAATATGCAAGCTGCTCCACAGGGCACCCAGAATGTCGATGCGCTAAGTCGAAATGGCGACAGATATAGTATCAAGTCAACCACAGGAAGAGTTACGGGTGCCTTTTGGGGATTACCTCCAAAAGGGTCTAATGAAATACCTGACAAGAGGTTTGAATACGTAATACTCGTATTACTTGACGACAACTACAATCTGATTCGCATAAACGAGTTGACATGGGAACAGTTTTTGAATTGTAAGCGCTGGCATAGTACGATGCGTGCTTGGAATATCTCTATTACCAACGGACTTCTTGAAAACACAAAGAATATCTTTAACAGGTCTTGATTATTTATCAATCCTCGTTCTATCCCAAAGGTGTCTTATACAGCTTCAGAATATCCTCAAAGGTTATTGAATTGCATACTGCATAGACAAATGCGACCTCTAAGAATCAGTATCCTAGAGCTTTCTCTTGAAATGTGACCACTTAGTCACGTTCCTAAGACCTTCATCCTGTTATATACCACTTGGCATCATTTAAGCCTGTTTTATACCGCCCTGTCCTGTCATTAAGCCTCAGAATCACAACACTTGGGATTGCTCTAATGAAATGGAGTCAAGTTTGTAGCTAATGAACTTGATGGTCACTGTCGGTTTTAGCAGTATCATTTATTAGATAGGTAGCAGTGTCTTCCTATGTGCTTTTGCACACATTAATTCCGCCTTTTGCCATGAATTTTTCTTTCGATGACTGCTGCCACCGATTCTACCCCACTGCTCCACTTTACTGCTTTTCTATCAACTAACGAAGGACAATATTCGTAAACTTCTTCTTTTGATATATCATGCCAAATAGGTAGCATAATTTTCTTTTGAGTTACAAGCTCTTTCGTGAATACAGAATCGAATTCGGTTTTCGTCCATCCATTATTCGCTAAAAAGTTTTTGCTTAATATTAGGATGCAATAATTTGTTTCCTTAATACCTTTTTCTATTGACTCCCTTAGCGAATCCCCCAGCTGTAAAGAAAATTCATCAAACCAAACTGGAACACCTTTAGCTGATAACTCAATCGCAAGAGGCATAGCAATTTCCTCTGTATCTCTTGAATCGTGAGATATAAATGCTAACGGTTTTTCCATCTCTGAGCGTTTATTTGCCCAAGAAGGTCCGTAATATTCAATATACAACCCAAGCTTTAAACCTTCTGAGTGTAGTAATTCAACATCCTCTTCTTTTAAATCCTTTTCTGAATAAATATATATCCTACCACAGAAAACTAGGTCTTTAGGGTCATATTTTCTCAACGCTGATGGTGATGATTCTCCCCAACCAGTGGTAAAAGTCATTTTAGGGAATGTGTCTATTATGGCGTCTATAACACTTTTATGTAGAAATCTTAGACAATAATCAAGAGGGTCTGCTACATTAGGAATTCTTAAAGCAAAATAGATAGCTCCAGCAGCAAAGTTTTGAATCTTTTTAATTGGTACAACAGTTCCGTCACCCAAGGATAGGCTACTATCAAAATAAAGTGTGAGGTTATGCTCTCTGTCGATTTTAAAGTAATCATCTATCGATGCCATACAACATCCCTTTTTTCTAAGTGGAAAATATACTACACAAACAGGTGTTGTGTGTCAATGTAAATGTATTGATATTGTGACCACGAGTGAAGAATTGGTGACCAAGTTGGTGACATACTTAGCGATACCACACGGAAAACACGATAGAGTTTGATACTTAAGACTTAGAAATAGGGGACATGAGAAGGTCTGGTGGAAGCTAGCGGACTCTCAGCACACAATTAAGAGTCAGTTGCTCTGCCAATTGAGCTAGCGGCCCACAGCTTTGAATTATACCTTATTCAGTCCCTCGATGTCTACATT
>JAAGZO010001045.1 GCA_024206195.1 bacterium | reverse complement strand
TGGAGGAGAAAAGACTGAATTAGCGTTCAATGAGAGATCGCAAAGTTCAGCGGAAAAAACAGCTAAGGCTGTATCTCTAGTGACTGCCCAATATCCTGACATGTATCTACCAGCATTTCCAATTTGCTTATTATTTAAATTATAATTAGCATCCCATTTAGCCATTTTTCCCAATTTCAATCCAGGGTAAGAAGTATAGATTAAGCTGGTAGTAGGAGCGTTAGTGTCAGTTGGTTTGGGAATAGTTGTGTAAGTTAATGATTCAAGGTTATTAACTTGGTTGATACTTGAAGTCCAAGTCTTAGCGAGCATATCAGCAGCTGCGGAAAGAATAGCGAAGTTGATGGCACTAGTTGTTACATTGTTTCCAGGATTTCTTAATCTTGCAACAACTACATCAAAGTATTTGAAAGTAGTATCAAATACTACATCAGCAGAAGCAGTTGCCCAAACAATATTTCCTGAGCTCTTGGTTTCTCCCATCTTGATTGCAGTTCCTTTAGTCACTGTTCCAGCATTGTCAACAGTGTATGGAGTGATAGACATAGTTGGTTTATAAGTAGATGAAGGTTGTAATGCCCAAAGTAATCCATCAAATTCTTTTGGTAGGTAGACAAAGAAGGTAGGAGTCTTAGTGAAGGTTACTTTATCTTGAGCAGACCAAGTACCAACTAAGTCAAGCCCAAGTCTCATATTAAGAGTAAAAGTTCCTCTTGGTGAGAAATCAGAAGAGAAGAAGATAGCATCTCCAGCAGCGTTGTTGGGGAAAGCAGTAAGTGAGTAAGTCTTAGCTAAAACGGCTTTGAGAATAACTCCTGTCATACCATCAGCGCCAACAGCAACGGCTTCCATCTTTTCACTTCCAGTCATTAAGTTGGTTCTTGTAGTTCCAGTTAGGTTGTTAACAGTACATAAGAATGTCAAGTCTTCATCCATAGCTCCGAAGGGTACATTCTTTAATGT
>JAAGZO010001044.1 GCA_024206195.1 bacterium | reverse complement strand
TTACGTCAACAAATTGCTGAAAATCTTACGGAGATCGTTTACTAAGATGAGTAGAGATCATTACATTAAATCATGTAGAAGAAAACTATTATTCAAGAAATTCGGAGAACAAATGGACGGTATTACAACACGAGATAGTTTAGGAAAAGTTCCTACAGGAGGCATGCAACAAAAGATTTACGGTAACACTGATAGTACAAGAACGTATGCCATGAAGTGTCCACAGTGCGGGCACTCGATTGACAAGGTCAATACTGACCTCAGAAAAACTGAACCAATCTGCTCAATATGCAGAGAACCTATGATTATTAAACAAGTACAAGGAGAGTCACAAATGAATAAGCTGGAAAAACTTACAGATGCATTGGAAGGACTTGAAAATTCATACGTTGGGATGGAAGAAGACCTTAACGATCTCATAAAAGTAATGAACAAACATCACCCAGATATCGAGCATGCTATTACGTCAGCCAGTTTTAAACCAGTCAGTCAGGAAGTTGGAATTGAACTTGCAAACTCCGATCCGGCAGAACTTTCAGATGGTGAGAAAGCAGATATTGCTGATATTTTTGGTACAAACCAGGGAATGGTTAGGAAAGTCGCTAACAAGATTACTGTTTCAGGTGACCAACCCTCGCAGCCTTTTGAGATGGGTGCTTTTGAAAGCT
>JAAGZO010001043.1 GCA_024206195.1 bacterium | reverse complement strand
TAACATCGGTAATAACTAGCCATTCCTAAAAATCGATGGACACCAGTTTGATCTGAAGGTTCAGGAAATTTCTGAATATCCAAAATTTTCTTAGGGTCAGTGTGGAGCCCAAATTTACTAACCATATGACCTAAATAGAGAACTTCAGTTCGTCCAAAACAACACTTAGTAGGTTTTAGGCGAAGGTTATGTTGATCGAGTTGATCAAAAACCTTTTGCAAATTTTCAAGATGTTCAGGGAAAGTCACAGACCATACAAGAACATCATCTAAATAGCAAGCAGCAAAATCATTTTGCAAACCGGCTAAGACAAAATTCATTAGTCGTTGAAATGAACTAGGCACACCTTGCAATCCATACGGAACTTTAGTATATTCAAAGTTTCCAACATGCGTAGTAATTGCAGTTTTCTCAATATGTTCAGGAGCAATGGATAATTGATGATATCCAGCTCGAAGATCTAACGTAGAGAAATATTTAGCATTTCCCAACGAATCCAAGAGCGTAGTAATATTAGGAAGGGGATAAACATCTTTGGCAGAAACTAAATTAAGTTTACGGTAATCCACTACCAAACGCATAGACTGATCTTTCTTTGAAACTAGAATAACAGGCGCAGCCCATGGGCTACGTGACGGACGAATTACTCCAGCATTTTCCAAATCCCTAACTTGTCGTTCTAATTCCTGGCGAAAAGCAACGGGAACTCGGTACGCCTTTTGACTAACTGGAAGATTAGTTCCAGTCTCGATTCGATGATACAAGGTAGTACAAGTTCCTAATTCCTTATCTGAGAAAGCAAAAGCATGACGATTCTTAACTAATAAATCCAAAAGTTGCATTTTCTCTTCAGAAGTAAGGTCAGATTGGGTAAAGTATACGGCATTTAAAAATTCATTTTTAATCACTTCTTGAGTTAAATTGTGAGAAATTTCAGCAGGTACTCTGGCATTGGCAACAGGTAAGGAAGAATTTGTTGAAATTTGAATAACGTCAGGCTCTAAATGTCC
>JAAGZO010000108.1 GCA_024206195.1 bacterium | reverse complement strand
TTCACTAGAGTCGAGACGGCAGCGCACAGACAAAAAGGGAGAAATCGGCAAACAGGCAGCAACATAAAAGCCACAGCAGGCTGCATGCATTAATGGAGCTTCCTCGCACGCAAAGCAAAACAAGCGAGCTGGCTCTAACAGAAAGAAAGCAGAAACAAATACGGCAACAATTACCTGCCTATACAGTGCACCACACAAACAAAATACGGCACTAAGCCATTACAAATACCCTTGCGTACCCAATACTATTAAGTAAAATATCTAATATACCACGGTATCTGAGTGTATCATGGCTTGTGCCAGCTTACTCCCCAGACATTAGCTGTAGATAAACAAAGGTCTAGAGGCCTTTTAAGTAATCCAAGCCTTTGCACAAATAATGCTACTTAACCTAAGAAAATCAAAAGCAAGTTAAGAGGTCAAAATGATATTTCTAACAATAGTTCGATCTATACTGATCGATTATTGATCCATTATCGATTTTTGGTCAGTTATTGATTTTTTGTTATTTGTTCATAGATCGAGCTGAAAATTGGTGGACAGAGGTTTTCAATAATGCTAATTACGAATCTAGCATTATCTTGACTCTATATTTGACAGCTCGATCCATATTGATCGATTATTAATCAATTATCGATTTTTTATCATTTCTTGTTGGATCTAGCTGAAAATTAGCAGACAGGAGTTTCAAAGAAACTGATCATAATGCAAAGCAATTAAATTCCTATAAAAGCATGCGTGTATAAACAATTTCAAAAATTGCTTTTATTGTTCTGTCAATTTAGGAAACATAGACAAAAAACATCAGACTGCAGTTTCAATGATTCTTTCTGATTGCGTTGAGATTGCCCCAGAACGTTGTCTTCTATTTTTGACTGAAAAAAACAATAATATATTTTGTAAGCATTTTTATAAATTGCTATATTTCCAATACATTTATTCCATAGGAGCACAATGCTCAGTCCAATCCAGGTGATGATCATTCCACCTGTTGCTACGAAAAATCCAATCTTGTAAACTTTCACTTTCTGCTGACAATTTGTTTGATCTAAATACCAACAAAAGCATGAAATCTAAAGCTTTTTAGTAATATTTACCATCAAATGCTTGTGTCTGTGTTCCAAAAGATGTTGAAATATTTGTGGGCGTTATCACCATTGTCAGTTTCATTGTGATGGCAACTGATGCAGTAGTTGATGTACGCAGTGTTGTTGCAGTTATCGATGAAGCTATTGATATTGAGGATTGTTCTCTTGTTGTAGGTGGTGTTGTGATTAGTGTTGTAGTTGTTGAACTTGTTGTTGAGGTTATGACCTTTGATGTGGTTGTGGGTGCTGTTGTGGATGTAGTTGTAGTCAGTGTTGAGGTTGTTGTGACTGTTGAAGATGTTGATGTGCTTGTGGATGTTGTTGTGAATGAAACTGTAGTTGTGGTTGTGGTAAGTGTTGAGGTGGTTGTTGATGTGGTTGTAGATGTTGTGAGCATTGTTGTTGTAGTTGTAGTCAGCACTGGGGTTGTTGTGAATGTCCAAAATGTTGATGTACTTGTAGGCGTTGTTGTTGGTGGTAGTGAAACTGTAGATGTGGTTGTGGTCAGTGTTGAAGTGGTTGTTAGTGTTAGCATGGTTGTAGATGTTGTGAGCATTGTTGTTGTAGTTGTAGTCAGCATTGGGGTTGTTGTGAATGTCCAAAGTGTTGATGTACTTGTAGGTATTGTTGTGAGAGGTAATGAAACTGTAGATGTGGTTGTGGTCAGTGTTGAAGTGGTTGTTGGTGTTGGTGTGCTTGTAGATGTTGTTGTGAGGGTAGTTGTAGGTTCTGAGCTTGTTGACGTAGTTGTTGAAGGTTGTGATGTTGATTGAACAGTGGAAGATGGTCTCCAGGTCTTCTGAAGCTCAACTGTTGGAAGAGAGGATGACGACAATCCATTTGATGATTCACTGTCTGAAATATGTTTCACTGTCTATTCTTCATATGAATCAACTTAGCCAAAAAAAACATTATCATCTCCAATTTTACTGAAATGTGAAAGGATCTCGGATCCCACAAAAACTAACTTATGAAAGATTTTAGCTCTATATTCCTCTTGGTTGCTGAGATACAACTCCAAAGCTTGGAATTTTTGGGTTTTTTGTCCAAAAAACTATCTTGCAGTAGTTGCTGCTCCATATCACTATTGGATAACGTAGAAAATTTGGTAAGCAAAAGAACCTAGTTCATTTCCACTCATCTTTTATGTTCACTAACAAAAATATAAAAATATCGATTTTTTGAATTTTGGAATGGTCCAACAATTTTTGTTGAAATAGAGCACCAAAAACCTAGTCCTTGGTTCTGATTCTCTTAGATTACAAGTTTTTAAATTGAAATACTGGAGCAACATTAATATATTTTCACCCTTTTGAACTAAATCTTATTTCAAAAACCATTGAAGTATTATTTTTTAGAACTTACGTGTTTTGTTCTTGCAAACTGCTACATGACATCCGTAGGATTTAATGTGTGCAGGGATGCAAGCCAGACACGAACAAAGGGAAGCACGTGGTGATAAGACGAGGCTCTTCAGTTTGGGAAGCTTATAGAGAAAGTTCTGCTCACAGAAATCTTGAGAGATAGCGTTCTGCACCACCAGAATGTAAGCTGAATCTTGACAGGGTAAAAGAAGGTCTTCAACATCAAATCGATCAAAACAGAAAACCTTTTCTTTTTTCTCACAGATACATCTCAGAGATACTTTCTCTGTGCAGAAGAACAACAGTAAAGCTAAGAAAATCTTTCTAATAGACATGATGGATTTTAGTGAGCTATTGAGCTCAGCTAATAGAATCTCAAAAGTCACAGCATCTACTTTGCAAAATGCAGCACAGTGTTATAGTGTAATCCAACGGGAAGGCTTGGTATGTTTTGATTCTTTTTCTGAAGGATAGTGTTGTAGGAATGAAGAGGGATGTTTACCATTTCCAAATGCCGCCTCTGGAAAGCTCCACTGTTCAATCAAACGTGATAGTTTAATCCCATCAAATGGCATTTTAACTGGTATTTTGCTGGAAGTAGTAAAATATTTTACTATATCTAAAATTGGGGATCCCATTTCTCCATCAGGATATTGTATTCTACTATCACTAGAAATAGTTACTTTTTGAAACAAATAATATAAAAATGTGGTTGCTTTTTTTCTTATATTTTTAGGAAGCAGATTAATTATTTCCTCAATTTGTGTATCTGGTTTTTCCATATTTTGCATTTT
>JAAGZO010001042.1 GCA_024206195.1 bacterium | reverse complement strand
TTCCCAAACGGAAATAACCTGACCAGCAAAAGTAGCGTGAACATCATCACATTGCATTAAAGCTCTAGCACCTAATGTAGGATCAATCATAACAACTGATGTAAGATCCACAACTGTCTTTCAGCTAAACTGCATAAATGAAACCAAAGCTCACGAAAACTTCGAAAGTCAATCTGTTGTATTTTCTCCATTAGATATTCTAGCTTACTGTTAACCGGATCAGGATCAGAACTCGATTCGGCCTTGAGCGATAGATTAGAAAGTGTACTATTGCTTGACCACCAATCAGGTTCTTCCATAGGAAATTGTAGAAAAACTCCTCCTTGATCGTCGCATCGATTTGTGAATGTTTCTATGCAACGGGCGTTGTTAGGTAGAGGCAATGCAGAAAACGAATAAGCAGTTTGGATAGAATTTATTATGATATGTTGTCCTATTATTTCGGCATGATAAGTGCCTTTAACTGTGCAGGGACAAATCTTAGTCAAGTTTCTCAGATGCCAGATTATGACACCCTCGTTGGTTGAACATTGTCCATCAACAGCATGACAAGCACCTACATC
>JAAGZO010001041.1 GCA_024206195.1 bacterium | reverse complement strand
GCGTAATTCGCTGAAGTTCGTCTCGTACAAAGACCGTAAAAAAATAGCAGCCGACCTTAAAACTATGTACCGTGCGACCACTGTAGAACAGGCAGAAACAGCACTGACGGATTTTGCAGAGATGTGGGATACTAAATACCCGATGATAAGTAAATCATGGCTCAATAATTGGGAAAGGGTCATCCCGTTTTTTGCATACCCGGATGATATACGCAAGGTCATTTACACAACAAACGCTATTGAATCTCTGAATAGTTCATTGAGGAAAGTGATAAAAAACAGAAACAGCTTTCCAAATGACGATTCAGTTATTAAATTACTTTTTATGGCACTACAGAATATTATGAAAAAATGGACCTTGCCGATCCGTAACTGGCCGCTGGCAGTGCACCAATTTTCGATAAGGTTCGGTGACAGAGTTCCAACAGATTAAAAGTCCACTACATACCGTACGGTATGTAGTGATTAAAACATAACGAAATTCCATTTACACAAAATTCCTTACACTGCCGTGAAGAATGCACTGGATTATTCTTCAATCTGAAGGTCTTTCATTCGCAGGAATAGTTTTCTCTTGATCTGCTGAATCTGATCGTATCTGTCCTTTGCCATTTTGTTGAGGTCAGTGATACTGTCGTTTGCTTTCACAGCATTTGCTTTTAGTTTTTCCGCATTCTCAAGAACTTTTTCTTTATATTCTTCTTTAGTTCTTTCCGAAAACTGTTGTATCTTCTGCTGTATTGTCCTCTGCTGTTTATTGATCTCTACAATCTTATTCTTTATTGCTCTCAACTGTTCTTTCTTGTTTACCTCCAGTTCATCTTCCTTCTGTTTAAAACTATCTATAGTCCTTTTCAATTTTGCCGCTCTGTAATTATTACCGCAAATTTCCAACACTGATTGCTTCAGATCATCTGATTCAAATGGTTTAAAGACAAATTTGTCCACCCCTAATAATTTTGCTTCTTTTATAGCCTCTTTATCTTTCCTTGCACCTGTCATCATGACTATTGGAATACCAATGGTTCTTGAAAAAGAATTTAGCCAATTTACCATATCAAATCCATCTTGGCCGGGAAGGAGAATATCTGTAATAACCAATTCAACATGATTCTTTTTACATATCTCGGAAGCATCATCGACACTTCCTGCCCTGAATATCTTCTTGAAATATGGTTTGAGAAATTCCTCAATAATATCGCAAATGTGGTTGTCATCTTCAACAATTAAGACATTGAGTATAGGATCCATAGTAACCT
>JAAGZO010001040.1 GCA_024206195.1 bacterium | reverse complement strand
TTAAAAGCTTTGATTGGTACCTGATCTATAAGTCTTTTAACCTGATTATTCAGTCGCATTACCGGTTTTTGTAATGTTGTTTCATTAGGTTGTACTGCATTTTGTGTCAATGAGTTAACTTTGGGTGTAAAATGTTTTGTGAACTTGTTAGGAAGTAGGCAGCATTCTGGCGGCCATTTCTCCAAGAAATATTCTGGTTCCAATTGTTGTTCAGGAGAATCAATCTCAATCCTAACTTTAGACTCGGCAGATGATTTCATAGGCTTATCAGTTCTATTCTGGATCTTAGCTGGCTTTTCACAGAGACTAAGTTCTTCAGCATCTAGCAGTTCTAGATAACAGCTCACAGTAGGCATTTCTATTGGCATTTCTAATTCTTGCTGAACATTTGTGGTTGTTCGCTTTCGGCGACGTCGAGACAAAATCCACTTTATCAACAGAGAGACAAGAAATACAGTGGCAAAAATCACAGCAGCGGCGACTAGAATGTATATTATGAGCTGAAGTGGTCCACTTAAGAGCATATTAACGAAATTGGCGGCTCCATGAAAGATTCCTCCAATTAC
>JAAGZO010001039.1 GCA_024206195.1 bacterium | reverse complement strand
TATGTCGACCAAGACACAGCCGACAATGAGTTCCTCAGGGCAAATGACACAGAAGAACTACACCATGAAGATGATGTTTGGATGTGTGAACTTACAGACGAAGTATTCTATTATGAGGACTTCAAGAATGAATCGTATTGTGGAGTAATCGGTCACCAAGAAAGCTTCTGTGAAAGTGATAACTATCGTTGGGTAGAGTATGGTCGAGCGTCAGATTATTATGTGGACGCTGACGAATGTGGTTATTGTGAGGACATTCAAGGTTATGCACATACCGATGACTGCCATTGGTCTGAAGAAGATGAAGAATACTACTATGATGAAGATGAGATGCCAGAGAGCGCAAGCTCAGACTGCGTCAAGTCTTATCATTCAAACAAAAACCCAATCAACTTCAATGAGGGTTGGAAAAACAGCGTGTTCAGCATTGGCTTTGAGATAGAGAAGAAACACTTTGTCAATGAGGGTGGAGAAGAGGCGAGCGACAAAGGAGACTATGTAGGTTCATATGACTTCTTCTGTGGCTTTGAGACAGACAGCTCATGTGGAGTGGAGGGTGTGTCAAACATACTGCCACTCGGTAGTCCACGAAGCGATGCAAGGAAGAATGTATTCACTTGGATTGATGATGCAGAATCAATTATAGAGAGTCCTGTTGATAAGAGTTGTGGTGGACACATTACAGTATCAGCCAAAGGTTACAACGATGGCTATGAAATTGTAGACAAGATGCGACAACCACTCGCACTCATGTATGCTCTATACAGATACCGACTAAAGCGTACCTACTGTAATCAAAACAAACCTGCTAAGAAAGAGAACAACGCAAAGTATTCTCCAGTAAATGTCAAGGGCAGTAGAGTAGAGTTCAGATTGCCATCAGCCGTGAAGAACACGACACAACTCAAGCTCAGGTATGATTTGGTGTATAAGATGATGCACCACTCACTAGAAAGAAGAGTATCATTCGAGGTGTTCCTGCAGAAAGTCAGACACATTGTGCTCAAGATGTACAATGGAGATGAAGCTAAGGTCAATCACATATACAAAGTGGCACAAGACTTTAGACGATATCTTATTGCAGAAGATGTCAGCGATTTAGTAGATGAATTTATTAACGATAAAAGAGAAGATTAGTTATGTGTATTATTATAGTAAAGAACAACAAGAAACTCATCAAGACAGAAACATTGATGACATCAGCAATCAAGAACCCTCATGGGTTGGGAGTTCTGTGGTTAGACAAGTGGAACATTACCTATCATGACAGTAATGATTTTATGGTTCTCAAGACTCAGCGACCATACATTGCACACTTCAGGTATGCAACAGTCGGTGCTGTGAACAAGAAGAACTGTCATCCATTCAACATCAATGATGACGAGGTATTGTTTCAAAATGGAACGATTTACAATCTTGGTAACAAGAAAAAGACAGACACTCAGCACATGGCAGAGATACTGTCAGACGTGCCGCACAAACGGTGGAGAGAAGTGTTGGAGATGAGCGACTGTAGATTTGTGACAGCCAACCTCAAAAAGAAAACCTTTCAACTGTACAACAAAGAGGATTGGATTGTCAGAAACAAAATCAAGTATAGTAAAAACAATGTGCTTGACAAGACTTTGATAGGCGTGTATGGTACACTTAAGAAAGGGTACAGCAATTATCATGCACACCTAACAAATGCTGTATATGTAGGCAAGAGCTACACAGTAGAGAAGTATCCACTCATTATCAATGGGTTACCATACCTACTCAACAAGCCAGGTGTTGGTCACAATGTAGAGATTGACCTGTTCCTTGTAGACAACAGGACGCAACTGCCTGATATTGATGTACTTGAAGGGCACCCTCGTTGGTATGAGCGCAAGCGTGTGGAGGTGCAGACAGAGAAAGGCAATGTGTTCATGCCGTATGTATACTTCAATGACACAGTAGAAGACTCAGGCATACACCACAAAACATATACTCAACATGTATACGTTGATGATTGGGATACAAGAACATACAACGACTCATATGTAAAGGGTTGGGATCATGTGGGTGAGTTTTGTGAGTGTGCAAACCCCGAGCCAGTCAGAGACTACGATGAATTGTATTGTGATATATGCTACGGAGAAATTATAGGAGACGAAAAAGAATTATTTAACTTTTAAATTTAATTATATGAGAACAACAGATGAACAACACTCTGCCAAGATGAGCAAGATGCTCAAGGGCAGAAAGATCGACAGCTGTCGATACATGACAAGAGAAGAAGCTGATGACATGGGTTGGTACAAACGACCACTCATCATATTCTTCACGGACGGAGGTTACCTTATGCTTCAATGTGATGATGAGGGCAACGATGGTGGGGCAGCATTATTTGAGTACCCATCAAAGCAAAATAAATATGAAGTAATATATACATTATGAAAGTAAAACAATTAGTAGAAATCCTTCGAAACATAGAGGATCAGGACAGAGACCTGCAGATACTTGTAGGTGATGAGGACAAAGATTACTTTGCCTCAGGACAATTTAACGTAATGCACACAGATGATGTGGAGCAATGCGTAGAGATATTTATTCACAAGAAACATTTATACGAAATATAATTATGATAAGCAATTGTTGTAGTGCACCACCATCATACATTAGTGATGAGCTATGTGGTGCTTGCCTGGAGTGGGCAGAGTTTGAAAATGAAGATAAATTAAATTAAATTAAAAATGTAATTATGCCGAATCACGTATTCAATTTTATATCGGTTGAAGAAAAGTATGCCGATAAACTAGCAGAGATTGCTAAAGTAGGGCTATGTAGATACTACAAGCCAATGCCAGAAGAACTAGTAGGAACAACAAGCCCTCGAAAAATAGGTGAGACAATATCTCAGGAGGAACATGATAGACTAACAGAAAAGTACGGTACTTCCGATTGGTACACGTGGGCCAATCGAGAGTGGGGAACTAAGTGGGGTTGTTATGAGACAAGCTACGAGGATGGTGCTTATACCTTTCAAACAGCTTGGTCTCCTCCGAATGAAGAAATCTTTCAAATGCTTATGAAAGACATACCAAATTTTTACTATGAGTGGGAAGAAGAGCAGGGGTATGGTGCTATATGGAAAGCCGAAGACGGAGACTTCTACAGAGAAATAGAGTGGGATCTGCCTGAATGGAGTACCAGAAAGTGGGATGAGCTCACGGAAAATATGCTAGACGAGGATAGACAAAACCTTTATGGATATGGTTCTGTTACTCTTCTAAAACAGGACTATACTAACGGTCACGGAAACTACAAAAGAGGATACTACCTAGAATGTATATTAGAGGAGTTCTTACACAAGGACTTTAGAACAGCAGTAGATAAACTAAAACAAAAACACAGGAAATGGGAGACAGAAAGGACAAATTAAGATTTATCAGTATAGCAAGTATTATCTTTATACTTGTATACCTGATGATATATGAACACATATTATCATGAAGACAGTAATTATATTAGGATTGTTCACACTCATCATGGAAATCCCCAAAATGGGAACTGATTTCCCCAAAATGAGGGAACAGGTAACTGCAACTATATACCATGCAGTAGAAGGACAGACAGACAGCACGCCATTTGTTACAGCAAGTGGCAAACACATCAACCCGAACAACCCCGCAGGACACAGGTGGATCGCAGTATCTCGTGACCTTGAGCCATTGGGGTTTGTGTTCGGATGTAAGGTTATGATAACAGGTGCAGGCCAAATGAATGGAGTGTATACTGTACAGGACAGAATGAATAAGCGTTGGACTATGAGAATAGATTTCCTTGTAAACGAAAGTATGCGTGGGGGTAAGTGGGAAAACGTAACAATACAACTATTAGATGCACAATAAAAAATCCTTAGTTGTCGCTAATGTAGGCCGTTGTAATGCGTGAGTCAAAGTTGGTTGTGCTCTAATAGAATTAGTACTTATATATAATGCCAACAAATTACAACAAGACTGACAGCACGGAAAGACGGCTCCCTTCGGGGATTTTATTAACTTTAAATTTAATTATTATGGGATTAGACATGTATTTGACAAAGGAAACTTATGTCAAAAAATGGGATCATCAAACGCCTGAAGAAAGGCACGAAGTAACCATTAAAAAGGGTGGAGAAATCCATCCATTCATCAAGACCGACAGAGTATCTGGAGTGGTTGAAGAGGTTATGTATTGGAGAAAAGCAAACGCCATTCATGGTTGGTTTGTAGAAAACTGTCAAGACGGAATAGACCAATGTCAGAAAACTTATGTAGAAATAGATAAACTGATAGAGCTAAAAAATCTATGCGAGCAAGTAGTAATCAACAAGACTCCAGAGTTGTTAAAGCCAAAAACGGGGTTCTTTTTTGGTTCAAGTGAGGTCGATGACTATTACTATGCCGACCTAGCAGACACAGTCAGGGTTTTAGAAGAGGAGATAAACAAAGAAGAAGATTGGTCTGTAAGTTACTATTATCAATCATCATGGTAAAATAATTAAAAATAAATTTGGAAATAATAAAAAAATAACTTATTTTTGAAAACACAATTTAATTCTAGCTTTATGGGAAGATCAAGTGAGGAGTTTATTAGACAAAGAGAGAGGGAAGACAACTCCATCCCTCCCTATGTTCTTGATAACATATGGAAAAACTACTTTGAATATATTAATCAAATAAAATATAATAATGAAAAGAGGAATATTTAATCGTTATGTCGACTATGTTTGTAGAGAGACAGGCGTATCTAAAGAAGAGCTGTTTCAAAAAAACAGGTCAGCTAAATTTTCTACAGCAAGATTTCTATTGTATGCGCTTTGTTACCAAAGGCCTATGACTGTTGTTCAGATTGTTGATTTGATGGCAGAGAATGGGTATGAAATAGCACGAGCAGGTGTGCAATATGGGATCGAGAAAATTCAAGAAGCCAATGATGTAGATGCTAATGACTTTATTAGCAGAGGGCTCAATGAATGTTCATTAGAAGAGAGCTATGTTTGAACATAGTTTGGAAACCTTATGGTACGAGGCCACAATAGAAAACAAGGCTGCGAATGTAAGTTCATCTTTTGAGGACGCATACTTATATAAAGGTATAAGAATAGCTAAAAGAGATGATAAAATAAAAATATACAACACTCGCAAGTCAGGGCTTAACTACAAGGAAATAACTGATGAGCAATACTATGAGTTTCTCCAAAATGGATTTAAAAAAGGTGTTCAAATTGTACTGCAAAGCACATACAAGGAACAAATAGATAGGATAAACACACAAATTCAAGGAGAAGTAAATAGTAGAAACAACAAAAAGCATTTCGAAGCTTTAAAAAACAGAAGGGAAACACTAATAAATAAATACAGTAAATTAAATTAAATTATGGGAAACACAAAATCAACATTTAAAGAGCTTACCTCAATCAATGTAAAAGGTAAGGTAGAGAAAAAAGGAAGGTTTGATTACTTGTCATGGGCATATGCCTGGGCTATAGTAAAAGACAAGTATCCTGATGCAAACAGGACCGTGTACGAAAGCGAACACACAGGTCTGAATTATTTTAGTGATGGCAACACCGCATACGTAAAAGTAGGGGTAACTGTAAGTGGAATAGAGCATATTGATTATTTGCCAATTATGGGGCATAACAATCAATCGTTATCTATAGACAAGGTAACTTCATTTGCGGTTAACAAAACAATTCAGCGCAGCACGGTGAAAGCTATCGCCATGCACGGACTAGGCTTATCTTTATGGGCGGGAGAAGATCTTGTAGATGTTAGTGAGACAGCTCCTGCTGTAAAAGCAAAAAAGAAAGACACTTTAAAAAAGACACACGCTAATTGGAATAGTGTAGTTGACTATGTAAAAAGCAAGAGTAGTGAGCCTTTCTCAACAACAATAAAAACTATTGAGCAAAAGTACGTAGTACCTACTGCTTTAAAGAAAGAACTAGGAGCTTATGTCAAGTAGTATATTAGAAAAACTCAGGAACGATAGTGATTACTATGGCGAGTACGGAAAAAAGTACTTATCTAATTCGGATATTTATAGCTTGCTTAAAAATCCTAGAAAGTTTAGACAGAAAGAAAAAAGTCTACCCTTATTAGAGGGTAGCTATTTTCATACGGCCATGTTAGAGCCAGAAAAGTTAGATAAATATAATGTAATGGATGTTTCTAGTAGAGCCACCAAGGGTTTTAAAGAATACATCAACGACAACAATCTCGATCCATACGATGTACTACTTAATAAAGAGGTAGACAAGATTAACGTATGGGTTGACGCTATTAAGTCTAACTTTGAAATGTATACAGACATATATGCAGAAGGTAACGAGTACGAGAAACCTGCTATTGCTACTATCTTTGGTATGGAATGGAAAGGTAAGGCCGACATCGTTACAGATACTAAAGTAATTGACATCAAAACATCAGGTAATGTCGATAATTTTAAGTGGAGCGCTAACGACTACAACTACGACAGCCAGGCATATATATATGAACAGCTGTTCGGTAAACCTGTAGAGTTTTACATTATAGATAAAACTACATTGAAACTTAAGATAGCTAAGCCATCTTCTGATACTATACTGAGAGGCAGAAACAAGGTTTTGAAAGCTATTGAGGTATATAAGACGTTCTTTTCTGAAGACTCAGCAGAAGACATTACACAGTACATAGAGCGTGAAGAATTTTAAATTGTTCACACTAATAATTAAGGAGTCAGGTGTGCTGCTCCAACTCAGCACTCAAAATTAATACTATAAATATGTCAAAAGACAAAGTATTTGCAGACGGTTTTCTTTTCAAAAGAAGAGAGAACGCACCCGATTTTGTAATCGGAAACATAAGTGTAAAAGTTGATGAAGCTGTTACATTTTTAAAGTCAAACCAAAAGAATGGATGGGTTAACCTAAACGTACTTAACAGTCAAGCGGGTAAGCCTTACATTGAATTGGATCAGTTTGTTCCAAAGAAAAAGGAAACACAACAAGCTGAAAAGGAGGAGGTTAAGGAGGATTTACCATTCTAACCAACTATAAATGAAGAGACAAAGGGGTCTAGCACCCCTTTTCTTTTCTCTTATCTATGTTGAAAATGTCAATTATTTTCCTTAGATATGGCAAAATAAAAATTAAGTTAAATAAAATATATATATAGTATATAGCAAAATAAAATCGACATGGAAATAAATCAAGTCACTATATTTAGAAACATAAAAGACACCTCAACTCCTTTCTTCCGTGACCTCGACTCTATACTAGACAGGATAAAGGAAGGGAAGTCCAAAGAGTTAATCAAACAAATACGTTCCGAAAAGAACAAAGAGGTTCGCCAGGAGCTTAAAAAGAATCTACCCGCGATTTGTTTCTCAGGTACATTCAATAAAAGAAATGATGACAGCTTGATTGAGCACTCAGGGTTTATTTGTTTAGACTTTGATGGCTACAAGACAAAGAAAGATATGATGTCTGAAAAAGAGCGATTATCAAAAGACAGGTACGTTTATTCTGTATTTGTGTCTCCAAGTGGAAACGGCCTAAAGTCTATTATTAAGATACCTAAAGACCCTCAGAATCATAAAAACTATTTTATGTCTTTAGATAATTATTTCAATTCACAATACTTTGACAAGACAAGTAAAAACATATCAAGGGTTTGCTATGAGTCTTACGATCCTTTGATTCACATAAATCCAAACTCGCACCTTTGGACTAAGATAGAGGAGCAAGAGTATAAGGTTGTAGATAAGTATTCTTCACGACCTACAATACCTGTTACAGATGAAAACAAAATTGTTGACATACTAATGAAGTGGTGGACAAAGAAGTATGGGTTGGTTGAAGGAGAAAGAAACAACAACGTATACATACTCGCAGCGGC
>JAAGZO010001038.1 GCA_024206195.1 bacterium | reverse complement strand
TAGAATAGATAGCGAATATCTTCCAGATATGTATCCTTATGAAGTCGCAGGTGGTGCACAGCAAGTTTTCAGAGAAGACTTCAATTTAAAATCAATTGATGTTATTCCAGTATCAGATCCTAATATGCCAACAGAGGCACACAGGATTGCAAAGATAAATGCTATTATGTCTATAGCTCAACAGAACCCAGCTGCATATAACATGCAACAAATTAGTATGGAACTGTTTGCTGCTATGGGAGTAGAAGAACCTCAAAGATATCTAGCACAATCACAACAACCTATGTCAGCCAATCCTATATCAGAGAACATGGCTGCTATGAAAGGCATGCCTTTACAAGCACAGATGGAACAGAATCATGATGCACATATTGTAACTCATGGAACTATACTGCGTAACCCTGCTTATAAAGAAAATCCACAACTGCAACAAATATTAATGGGGCACATAACTGAACATTTAACTATGAAGTACCAACAAGAAATGATGCAGATGATTAATGATCCACAAATGCAACAAGCGTTAATGATGGCTCAGCAACAAGGACAACCACTTCCTATGGAAATGCAAAACCAAATTGCAATGATGGCAGCAAATGCTTCTGATAAAGTATTACAGTTTGATGAAGAGAAAGCTAAGATCATGGCTGGTGAAAACCCAAGTCCTGAAGAAGAAAGAATGGATTTACAGAAACAAGATCTTGCACTGCGTGCGCAGGGTGAGATGAACAGGCTTAAGATACATCAAGACAAGATGGATCTTGAAGAAGCGAAACTTATGACAACGGATGAAAACGAGGATGAGGATCG
>JAAGZO010001037.1 GCA_024206195.1 bacterium | reverse complement strand
AGATTATATCTACTCTTAAACACGCTTACAACCCTTGACTGCTCGTCTATTTGGCTATCCAAACATCGTAAGAATGTTGTTCTTTGTTCTCTTGTTGTCATAATAATTATTAGTTTTCTGTGTTAATACTTTCAAAGACCTCGACACCTTTTCGCTTAGCCTCTTTCTCTAATGTTGGGAGACATAACATAAACATCTCCTCAGTTTCAAATGTAGCAACTAACTCTGCGAAAATTCCATCGCCAAAAAATACATGTACCATAACTATTGGTTTTAAATTAAGTTTCCGTTTCGACCTTTTGGTCTCATCAGCACAAGCACTCACTTGTGGACGGAGAGAGATGTCCGTCCGTTTGAACGGACACCCCAATCATCAACTACTTCTTCTGTCCCACTCTCGTAGTAATGTTCTGTCCCAATGTCCTCTCAGCCTTGAGTATTTGTCAGCGAACTTCACAACGTGCTTGTTGATTTTCCGAGTGTTTAGCATCTTCTGAAAATGCTTTGCCAACTCAGTAACCTCCTTGACCTTTTCCACATCACCATTGTAGATTCGAGTAAGTAATGGCTTCAACTTACGCAAGAGCATCCCAATTCCACGCCCATCATTGATAGCAAAGTCAACCATCTCATACATCAACTCATACCTATCACGCATGTCCTTAGTGGATGATATTTTTGATGGCAGTCTAAACTCAATCCGATTAGACATCACCTTGCAAGGCTGATACTTGTTTGAATGGTAGTTAACCATATCGCACTCACGCTCGTCCATAAACAGATTAGAATTGCAGTATGTATTGCGTAATCTAAAACGATACAGAGAGTATATGATTCCACAATATGACCTCAACGTCTCAAGCAACTCACGACCACTCATACCATCCACAGAGATGGTCATGTGACCACCACATCTGAATTGCCCCGAGCCATTTCTATCGTCAGATGGTGAGTACCTATCGTCAATGATTTTCTTAGCCTCAGTGAACATATTGAACACCTTGGTACGCCACATAGATTTTGGTATCAACGGAAGAATATTAGTCACTGCCTCAAAACCACATGATGAGTCCGTCTCAAAGTGACTGAACAATGGATATTCCTTTACTGCACCTCTGTGAAGACGATTCTTCTCAACCTCAAAGCCTATGGCAAACTTAGACTGAATCTCACCATCAGCAGTAACCAATGTGTTTTGGTCTACCACTCGTCTTGGAAACTGAGCAATGTCCTCATTGAATGCAGTCTTGTTATGTTCTCTAAAGCTAAGACCTATTCTGTCTGCTTGATGGTATCTAAGAACACAAGCTCGGTCATTATTACCTTCGTTTTCGTATTTAATTCCTTGTATCATAACTATTTGGTTATTGTGGAGTCCGTCCGTTTAAACGGACTCCGTTAATTTATTGATTGATTATGCGTTTAAGATGTTTCTTGATGCATCAATGAATGACTGCATAACTCCTTGTGGTATCTTGTCACCATCACCACTCAAGTGTAGTTTGCCATCAGCAGTAACGCGAACAGATGCACCTTTGCCATCATCGAACATATCACCTTTGACTGAGAATGTCATCAATGTAGCAGATGAAGACTGAACCTCTGCTTCTTCACCACTTTCAACATCCTTTGCAAACTTTAAGAATCCTTTCACTGAGCGAGATACTTTCTCACCTTGTGCTTCAAGGTTTGTACAACTTCTCTTGTAGGTAGCGACAATGTTTGATTGCTCTACTCTGTACTTGCCCAACTTCACCATGTCGTAAAAGAATGATTTGTTGTACCCGAATACACGTTTGTAGAAATCTTCTGTAGTCATCTCAATTCCTTGGTATTCCATTGCTTGTTTACACTCTGCCGATTTAAACCACTCGAAGCCCTCGAACATGATTTTGGCTAACTTTACTTGCTTGTCAAACTGCGTCTTTTCAGATGCATTTAATTCTGTCATCAGTGATGATGCTTGGCTTAGGTTGATGTTCTCACCTAAAAATTCTGCTTCAATTTCTAAAAGATGTCTCATAATTACTTGATTTTTAGTTACTTAAGTTAAATTATCGGAGTACGTATCTCGGACTCACTTTACAAATATAGTCTAATTCTCGTATAATACAATAGCAGTGTACAATTATTTTATAATTTTTTTACAATTCTTGTCTAATCTTAATTAATGCTTGAGATGTGGACGGAACAAATCCCTACGAAAAGTTTGGTTTGTTTAGGCTTGGGCAGAGGCTGTGCATCCTCTCTTAGCATCTGTTAAGATATTCTGCTCTAATTTTCAGTCTTCAGTCCGTTTCAACGGACAAAGTAGTTAATCACAACGAATACGAGCGATACAAACGTGAATGCGAAACACTGCACCAAACGTACTGCAAGTCTTGTAGACGGACGGCAGTAAAACGGCAAAAAATCGGACTGCACCGAGCGAAAACGCACCCCCACCCCAAAGAGAAAAATCGGTTTTCTGAGAGCGACCGCCACGCTGACACGCACACATAACCTTTTAGTTCTACATATCTAATATTTTTTTGTACCTTTATCCCATGTTTGAAGTAGAGATACAGAATAGAATTAAGATAGGCTTTTGTTTAGGGTTCGCATACTTTGGTTCTGATAATAACTATGAGTATTCTGAATTAATTTTATACCTAGGTCTTATAAGTATACATTTCAAGAACTATGTTGATGATGAAATTTAAGGTTCATTGTGTTTGATGAAGGTGAATGGGTAGTGACATTCATTTTAAAGAAGAGGGTTAATCCCTCTTTTTTTATTTAATATGATTATTATTGACATATACTATGTTATTTAAATGTTATTTTTTTTAGTCTAACTAATTGATTATCAATACTAATGTTAATAATGTTGATTTTTAATCTATTTT
>JAAGZO010001036.1 GCA_024206195.1 bacterium | reverse complement strand
AAGAGTGCCATAAACCTCACGAGCGGTACCATCAAGATAAGTGGGCAAAACATGTAATTTCTTTTGTTCGTCCCATCCGCATGATCTAGCAGCTAATGCGAAATTATCAATCCAATCCTGCCATGTCTCACTAATGTCATCTCCGGTGAAAACTTTCAAAAGCGAATTAGGTGCTACAGTAGGTAACATTCCAGGAAGATTATTCTGACGTTCTCTCTCGATGACTCGAACTTGATTCTGAATATTATTCGTATTCACAGTAGTATCTTGTCCCATACGATCCTGTTCTTGCCTAAGATTAGCTACTTCTTGCCGTAAACCTTGGAGAACATTGGCTAAATTATCATCCATTGGCGGAATTATAGGTTGTTCATCGTCTTCATCGAAATGTAAAACAAATTGATTATCCAATTCAATGGGATTCTCTACTAATTCCTCGTCGGGCACCAAAATTTGAACAGCTTGTCCTTGTTCCTCTGGCCTACGAACTACGACTTCTGGTTGAACAATTTCTTCCAGTTCTTCTTCTTCGGGCTCATCAACTACAACGATATCCTCGGGTTCCTGATCGAGGATTTCGTCAGGATGATCAATTATCGGTAATGGAACTCGCAACCAATTCCTACTATTAGCTCTTTCTTCTCTTTGTGCTGACTGTATAGCCCTAACTCTTCTTGCTTGGTCTAACTCAGCTTGAAACATTCACAAGTAAACTTTCCAGCTTTCAATTTTTCATTTAAAATTTTTATAGTGCGCACTTTGGAGTCACTTT
>JAAGZO010001035.1 GCA_024206195.1 bacterium | reverse complement strand
ATGACTATAAGTTAGACTTAATGTTCCGACTACAATCAGCCTGGAAGATTGCTCATGACTGTATAACTAAGGCACAAATCAAACAGAAGCACTTTCATGATAGACAACTTCATCTTCCTCTGAACTATCAACCGGGAGATGTTGTGTTTCTACATCTACCAGTAGTACCGAAAGGCCATACAGCTAAACTAATGCATTTATGGCGACCTTATCGAGTGATTGAATGCCATTATCCTAATTTGTTAGTCAAACCATGCAATAACTCTAATGCAAAAAGTAAACTTGTGAACATCGATCAAGTAAAACCAGGTCCTCCAGACAACAGAACTACCTATAGTTTACCATCTCTACGACTACCCGAAGAAGAAGAACCAGATGAGAAAATGCCTAGTCCGAAGGATTCACAAGAAATGACTGATAAACAGCTTAAGGATGAACAGCAAATACATAAACCTCAACCTCTTATTGATGAGTCGGTTACTGAGCAAATGCCTATTAACCCCATAAATATAATTTGCGATCACGACCACATCAAGTAGTAGCTTTGACTTCAAATAACTATTTTTACAAAAATGAAGCAAATAGCACATTGTGTAAACGATGTTACACAACTTCACTTCCTAATTTGTGTCTCTAGATCACATTGCTCTGACCAAGTGATCAATTTGACCTATATGGTCTCCTCTAATCGTAGAGGTCTACCTGTACTCTTTCAACTCCTACAGCTTTATGGTAAGTGTGAATATTACCAATATTGTGCAATCTATTTTTCGGATTCCAAATTAGTAGAATGGTATAAAAAAAAATAAAATATATAACCTAAAATGGCTAAGGTCCCCAAGAAATCCAAATCTACAAATGATGAACCATGCCTAGCAAGGATATACAGAACACATCGACCATTCACTGTACAAGCTCAAATACTTGATACCTGTTTTACTAGATTTCGACAAAAACATGGTTTTCAAGCACTACAAATAAGTAATTT
>JAAGZO010001034.1 GCA_024206195.1 bacterium | reverse complement strand
TCAGGAGTCTTAGGGAAATAATGACTGAACTTTCTATAACTACTTCAACGCTTTCGAGCTCATCTGAAGACCTTACTTCAGTTGCTGCTGAAATGGCCTCATCGGCTGAAGAAATGTCATCACAATCAACGACTGTGGCCAATTCAGCTGAGGAAACAACATCAAATGTTGGAACTGTGGCAGCTGCCGCGGAGGAATCAAGCTCTGTTGTGTCAAATATTGCGGCAATGACTGAAGAAATGTCGTCTACATTCAGTAACATTGCACTTCTTGCACAGGATGCAAACAAGCGTGTAAGCTCTATGGCAGACATGGGTAATAAAATGTCCACAAGTGTAAATGTTGTTGCAACCTCGATTAAAGATATGAATAGTTCGTTCGGAGAGGTTTCAAAAAATACTACTCAGGCAAGTCGGATATCGAAAAACGCGAAAGAAAGTACTGACCAGATCAATTCAAAAATGGAAACACTTGTCCAGGCATCAACCGAAATCGGGAAAGTAGTTACTATGATCAAGGATATAGCTGATCAAACAAATATGCTTGCTTTGAACGCGACGATAGAGGCTGCAGGAGCTGGGGAAGCAGGTAAAGGATTTGCAGTTGTAGCAGATGAAGTCAAAGAATTGGCAAAACAATCAGCTGAAGCAACAGATGAGATTGCTTCAAAAATCGACGAAATTCAAAATAGTACAAAAGAAGCGGTTGATGCTATTGTAGAAATTAATACTACAATATCTGAGATAGTCTCGATTAATGAAACCATTTCTTCTGCAGTTGATGAGCAGACTGCTACAACCCTGGAAATAACCCGTACGGTTTCAGGAAATTCAGAGATGGCAGACAGTGTCGCAAATAACGCGGGAGAAGTGTCTCAGATAGTCGGTGATATAACAAATTCAGTTGAAGAAGCCTCAAAGACAGCCACAGAAGTAGCAAAAAATGTAGAAGAAGCAGCCAGTGGAGTAAAGGAAATCGCTTATTCATCAACTGAAGCAGCCAATGGAGTTAAGGATATTGCACAAAATATTGAAGGAATCAATATTGCCTCTAATGAAACAGCTACAGGAGCAAACCAGACGAACATTTCTTCCCAGGAATTATCTAAAATGGCTGTGAAATTATCAGAGATTGTCAAAAAATTTAAAATTTAAATACAATTTAAATGAATCAAATTTAAAACGTGGTTAATGTTGTTTTAGAAGAATAATATTACGGAGAGAAAGTGGCTGATAACCTTAAAGCACTAGTTGTGGATGATACAATTACATACAGAAAAATTGTATCGACAGTAATTGAGAAGATAGAAGGAGTGGAGCTTCAAGCGACTGCATCGGATGGGAAAATTGCTCTGGCAAAGATCGGATTAAACAAACCAGATATTGTTCTTCTTGATGTTTCAATGCCTGAAATGGATGGACTGGAAACTCTTGAAAGGATCAAAAAAGAAAATCCGGAGATCGAAGTGGTTATGGTCAGTGGAATGAGCCAGGAAAATGCCAATTTGACAGTTCAGGCTCTGGAGTTGGGAGCATTCGATTTTGTTGCCAAACCTCAATGCAGTTCCCCGGAAGAAAGTATGGAGCAGCTCACAAAACTATTAAGGCCAATATTATCAATGTTACATGTAAGGATTCTCGCTGCGAGAGTAAAAAAGCTTTCGATACCGAATCAAAAGGTAACGGAGACTATTACAACACAGAAGATATTGAAAAAACCTGAAGTATCTCTTTCTGTAAAGAGAGTACCGGGAAAGATCGATGTAATTGCACTTGGCGTTTCTACAGGCGGCCCGAATGCTCTTCAGCATGTTATTCCAAAGATCAGTGGCAGCCTCAATGTGGCGATCCTCGCTGTTCAGCATATGCCTCCCGTCTTTACTGCATCGTTGGCAGAACGTCTAAATAGAGATTCAGATATTACAGTTGTAGAAGGTAAAGAAAACGATCCTGTAGTAGCCGGGCATATGTATATTGCTCCGGGAGGAAGGCATATGGTCGTTAAAAATAATGCTTCAGGTGTTCCGATTCTTAGTATTATTGATACACCAGCAGTAAATAGTTGCCGTCCTTCTGTAGATGTTCTGTTCCGCTCAATTGCCGCAGTATATGGTGGTAACGTGCTAACAGTCATATTAACGGGGATGGGGAATGATGGTGCTTCCGGAGTTAGTACGATCAGAAGAAAGGGAGGATATTCTTTGGTACAGGATGAAGAGACAAGCATTGTCTGGGGAATGCCGGGCAAAGTTGTTGAGGCAAATGCAGAGGATGAAATTGTTCCTCTTGATAATATTTCAAGCAGGATTATGGAAATAGCTGAAAAAGGAGCACGGTAAATGCTGAAAGTTAATGAAATAGAATACAAATTGATGAAAGAATATATTGAGAAGAAATGTGGGATTTTTCTTGAAAAGGGAAAGGAATATTTAATTGAAACAAGGTTATCTGATCTTGTGATAGAAAATGGTTGTTCATCATTTATAGAATTTCACAACAAGATATCAACAGAGTCAGATGGGGCACTAAAAGACAGGATTGTTGATGCAATGACGACTAATGAAACTCTCTGGTTTCGCGATGATTCTGCTTGGAAATTTATTAAAGAAACGGAGGC
>JAAGZO010001033.1 GCA_024206195.1 bacterium | reverse complement strand
CTTTCAGGAATCCTCTACACAAGACCTATATAATTAGTGCAACTAATTAATGCATTGTTTTGCATTTGTGCTTTCATAATACAGTAATCCACATGCAGTACTGATTAGGTAGTTGTTTGGTTTGGCGCCCTTATGTGTAGCGTACAGTATTATGTAGTGGACGCATAGTGGTGAGATGTCATTTAGGCTGATAGCAGGCGCCATTGATAGCCATTCTTGTAGGAAGAAATTTTCGTATTATTATTGTTGAGTCACTGTGCAGAGCTGGGAGAAGGAGCCGCGTCTGGGAGTTGAGAGCAGAGCTAGGCAAGCGCGCAGGGAGTAAGTCGCGCAGAAGAATTATTTGCTGCTGAGAGAGGAGCCGATTTCTGTTGTTCAGGATGGGACGTATGTATACGCACGGCAGAGGCAGTCGCGTCAGCAGCCTGCTTTGTTATCATGGGACGCATTCGTCGGGAACTTAGCGCTGCATTCGTCTCTGCATGTACCAGTCGGTTTTGTGCCCGTTTTCTGTCCTATTTGTGTAGTAGTTTAGGAGTTCTTTGAGGCCGAAATTATCCTTTATTTGTGCATGTATTTTCACTAGTTTATTGCCTAGTAAAATTATACATTAGAGTGAAAATGTTTCCTTGCTAAATAATGAAATCAATTCTAATGTATTTAAGGTCTCTGTAAAGTTCGTGAGTGTGCTAAAACCCAGGGAACTAGGCAACAGGACAAATTATTAGAGTAAAGACAAGAAGGACCTATGTGGCCTAAAAAGAGGTGCACAGTCTTTTGGTACTAAAGTAGTTTGTCTTTCTAGAAAGTAGTTAGTTTGTTATTGTGCATGTAGTATTATTAGAGTGTCAACATTAAGGAACCAGTGTTGTAAAAAGAGGTACCTAAACATGGGCTGCAAGGTTGCTAGTTGCTAGTGTTCTT
>JAAGZO010001032.1 GCA_024206195.1 bacterium | reverse complement strand
CTGGAATTCAGACGATTACGCCACTCTTTAGGCAGTTCCTCGGATTGGACATGCTCGAGTTTGTGGATTTGCATGAATATCTCCATGTTCAGTATTGCAAATTGAAATCATTCGGAAATTTATTAAAGCGGTTTTCTTCTCATTGCTGCATAACCTGCTTAAGCGCATCAGTGAAAGATTCCTTTGTTAGCGGCCAAACTTTACGTTCCGGTGTTCTTACCGCAAAATGCCACTTTAATAATACCCGATGCTTGTCATCCTCCCTGATGTCATCATCATAAGCCGGGGCATGTTCATCAACTAACAGAAGCATGAGCATTCCGTTGTCTCCAATCATGTCAACCCGGCCAAATGAGCCAACGACAAGTATCCCCATAGGTTTTAGCAAAACATGTTCTTCTCCCGCTACAAGTTCTAAAATGTCAACAGGGTAACTCCCAACATATTGTTCTGTTAATGTTATTTTTTTGTGTTTAATGGCAACTATTTCAGAAAGAGGAGCCAGCCAGTCATTAATCTCTCCATAAAGATCCTCAACCTTATGCAGCCATAATGATTTCTTAGTTTCCCAGTCTGTTTCTTGTTTTTTAGACTTGCTGATTTCATCCTTTCTGCGAAGAAATTCTTCTAACGATTCATTTTTCATAGT
>JAAGZO010000107.1 GCA_024206195.1 bacterium | reverse complement strand
CAAGCAAAACCAAATTTATGCTTCAAAAAAACACTGCTCGTTACTATAGGGCCGCCTCACCCTTCGGGCGGCGGCCCAATATAAAAGGATTTTGTCACTTTCTTTAGAGAACAGCACGTGTCTTGTTTTACTTATCTTTAGCTTACTTAGCTTTAGAGAACAGCAGGCAATACTTATCTAGTGTGCTCCGTAGAGCTCTGCTGTATCCTGGGGCTTTCTGAAACTGTACTTGTGGACCTTGAATGAGTACTATCGGAACTGTAGTACACCCAGCGCCTGTACGTACCATACTGTATTCACAATTGAAGGGGGACACTAACATGCTTCAAAACACTTACCCAAAACATATCTGTTATATTCTACTGTGGCAGTGTAGCAATTGATAAACATTTCGTGTCTTACATTATCTGCGTATGGAGCTGATGACACTGAAACCAGGTATTCACCAGTCCTAAAGAAATGACAAGACCAAATGAAAACTTCCCGCAATAACAGATACCGGCGCGCTTCTTAGTAGCAGGCCCGACACTTATACAAAACGGAAATGGATCACTTGAATCGCGTGGGGTATGGAATACCGTAATCCGCTCCTCGTTTCTATGGTGAAAATAAAGAAAAACACTTTGCCGTGTAGTCGCCCATCCGAGGGAAGTCTGTAAAAAAACTATGTGGATTGCCTGTAAAACGTTGTGTTCATTGTTTCATTTCATCTTTCCGTTAAAGAGCGAGATCTTTTTTCTGTATTGATGATCACGAATCGATGACAGT
>JAAGZO010001031.1 GCA_024206195.1 bacterium | reverse complement strand
TAAATTCAGCTTGCGATTGCGGTATACTCAAATTCAAAACTTCATAATCAATAAAAGGTATTTGAAGTTTAGCAGAACTGGTCATCTGCCTGTACACCATATCTTTTGCCTCTTTTGTAAGTTCTATGAGATTAACCTCTAGCTCGGCTTTGAGCAGAATCAGTTCCGCATCCACGAGTTTCAAAATTTTAGGCTTACCCGGTTTTGGTTCGGGAGGGTCTACAGTATGAGGCTCATAAACAATACAGAAGTTGCTCGAATTCAATGTGACATCGATCATCCAATTACATAAAGCCGGTATAAAGCTATCGATCATAAACGGCGTAAGAAATGGTCTAGCGATACATTCGAGTATCTTACTTCTCTGCATGAGGATTCGCCTATTATCTAGACCAGTATTTGCTACAAAAGTCGGATCTATTACAGGATCTGTGTCGATTGAAAAAGCGGCAGTAGAAGCAAGAACGCTGTTCATGTAACCCACATCGATGCTGATGACCATAGGTATGTGAGCCATGTAGGCTGCATACGGATAATCTTTAGTTGTCTTTCCTCCAGCTGTCAGGCGGATTCTAGATCAGCAGGTGTAACCACCTGTGCCGCAAATTATGGCCATCTTGTGATCAATACCCTTAAATAGCTGTCGAGTGCTC
>JAAGZO010001030.1 GCA_024206195.1 bacterium | reverse complement strand
ACAGCAAAGAGCTCGTTCCCTTAAAGTTACTTTTGCTCTTGATCCAGAGCAAACAGGCTTAATAGCTTTTGTTTCAAAACATGGAAATTTCAGACTTGTTCTTCGTTCTCCTAAAGAACGGTCATATCAGATGCTAACTGCTCCGACATGGGAAAGATTGTCGGAATATTTAGAAGATCAAGGCATTAAGATTCCAGTTCCTGCAAAGTCAAGACCAATAGATGAAGATGCAGATTTGGAATCAATTGAAGTGGAAGAGGTCCAACCTTATATTCAAATTTTCCGAGCAGGCGAGGAGCTATAAGAATGAAAACAATAACAAAAAAACCAATCTTCTCTAGTATCGTTGCTTTAATCGCACTCTGTTTTGTTTTTAATGGCAGTCTTATTCATGCCATCACATCAACATCAGTTCTTCACGAAGAGCTGAATATTGTCAGAGGCGATATTGAAGCAATTAAAGTTTTTGATTTAACAAGAGTTTCAATTACTGATCCAGATGTTGCGGATATTGTTGATGCTGATGGCGAAGAAGTTGTTGTCATGGCAAAAAGCATTGGACGCACGGTTCTTTTTCTGTGGGATAGTTATGGAAAGAGATCGGTAGTAATTAATGTTTTAGATGAAGACTTAGATCTTGTTCAGATGCGAATCGAAGATTTGCTTGTGAAATCCGAGGTTGAAGGAGTCATAACGGAAGTCAGCCCTATGGAGGCAAAGGTTATTTTAACAGGAACTCTACCTGAATACGATATCGAGCGTTTAGATACTATTCTTGAGCCTGTTTCTTCAAGTGTTCTTAATCTTGTTAAGTTGCTAGATATTGAAGATCTTATTCAGATTGACATGGAAATCGTTGAAGTTAGTACTAGTGTTACAAAACAATTAGGTTTTGATTGGACTAGTCAAATTCAGTACAAAGAAACGTTTCCTTCAGATATTGATGGATCTGCAGATTGGCTGAAGATAGGATCTTTTAACAGAGTTGCAAGTGATTCAACATTATCTACATTTTTTACTGCACTAGAAACTGAAGGAAAAGGTAGGATTTTGTCTCGTCCAAAGCTTGTTGTTGCTAATGGTAAAGAAGCGAGCTTTTTAGCTGGTGGTGAAATTCCATTAGTGAAGGTTGCAAGTACAGAAGGAAGTATCTTTAAGGAAGAAGTTGAATATAAAGAATATGGTGTTGGTTTAACAGTAACACCTATTATTCGAGGCGAGAAAGTTGATATCTTATTGAATGTTGAAGTTAGTGATGTTGATCCTGCGACAGCAATTGGTTCTGGAACGGATATTGCTTTTACAACACGTAACGCGCAAACACAATTGTTTTTAGATAATGGCCAAACGATTATTTTGGCGGGTCTTATTAAAAAGACAAGAAATGACAATGTTAGCAAAGTTCCATTTCTTGGGGATGTCCCAATTATCGGAGCTATGTTTAGGAAAAAAGGATCATCATCTCCTGATTTACAAGAAGTTGAGTTGGTTATTTCTTTGACACCAACTATTATGCCTGGCGGTCCTCGCGAGGAAAAGCTTCTTACGAGTAAGGAAAAAAAAATTGATTTATCAAGTAGAGTTGTCGAATCCAGAAACTCAGGAACGGCGTTAGTTGCTCAAAATGAAGCTCCTTACATACAAACTGTTCAAAGAAGAATTTCTGAAGCAATTACATATCCTTACAGTGCTCAGCAGCAAGGTTTAGAGGGAACTGTAAAGTTAAATCTTCGTATTGCAAAAGATGGAAGTTTAGAAGATATTACTGTTGGACAGTCTTCAGGTTCAAGTATTTTTGATGAGGATGCTATTAATACAGCACAGATTTTATCGCCTTATCCAGCTTTTCCAGCAGAATTAAATTCAGAAATTATCAATGTTACTATTCCTATTGTTTACAGTCAGAATAGTTATTTAACAGCTGCTCCTGCACAGAGACAAGTTGTTGTGAGCAGGCCTTATGCAGAATTAGTACAACAGAAGATTGCTGAAGCTGTTGTTTATCCAGAAGAAGCTAGAGAATATGGTTGGGAGGGAACCGTAAAAATAGCTTTGCATATACTTAATGATGGGACATTGGCTTACACGGCCGTGAAAGAGTCTTCTGGTAACGAGATGTTCGACGAAGATGCGATTCAGACAGTCAAAAGAATTGCGCCATTCTTTCCATTCCCTCCAGAATCGGACCTGCAAGAGATGAGAGTAACGGTCCCCATTGTTTATAGCCTTGTAAAATAATTTTTAATATGTATAATATTTTAAATTAAGTTTATTTAAATTATTGTATGTATTAGTTGATGGGAAACACTATGTCTGCTAAAACCATTGCGGTTTTTAGTAATAAAGGCGGTGTCGGGAAAACATTTACATGTGTTAACTTGGCAGCTACTTTAGCACTCGAAGGCAAGAAAGTATTGCTTTGCGACTTGGACTTTTCAGGCCAGGATATCGCACGCATGCTTAATTTATCTCCTCACCATTCACTCGCTGATTTACTTACCGAAATAGAAACTGCTGAAAGCCCGGAAATCATTAATAAGTTTATTACTACGCATTCTTCAGGGCTTCACTTTTTACCTGCGGTTACAGATACCAGGCAAATTGGGGATATTACCCCGGACAATGTTAAATCGTTTTTTAAAAGGGCGCCATTGGTCTATGATTATGTTATTGTAGACGGAGGGGCTTCTTTTAATGAAACCCTTATTACGGTATTAGATTATTCAAACTTGATTCTTTTAGCAGCAACACCCGATATTTTAGCGGTTTACCAAGTTAAGTGGGGCTTAGAGGTTTTAAAGAGCCTGCATTTTCCAATGCAAATGATTAAGCTTGTTCTTAATCGCGCTGAAAGTCGCGGTGGCGTTGCCTGGCAGGAAGTAAGAACTGCTGTGGGTTGCGATCTTTTTTCATTAATACCATCTGACGGAAAAGCAGTCGGAATCGCGCTAAATCGTGGTGTACCATGTGTTGTTGATAGCCCTCGCAGTAAGATCGCGGAAGTTTTTAATAAGATGGCTAAAGATCTTTCTGATGAAAGTTTATTTGTTCAGTCGAACGAAGTCGCGCAAAAGCGAGCCACAGATGATTTGACAAAGCCGGGTGAGTTTTGGGAAAAGCTAGGTATCTCTCAAAGAGTCATTCAAAGCAAGGGAAACTATTCTACTAAACAAGAAGATAAAGTTATTTCCTTAAAGAAAAGAATTCATGAAAAACTTGTAGAGCAGTTGAATTTACAGGATGTTACTCCTGAAGCGTTAAGTGATCCAGCGCAGGCTAAGAAAATCAGAACTTCAGCAGAAAGTATTGTCAGTAATTTATTAGCGGAGGAATCAGGCGTTATGATTTCTTCTCATGAAGATCGTTCTGCCTTAGTTAAAGAGATCGTCGATGAATCTCTTGGTTTAGGTCCGCTAGAGGACTTTTTGGCTGACCAGGATGTAACCGACATTATGGCTAATAGCGTTGACGAACTTTATGTTGAAAAAAATGGTAAGCTTATTTTAACTAACAAAAGATTCCTTTCTGCCACACAAATGCGCACAACAATTGATCGAATTATTGCGCCCCTTGGGCGACGTATTGATGAATCTGTTCCTATGGTTGATGCCCGCTTGCCAGATGGTTCTAGAATTAATGCTATTATTCCGCCTTTATCTTTAAATGGCCCTATGATCACTATTCGTAAGTTTGGAGAAACACGACTTACTGTTGAGAATTTATTAAAAAAAGATAGTTTAACTCAGGATATGGCAGACTTTTTAAGCGCTTGCGTTATTACTAGAAAGAATATTATTGTTTCCGGGGGTACTGGCGCTGGAAAGACGACACTGTTAAATATTATTTCATCTTTTATTCCAAATGATGAACGTATTATTACTATTGAGGATGCGGCTGAACTTAAGCTTAATCAAACTCACTGGGCAAGATTGGAGTCACGCCCCCCTAACGTTGAAGGTAAAGGTGCTATTGTTATTAGGGATTTATTTATTAACTCTTTACGTATGCGTCCAGATAGAATTATTATTGGCGAATGTCGTGGTCCCGAGGTATTGGATATGCTTCAGGCCATGAACACCGGCCATAATGGATCTCTTACAACATTGCATGCTAACTCAACGCATGATGTTTTGTCGCGTATGAGTTCTATGATGCTTTTAAGTGGAGTTGAACTTCCGATACGTGCTATGTATGAAATGATAGCGTCTGCTATTGAAATTGTTGTTCATGTTGCCCGTTTGTCTGATGGTGCCAGAAAGATTACCGGAGTAACAGAAGTTACGGGATCCATGGTTGACGGCATTCCTGAATTTAAAGATATTTTTGTTTTTGAGCATCAAGGCTTAGGCGGTGAAGGTGAAGTTTTAGGTGTGCATAAGCCAACAGGATACGTTCCTGTTGTATATCATGATTTTATTACTAGAGGGATTCCTATCAAAAAATCCATGTTTGATGTAGCTAAGTAGTTAACTTAAATTCCTTTCATGAATGTAACAAATTTAACAAAAAATACACTAATTGCCGATAAAGCTATTTTGGCTAACTCTTTTAGTAGTCGCATGATTGGGCTCTTAAATAGGAAATCAATAAATGCTGGCGAGGCCCTGATTATTACGAATTGTCAGTCAATTCATATGTTTTTTATGAAGTTTTCAATTGATGTCATTTTTATTAGTGCTGATAGACGCATTGTCGGATTATCAGAGAATATTCAACCTTTTCACTTAAGCCCACATTTCTGGAAATCAAAATGTGCCATTGAGCTTCCTGCTGGCACTGTCAAAAGTTCTCAAAGCTCTATTGGAGACACTATTCAGATCAAATAGACTTTTTTACTTTCTTAGTAAAAAGGTAAATACTCCTTTATTCACAGTAGCATTTATGATATATTAAAAATATGACAATGTCCAATCAGGATGTCTGTACGTAAGATGCTATCTGACAGTAAGTTGCATCTTTACAAAAAGCATAAATGTCCAATCAGGAAATATTTCATTACAGGAGAATGTTAGATAATGGGAGTTGTGTACAAATTAAATACTGATGTTATTGATTTTATTGTTAACAAGAAAAAAGAAGAGAGTGATGTTAGTTGTCGTAAAATGGTAGATATTGTTAATGAAAAGTTTAATCTTAATATTTCAAAGTCTTCAATAAATACAATATTCAAGAATTTTAAATTAAGCTGCTCTGTCGGTAGACGGCAGGTTCGGGAGAAAAAGGTTAAAAAATTTAAACTGCCAGATAGTAGAAAACTTGATGTTCTTTCGAGCGTTAATTCTATTGACCATAAATCCTCTATCACGCCAAAGGTTGAAATGTTTTCTGAGCCTAAGCAGGAACACGATGAACTTGTAGACTTAATTGTTAAAGCAAGTGAAATTAGCCATGAAGACAATGGGCTTCATGAAGAAGTGCCTGTCACAATTTTAGAGGATGTTATTAGCAATGTAACTGTCCTTGATGATTCTCAAAAAAATGTTATTGATCTTGATGATGAAATAAAAGATGTTTCCATAAAAGAGGCAGCTCATGTTGAAGTATTATCGTCTACGAATGAAGAAGAAAAAGAAAATGCTGAGTATGATGCTATTTTAGCGCATATGGAGGAATCTTTAGCTTTAGAAGGAAGCTCCCTTGAGTTCTCGGGAGAAGAAAACAGTGTAGCTTTGCATGCCTCGCTTGACCAGGGTGGTTTTTCTTCTATGTCGAAAGTATTAGGCTTGTCGGATTTGCCTGCTCAGGATGAATTGATTGATAACATGGGATGCTATTTTATTAAAGCCGCTCAACATTTACTTACGCAGGGTTCTTTTTTTGGAAAGTTTATTCAGCAATGCCTTAACGGTAATTCTTCTTTGAACGCAGATTCTATTAGCGATGTTGCTTTATTTGCTAAGATGTTTGATGTAAATAGTTTAGATTACCTAAAAGTAAACAATAGTCAAGGATTACGTCTTCTGAGTGGACTAGGGAAAGAAGTGGATATGAGCTCTGTTGCAGAGTTGATTGAGACATTAGAGCATCATCATAATTTTCCTATGCGCTTTGCTCAAGAAATCCCTCAATTTTTTTCTGAGATTAGTACAATTAAAATTGCTCTCGAAGATCGAACGCAGTTTTGTATTGATGCGCAGCAAACGACCCTTTGGCATGATGAGGTTCCACAGCGGTTAACCCTTCCTATGGAATCAGCCATGGCTGTTATTTCTGATCAATTTATTAGTAACATTAAGCCATTAATTTTTTGCGGTTTTCCTGGCCAGCCAAATAATCAAAAATTGTTTTACGATCTTTTAGCAGCTTTTGCCAATACTCCGGGAAAACGCATGATACGTATCGCGGCCTTGGATAGGCAGAATGAAGAGCTGGCTCAGTTTGCTATGATTCCAAGCCAGCAACGCTTTTGGATTGCAGGGGTTTGGGCTTGGCAAAGCGGATTTAAATCTTTGATAAATAAAAGCCTACAAACAGAGGAAATAATTTTTCTTGAGAGTCTCCGACGAGAAGTGTTCATTAGTTCCTTTGAGGTAGACCTTGATAGGGTTGCTATGCAACATGGCATTGGTTGCGCGCGTGGGTTTGTTGTAAAAGAAAAAAAGAACGGACCGGCTGTTGTAGCGATTGTTACTAATATTGCTCAAGAAAGAATGTCTTCAGAAGAAGTTGTTGAGAACTACATTTTGCGTTGGCCAAATTTGCACAAAGGGTTTAATGTTAATTTTGTGAATAATGTGAGTAAACAATTTTCAGGAACAAAGGATGTGGGTATCCCTTCAATAGTTGGAGCGGGCAATGATGTTTTAATGAATGCAAGAAAGGCATTTGTCTGGGCTCAACAATATTGCATAAGTCAGTTCTTTCCTGAGGGGCTTGACGATCAAAACGCAAAGCAGATTATTGCAGACATTTGTAAGATGCCGGGAGTTGTAAGAAATAATCCTGGCGTTGATGTTGTTATGTTAAAGCCAGCTGCTGACTATCCTTATTTGGGTGAGTTAAAATATGCGATACAACGAGTTAATGAGAACAATATTATTAGTAGAAATAGAACTAATATGTTATTGGATATTATTTGATAAAAAACGCTTTCTCGAAAACTGTCTAGAAAGTGCAATAACTTCCGTGTTTTCAGCATGTTAGGACACCGTGCCAACCTACCTTGAATATTACCTTCCCACATGATATACTTTTGGTGTGAGAGTGTGAATAAAAATTCACATAGTTTTGTTTGGTATTTAAAGATTTTAGGATATAATTGTAGTATTGGAATTTTTGATTCCAAACAGATGCACGGAGTGCATAATTTTTACTACAAGAGGGAGGGGAAGATAATCTGAACTAGAGCTATCTATCCTGTCTTGCGGCAGGATTTTTTACCTGTATCATTTGCAGGTGTCAGCATATTGATAGAAGGCTGACAATAGAGGCTCCAGGAATTCCGGCTTCAGAAAAATTTAAGTTTGAAGCGGGAGCAGGTTCATCATCAGGAACACAGAAGGTGGCTACGTCAATGCAATGTAAAAAGAAACAAAGGAATCATAAGGGTCAACATTTAATCGAATATGCCATTGTCGTAGCTTTAGTCGCCGCAGCCATGTATGCCATGAGTACCTATGTGTTTCGTTCCGTTCAGTCGGCACAGCAGATGATAACCGAGGAATTCTCAAACGATTAAGGAGTAAACTTAAGAATTAAATAATTTAGTCATTTGCAGGAGGGAAATAAATGTCAAAGAAAAATAATAAGAAAAAAGGCCAAAGCACTGTTGAATACATTCTAGTTGTTACAGCGGTCATTGCCACATTAATCGTGTTCTTAAACCCGTCAGGCGGGCTTTTTTCAAAAAAGGTTAATGGTATTTTGACAGACACGGCAGATACTATGAATGTTATGTCTAATAGACTTAAAAAAGCTTTTATTGGAGAGTAACGGCTTTTTAAATGGATTTACAACTGTGCTTCAAAGGTTGACAAAATAGAGCCGTCAAAACTTTTAAGGTGCAGTCTTAATTAGGAGGGATATGCATGTTTAAAAGATTAAGAAAAAATAAAAAGGCGCAAAACACAGCGGAGTACGCGCTTTTGATTGCGTTGGTTGTTGCTGCTGTTATTGCTATGCAGACTTACGCCCAGCGTACTTTGCAGGCTAGAGTTAGAGATGCTAGCCATTTTCTAACTACTTCCACCCCAGAGCTTGGGCTTCAAGAGCAATACGAGCCGTATTATTTAAATCAAGAGTACGATGTTAACCGTGACAGTCATCAGTGGGTTGATATGCGGGGTGGCGAAGCTGGGGACAGGACGTCTACGTGGGGAGATAGTACAAATCGTACACGTGGCGGTTTTCAACAGTCTGATTACGATGCTCCGGAGGAAGACCCAGGGTACATTGCTGTACCATAAAGAATGTTAAATTAAACCTGAATGCATCAACAGTTATTATTACTGCAGATGTCCATAAGGAGGGAAGATAAATGTTTAAACGGTTTAGAAAATCAAAAGGACAGAGTACGGTAGAATATGCTGTTCTTATTGCTATTGTAATTGCGGCACTCATATCTATTCAAATGTACATTAAGCGCGGTGTTCAAGGGCGTTTAAAGAGTGCGGCTGATGATATTGGTGACCAATATTCTTCTGGTAATACTAATTTTAGAAAAGATGTTGTAACCTCAAGTAGTACAAGAGAAACTTTTACAAGAGGTGTTACAAGGTCTGAATTACTGGCTGCGGAAACAACAAACATCGATATTAGCGGAAATAGTGTTGATGTTGATCATGTTTATTACGGATAAGAAAATAAAGAGTAGGAAGTTTTTTTTAAAAGAAAACAGGATCCTTTAATTGAGGAGGGCAATACATGTTTAGAAAATTAACCAAGAACAAGAAAGCTCAAAACACAGCGGAATACGCGCTGTTGATTGCTCTTGTTGTTGCTGCTGTTATTGCTATGCAGACTTACGCTCAGCGTGCCTTGCAAAGTAGAATTAGAGACACGAGCAAGTTTTTGACAGATGCAACAGGAAGTATGGGAAATACTCAGCAATATGAGCCGTATTATTTAGATCAGTCGTATGAGGTTGGCCGAGATAGTAGGCAGTGGGTTGATATGCGTGGCGGTAAAGAGAAAGAGAATAGGACGTCAGGTTGGGGAGATCTTACTAATCGCACGCGTGCGGCTGGTGGTTATCAAGAATCTGATTACAGACGTGAAGCAGGTGAAACGGACGCCGATCTTTACCAGTAGGCTGAAGGAATCAAAGATTGCTGTTTTCGTTGATGTTCATAAGGAGGGAAAAATAAATGTTTAAACGGTTTAGAAAATCAAAAGGACAGAGTACGGTAGAATACGCTGTTCTTATTGCTATTGTAATTGCGGCGCTCATATCTATTCAAATGTACATTAAACGCGGTGTTCAAGGACGTTTAAAAAGTGCGGCTGATGATATTGGTGACCAATATTCTTCCGGTAATACTAATTTTAGAAAAGATGTTGTAACCTCAAGTAGCACCAGAGAAACTTTCACAAGAGGTGTTACAAGGTCTGAATTACTGGCTGCGGAAACAACAAACATCGATATTAGCGCAAATATTGTTGATGTTGATCAGGAGTATTACGGAAAAGAAAATAAAGAGTAGGAAGTTTTTTTTAAAAGAAAACAAGATCCTTTAATTGAGGAGGGCAATACATGTTTAGAAAATTAACCAAGAATAAGAAAGCACAAAACACAGCGGAATACGCGTTGTTGATTGCTCTTGTTGTTGCTGCCGTTATTGCTATGCAGACTTACGCTCAGCGTAGTTTGCAAAGCCGTATTCGTGGAGCTAGCGATTACATGGCAACACATGCAGGTAACATGACATACAAAGATTCATCCGGAGCTCTACAGGCTGGTTATGATACCAAGCAATATGAGCCATATTACCTTAAGCAAAATTACAATATCGAAAGGGATTCTTTAAGAACAGCTGATTCTTATGTAGTAGGTTCGGGTGAAGATGCAAAGAAGCATGAGGAATGGGCTGAAGATACAACCCGTAAAAGAAGGCTGGGTGGATATCAAGAGTCTGGATACAATGCGGATATGGTTGATAAAGAAATGGATGATTTGTTCAATTAATAGTCAAAAAATTGATTGATGGAAATAATCAGGAGGGCATAAATGTTTAAAAAGTTTAGGAAAATAAAAGGCCAAAGCACGGTAGAATATGCTGTGCTTATTGCCATTGTTATTGCGGCGCTCATATCTATTCAAATGTACATTAAACGCGGTGTTCAAGGGCGTTTGAAAAGTGCGGCTGATGATATTGGAGACCAGTATTCAACAGGTAATACTAATTACAGTAGGCGTGTTCATACGTTAGGTAATTCGCAAGAGAAATTTGAATCCGGCGTGCAGTCGACAAAAATAATAGGTGATGGCGAAACTACGTACACAACAATTACTTCAGAGATTCTTAATGTTGATTATGAATACATGGCAAAACCAGAATTAGAGGTAGAAGCAGAAGCGGTAAGAGAAGTAAAAGATTCAAGTGATGGATTAAGAGTAGATAACGAAAGAAAATAAGAAGGAAAAGAAAAGTAATTCTTATTTGTTAGCTAGTGTATTGTTGTTTTATTAATTAAAAGACGGAACATAGTAATTAATTAAATTAGCGGCTTGCTTCTAATTGTAGTAAGCCCTGTTTTTACACGACATTGTATTATTAGGGAAAAACAACATGCTTAGGCAGTTAAAAGGCAACCAGGGGCAGAGTACTGTTTCAGAATATGTTATGATCTTTTTTTTGGTTATTGGCGTTATTGTTACAATGACCGTTTATGTTAAAAGGACATTACAGGCCAGGGTTATTGACGGCCGTAATTTTATGATTGCAACAGCCCGCGAAGCTTTGGGAAACAGTGTTCGAAAAGAATATGAACCGTATTACACAAACACTGTAATGACTCCGGATAGATACACACGCAAGACTATTGACCTTCAAGGTAGCGGCGTGGGAGGATCTTCGGGCAGGTTTCTTAAAACTACGGTAGATCTTAAAAATATTCACGCAGTATCACGAACATTGCCACCTAGAGATGCAGATTAATTAAAGTGAAGAATGTTTTAGCAATGAATAAAAATAAAAACAACGCGCAAACAACAATGGAATATCTTCTTCTGATAGGAATAGTCGGCGTTGTTTTGTATGTAATGGGGCCGGCGTTTCAAAGGGGAATTCAGTCTATTGTGAAATTAGGGGCAGACCAGATCGGCAGTCAACAAAATGCTGAGCAAAAAGTAACTGAAACAAGTGGTTATTTGATTAATTCAACCACGGTGCGCAGTTCATCAAAAGAAAAAACGTCCCGTGAGCTGCATTACAGCGCGCATTATGATATTAATGAAAGCGAATCTGTTGTTACGACAACCGCTACGAATATGGGCTTTACTGAGTCAACACAAAGACCTATTGATGGAGTGATTAGAGTGGATGCGGACGATGTTGATGGTGACGATGCAGCTGAACATGAAGATGAAGAAAAGAAAAATTGATAGACTTGTTTAATTTTTTGAGGAAAATAATATGTTAAGAAAAAAAGGACAAACCATTTTTGAATACATCGTGCTTATTGTTCTTGTAATTGCTGTTTTTATTTCTATGGGTAGCTACATTAAGCGAGGGATGCAGGGACGGTGGAAAGAAGCAATGGATGATATTGGGGATCAGTATGACCCTCGAGTTGCGGACGTTGAGGTTCTTCATACAATTACAGCTGAATCGACAACTTTTGTGGAAACGCGTGAGGACGTTGATGGTCATTGGACTTTTCGTGAAGACATAACAAATGCTCAAGAGAGCAAAGTTGGAACCTACGATATTAGGGACGAATTTCCACAGGACGCTTTTTAAATAACTTAATTGTCACTAGCAACATTAGTGTAAAATTTATGAATATTTTTAAGAAAAATAGAGCGCAGGCGGCAACAGAATTGGCAATTTTTGGTACTGTCCTGATTTTTATTATTGGCATGATGATTCGTCAAACAATGAATTCAGGATACACTCAGAATTTTCAATACAGAGCAATGCGTTTGGCGCACCGTATGTCAATGCAGACAGCCGAGAGCAGGTCGTCTTTGTCTGGGACAAATCTTAATTATTGGTCTCCAGCGCGTAATTCAGCTAGCGTTATTATTGTTGAAGATAGACTTAGCCCTGAAATAAATAAATACGGGCCTCTTGAAAGAACGCCTTACATGGCTATGGGATCGGGGACATTTAGCCGTAATCTTTTTTACACTACTGATTGGAAAGAAGATCACGCTGTCCCGCGCATGGATTTTTTTATTAACGGACAGCATTTTATTTTTACAGCCGGAGATTACAAAGAGGTTGATCTTACTGTTCCTCTTCCTGATGTGTCTTCTGGACGTGGTTCTGCAGATACAGACACTACCTGTGGAACTTCAGGAGAGAACTGCCGAATTCTTTACAGGCAGGTTGTTGCTGATTACATGTGTTCGACTGATGACGATTTTTGCTCAACACCAGCTACTATTGATGGTAATCCAACATCGTCTAGTATTGATCCTTGTCCCCCAGGGGATCTTTTAGGTCATAATGACCGCTTTGATTTAGACAGAGACGGAATTTCTGACGTTGACCGAAATGACAGAGGAAGTTTTGTTTGGCAATGGAAGGCACAGGAAGGTATTTTGGCTAATGTTGACATTAATGAAAAGGAAGCTAAATTTGAAATGATTGACATTGACAATGATTTATTGGAGGAAACAATTTTTAAGGTTGACACAACTGGCGACAATAATCGCATAACTAAGGCATATGTTTTGGATTTTCAGGATGGTGATATTGATTTTGCCACTGGAGGGTCTGATGTTGGATTGCAGCAGGATATTAATGTAATAACAAGGACAGAGAACGGAACATTTTTGTTAGTGCAGGAAGGAAGCGTTGTTGATCCAGAAAATGGAAAAAAAGTTAGAAGCCTTCAAAGAAAAGACCAGGTTGATATTATTCAACGTGAAATTAATTTAACTAGAAATACGGGCCGTTTTTGTGATGGTGATGTGCGACAGCCTGACGTTGATGGAATGGTTAATCCGGTTATGGCATGTAATAGTTGTTTTACCCCAGAAAATCGTGAGGTTACTTGTTTCGCTGATGGAGCTTGGGATAATGGTACTCGCCCGACAATTTTTGTGCGTAGCCGTATTGAAGATCGTGGTGGAAGAATGTGGTTAACGAACATTGAGAAAGATTTTGAATGATAATGCCCGTGTCATTGCGAGCGACCGAAGGGAGCGAAGCAATCCAGCGTCAAGATTGCTTCGCCCTAAAGGGCTCGCAATGACACATGTTTCACGAGAAACAATTACAAATACTAGTGTGTACATGATGAGCAAAAAGAGAAAAAAAATTAATAATAGTTTTGGGCAAGCGATCTTGGAATTTACTTTTGCCATGGTACTTTTTTCATTATTTCTTTACGCTCTTTTAATGGCATTTAAATGGGTAGCACAAGATTTGGCTGAAAGGCAGATTGAACATGAAACAACTTTGCTTACTGAAATTGGTTCAGGAAGCGGAGCTTTTGGAGACCAATACAGTCCATCAGAACAGCTTAACCCGGTTTTTTACAAGCCAAGAAAATTAGATATGGTTTATGATGGTTGGAAATAAAGATAAAATTAGGGAGAGTTAATTTTGCTCACACAAGTCAATAAATTTTTAAGTAAGGCAAGAGCTTCGGTAAAAACAGGCCTTTCTGACAAGCAGGGCCAGGTGGCAATAGCTTTGATACTAATTTGCGCGATGGCGCTTGTTACTTTTGCTGTTACCCTTAACTTAGGGCGCGTTTCAATGAAAAAGAATGTTACAACCCTTGCCGCCAATCAGGCTGCCGCAAAATTAGGGTCATTAATGGCAAGTTATGGTGAAAGTGTTTTTCGAGTATCTTTAGGGGGAGATGAGGAAGTCTGTGGACTTGGCGGTATTTTAGGAATGATCATTGCAATTATTATTATTATTATTTGTATTGCCACGGGACAATTTGCCCAAGGAGCAATGACTGTAATGGCGTATGTTGCCTTAACGCTGGCGATTATTGGCGCTATTATGCATATGCTTGTTATTGAGCCGGGACTGACTGCTTTGTGGAATAAGATGCAAAGAAGCATGTCTATGGAAGACCAATTTGTTGAACAGGGAATTGCAACAGCTTTAAGGGCTGCGGTAACAGATAATGTGACTGTTCCTGATATTTTTGACGCAGATATGGATGGTAATTGGGAAGGACGTCCTGATGGAGCAGGTCCCAATGACGATCAGATTTCAAGGTTTGCTCATTTTTACACACGACGCATGATGAGTATTTATGAAAATAGACGCGATGATGTGCATAAGTTTTTAAAGGGCTTAAAAGATTTTGTTTATCGAACAGATGGTGTGGATGTTTCAGGTGCTTTTGTTGATGTAGATCCAGCGTATCCAAAAGGCATTGCTCCAAACATAGAGTATCCTTTTCATAATAAAGGGCTTTATGACCCGTTGAGCTTTGAATGTTCCAGGGTTATGAGTTGTCCTGCAGGGCCTGCTGCTGCTTGTGCTACCAGATCTCTTTGTGATTCTTCTCCCGCTCCACCTCACGTGTGTTGTAATGTTGGTAACCCATGTTGCCTTCCTGCTGATCATCATTTGCGTCCGGATACATGCGATATTCCAAGGGATTCAGCAGAGTGTGCTGATATCCCAGGCTGTAACACTGCTGATTATGGGACTGGTGTAGACCAGGCTCCATATGATACTAACCGTCCTATTAATTGGCTGTCAAAATATTGTGCGAATGGCCCACATGATTGGCCATACAATTATGATTATGATCCTTATGCTGATAATTATTTGAACGGGGATGATGTTTTGTCTACAAGCGAACAATTGGGCCGTGACGATGAGCATAGAAGGTATCGAAAAAGAGAGCCTATTCCTAATGAATGGCAATCGGAATTTTGTACTGATTTGCCAGGAGATATGAGCCTGCCTCAATGTGTTGACCCGCATTCTTCATTGGCAATGGGGCAGATTGAGCAGTTGCAAAAGGATCCAAGCGCAACGGATTGGACTCAGTTCAGTCGGTTCGAGTGGAAAGACGCAACTGATTATTATGACAAAGATGAAAAGTCCGGGCTTTTTGATTTTCTTTGGGCTGTTTCTGAAGGAGGGCTTGATTTAAGTTGGCTGAAACTTGCAGGTAATCCAACGATGACAAATGAAGAAGGGCTGCCAGCGTACAGAAATCAACTTCAGTGCCATTGGTGTGCCAAGGGCCAGTGGGGTTCAGTGGATATGACAGGGACAGGTTGCGAAGTAATGGATGATGACTTTATTGAAAAAATTAATCCTAATAGAACAACAACGAGATCATTTGGTTTGGAAGAAGGTGTGGATGTTAACAATAATCCAACGGGAGCCCCTTTAGGTGATTTTTCCGGAGGTTGGTGCGTTGAGGGCAGAGAAAATCATATTGGCCTTTCAGGAAGGGATGCACAGCCAGTAGATTTTGTTCCTGGTATTAAATTTGAGAGTAGAGATGCTAATGGAGTTCCTGTTTATGAAAATATTGTAATGGAAGATCAACAGTGCTCTTGGACTAATGTTGAATCAAGAGAAGGAACTAATACTGTTTGGAGGCCTGGCTGGAAAAAAGGCGCGGATAGATATTGTGCCACGAGAGACGATACGGGATTTGCGGAGTTTCCTTATGATTTGCAATGTACTAAATGGAATAACGGCAATTTAGAGGCAGATGTTGATTGTGTCCCAAATGGAAACGCGACACAGTTTTCAGAGGACCTTTTAGATGACTTTATTTACAACGTTCGAGAATTTCTTTTTGACGCAGAAAAGGTTATGTCTATTCCTCGTCAAGAGGTTGCAAGCACTTTTGTTCATTGGTATGACCGGCATATGCGAGATTGGGTTGCTCCCCATTGCAGCCAATGCCCTGAAATTAGTAAGTGTCTTGATGATGCCTGTCCTTCTGGAGACCAGAGTTGTTTAGATGGTGCCGCGCCTGATTGTGATGATATTTTAACTATTACTGAAGATTGTTCAGCTGCCTGTACAGAGAAATTAAACACTTGTTTAGCTGCTTGCCCCATTGGCGGTACTGGGCATGGAGGCAGATTAAACTCTGCGCAAAGGTGTCAAAATGATTGTCAGACTAAATACGGGGATATGTTTCAAAGTGTGTATGGGAGAACAGGAAGCTCTTGTGCGGAAGCATGTGAAAAGAAAGCGCGGATGGATCATGGAGACATGTGTACTGTGTATTGCAATCCTTTCCGTGAAGGAAAGCTTCGTATTTGGCGTGACCAGTTGTTTGAACCGTGGGCATTAGCATTAAGAAAATGGCTGACAGATTCCTATGTTGGAGGCTTTTGCGCTCCTTCTAGAACTGAAGTTTCAAAGCATGAAGAGTGCTTTATTGAGCAAGATGAAGACGCTGATTGTGAGGGTAAGACTGATAGTCAGGGTAATTCAATATTTAGCTGTAATGATTATGCTTTGCCTCATTGTGATGGTGCTGGTGATGAAGATTTTGACACAAGGACGGGAAGTAAATCTGATAGAGTTTGGGGTAATGTGGATGATGTTGTTTCCTGTTTGTCGTACAACTCGGCAAACAAGGTGAAGTTTGATAAGTGTAGCTCTCAATGTATGCTAGGTTTTTGTGATAGTAGTTTTGCAGATATTGCTTATGCCCCTGACATTATGCCTGCGGCAATGGATCACGGGAATATTTTTCTGCCTCGTTCTTTGTTGCCTGATTTTAATCCGATTGTAGACTTTGAACAGCCGGATTATGCTGCGTATTACGAGTCTCAAAAAGAAATTGAAAGGTTTGCTCAGCAATTGACTGATAAGGGAGGGTTAGCTTGTGAGTGTGATACAGTGAGCGATCCTGCAAGTTTTACTGAGGATTGTGAATACAAAGATTCAGATGGTAATAATGATGAAGATCTTGTTGCGGATCTTGACAATATTTGTGCTGAGTTAAAAATATTGGAAGATAATGTGAAGGACTCTATGGGAAGCTGTGACACTGATCCATTAGATGCTGACAAATTTTCGAATCCTGATGGTAGTGGCGGGCTTGTTACTTACTTAGAGTTAATAGACTTAAGCGCTATTAACGCGGTTAATTTTGATGAAAAGGTGAAAAAGCGTTTAGACTTTTTGGCGCCGCTTGTTATTCAGGCAAAAGCAGCGTATGAGATTTTTAACTCAACTTTTGAAATGTTTGATGATTTCTTAAGATTTCCTGTCGGGCAATTATTTAATGCGCTGGTTGATGCGGAGCTTGGCAGTGATGTGTCTCCATTTTATGCTGTTTATGGATGGCAGTCGCCTTCACCGGAAGACAATCCGAATAAAGCAGGTAATTGGCATATTGTTCGAGTTGATGCACGAATACCGTATCGATGTAATGAATCGTGCGCAGTGGGAGCTACCAAGATCGGGCAAGGCGATCCCGCCTGGCCGTATGTAAAACGTAAGACAAAATTTCATAAAGTGTGTTATTACCTTAAAGGAAAGACAGGGTTGGTTATGGCTCGGGTTATTCGCTGGGATGAAGGTGGAAAAAAGGCGATTCCTTTTATGAATTCTGCTATGGAAGGAATTTGGAAAAAGAGATATTCGCATCCTGCGGCAAACGGGCCTGAAAGTTCGGGTGCACTGAAGGAGAGGTGTTCGAGCTCCGAAAGAGAAGGAAATGCGGGTTTTGCTGATCCAGAGTTTGACCAGTTTGATGCTTTTATGTTAAATAGTCCTCAAGAGCATCCAGCTTGCTGGCAGCATATCCATGAAAATTTACTTCCACGCGGTATGGTGAGTGAGTCTTGCGTGCAATATTATTTTGCCGGTGAAGGTATTGGTTTTAGAATGAAGTTTGTTGATTGTCCTCCTTTTGCTTGGCAGCAATGGACTCCTGACAACGAGGTAGAGGTCTTGGATCCGGAGGATAAATAATATGTTTAGACAATTGAAAGAAAAAAAAGCCGGGGTTTTTATTGAATACACTGTCATGCTGATTTTGATTATTTCAAGTTTGGTGATTTTTCGTAATTACTTTTTTCGGGGCTTGGCTTGCAAATGGAAATCTCTTTCTGATAACTTTGCTTTTGGTCGTCAATATGACCCAAAAAGGACGCTAGAATGTGTTTTTGACTATCAATTTACTGACACCTGGTATGAAGCTAAGTGTTTTGAAGCTCATTTTGAAGAAAGAGGCTGTGAAGTTATTCGGTCCTATGACGAATATGACGCTTGCCTTGCAATAAAAGAAGAGATTATTCGCCAGTGTGGCACGGAAAGAGATCAGGGGCTTGGTGAATATGAAAGATGTAATGGCCATGACCTAGATCCTGCGTTAGTTCCAGCGCCAGAGGAAGGCCCAGATCCGGATCCAGAAGAATAGTTGATTTGAAGTATCATTTTTACTGTATTTTTAATTATTTTTAATTATTTTTTGCTTTTTTGCGATTTGTAGTAAATACTTATTACAAGTGATAAGTGATAAGTGATAAGTGATAAGTGATAAGTGATAAACTGGTAAATATTTAATCGTTACGTAAATTTCATACAAAAAGGATTCTACTATGTTATTTGTTGGCTCATTTATGGCATTTTGCGCTGTGTTTATTCTCATTTATGTTGGTGTTCCATTGTTTATTGGCAGGGCCGAGTCTTTGAAAAAAGGCGCCCAGCAGTTTCAAATGGGACAGAAGATGGACAAAGCTATTCTCACCGAGGAAACAAGAAAAGCCGCGCAACTTACGCTTATTTTACCTGTTTTATTTGGTGTTGTCGGGTTTATGTTTTTAAAGCAGTCTCCTGTTATGGGAATGGTTGCTGGTGTTGCTTTAGGTTTTATTTTCCCTCGTTTTTATTTGACTATGCTTATTCAGAAAAGAAAAAGAAAGTTCGGTGAGCAGCTAGTTGATTCTTTAATGATCATGTCTAGTTCTTTTCGCGGTGGCTTAAGTTTGCTTCAAGCTCTTGAAGCTGTTGCAGATGAAATGCCTGACCCTATTCGAATGGAATTTAACACTGTTATTGGTGAAAGTAAAATGGGCGTGCCCTTAGAGGACGCATTTGCGCATTTGTACAAGCGTATGCCTTCTGCTGCGATGCAGCAGATGATTACAGCTATTTTACTCGCGCGTGAGACTGGTGGTAACCTCCCTTCAATTTTTATGACTATTGTGTCAGGAATTCGTGAGCATAGAAAGATTCAGGGTCAAATGGATGCCTTAACGCTGCAAGGACGTATTCAAGGCGTTGTTTTAACGCTTTTGCCTGTTGCGTTTACTGTTTTTGTTACTGGAACCAATCCGAAATTTTTTGATGTTATGTTAAGCGTTGAAATTGGAAAGACACTCCTAATGGTGTGTGCGCTTTTATGGGTTGTCGCAGTTATTATGATTTGGAAAATCAGTACGATTAAGGAATATTAATGAACGCTGAACTTACAAAACGAAGTGACGTAAGTTCATGTGAGAATTAACCTCGCCAAAGGCGGGTTTGATTACAATAATAAATAGGCTGGTCCCCGCTCGTCGGGTTTATGGAGGAAATACAATATGTTTTTCATCGTCGGTATGTTGCTTGCTTTTCTTTCAGGTTTTAGTATTGTTTTAGGTTTTTTCCCAATTGAATGGGAAGAACGCCCTACTCTACAACCTTTTGCATTTGAAAGTGAAAAGCCCAAACAAAGAAAAAGCATTTTTTCTGCAATTAAAGGAATCGCGATTATTAACCGCCCTATTTGTTCTGGTGGTTTACGCCAGCGCATGGCCAAAGATTTGGCTATGGGCCAGGTTGGGCTTAACCCTGAAGAGTTTTTTCTTGTTAAAGAGCTTGTTTTCGTGTTTGTTTTGTACATTATGTTTCTTGTTTTGCAGCCTAATCAAAATCCTGATACTACATTCTTTTGGGGAGCTATTAGTTTGGCGGCGGGATACATGCTTCCGGAATTTTGGTTAAAGTCAAAAGTGACAAAGATTAAAGGTGCTATTGTTAAAGAGCTGCCTGATGCTATTGATTTACTTGGCCTTTGTGTAAATGCCGGGTTGGATTTTATGCTTGCTCTTAAGTGGGTTGTTGACAAATCGCCTCCCTCCTATTTAATGCGTGAATTTTCTATGGTAATGCAGGAGATTAGTGTTGGTAAAACAAGGCGTGATGCTATTCGTGATTTGTCAAAGAAGTACAATGTCGCTGACCTTTCGAGTTTGTCCAGAACGCTTATTCAGGCGGATAAAATGGGTACTTCGGTTAGTGAGGCTTTAAATTTTCTTTCTGAAGATATGCGTATTTCAAGATTTCGCAGGGGTGAGAAGATGGCTTTAAAGGCGCCTCTTAAGATGCTTATTCCTTTGTTTTTGATATTTGGTGTTGTTGGTATTCTTGTTGCCGGACCGATATTTATTGAGTTTTTGATGAACAATCCAATGCAGAGCATGGGTAGATAATGCTTAGATTTTGTGTAACAAAATCTACCCGAAGGGCCTGCTAATTAAAACCGTAGGTTTTAATTTGTTTAGCAGGAGCACCCCAATGGTGAATCCATTGGGGCAGGGAAATTTAATAAGTTAGTGAAGAGCATAAAAGCTCTTCACTTTTTTTTGTTTTAGGTAGCAATAATGTTTAGTGTTCTGAGGAAAGTTTTTATTTCGTGGCATTGCGAGCAACCAAAGGGAAGCGAAGCAATCTTTGATGAAAAGATCGCTTCGTTGTTACAACAGAGCTCCTACTATCGATGACACATAGTAAGGGGAGGGGGCTGAGTCAAATCTTCTATTTTAAAGCTTTTTAGACCGGGTCTAAAAAATAGAAGTTCAGTAGCCCAATGGTACAGTCTGTCTGCTGGCAGGCAGGTACGTACTTTTTTTCATTTATGTCTAAACGTTTCTAAGTATCCCTTACAGATTCAATATGTTCTGTCCGAAGTGTCCTCCTAAACTGCTTGTGGATAGATTTTTAGAAAAGATGACTGTCACTTTTCTTTCTTGGGGTGTTTGTGGCTAAGGTTAGAAGGTAGTTTACTTGTTAAGTAGGACACTTTGACTGTAAGCCGTTGGCATGTATGCTGATAGTTGGAAACGTTTGGATGCAAATTTGGATGCAAATGGTGGAGCAGTAGATTGGACATTCTTAGATTGGACATTCTTTGTCAGAAAAAGTGCTTTGAGATTCTCTAGGGCTTGCATAGCTGTGTCAAATAAAATAGATTGCTTTACTTCGCCCTGTGGGCTTGTTCGCAATGACACTGCGCGGGTAGAGGTCGTGTTAATCCTAAGCCTTAAGTTCTAAGCTCCCTAACCCCACTCAATAACCCCATTTTACGCACAATCAATGTCCAATCTAAGAACTGTTCATAACATTTTCATTATGTGCTATCGAAGCATTCTTGATTTTTGTAGGTGGAGTGAGAGACTTTGTTTTATGTAAAAAGTGGGAGTAAAAATAGCAATATTTAATCCCATTTTATTGACGTTAAAGTGTGTTTGTAGTTTAATGTGGATTATTAAGTTATGTATGTTTTTGCAAGCAGTGTCAAATCTTTTAGTAAGTGCCAGGTGTCAACAAGAGTAAATTTTTGTATTCTATATGAATGTCTAATAATAAAATTATTAATACTAAAGAAAACGTTTTCTCTTGCTTTTTTTTTATTTAAATAGTAATAAAAAAGAACAAAAGAAATTAATTTGAAAAAAATACCAAAATTATTTCGGGTAGAGTCGTAACCTGTTGCAAATAAAGGTGATAATTTTGTGAAAAAATTTGCACTATTTTTGTCTTATCAATATAATATGTTATACTTTCCTTGGTGGCACCAATAATATTAAATAACTAGTATGTTAAATATATGAGCGACCAAAAAAACAAATTGCTTCGGGCACATAATACTTCTATTATTAATAAGGGAGAAGACTGTGCCCATTTTTCGTCTACGCCTGAGAAAAGCCTGGTTTCTCGACGAGATGATGGCGTCGTTCAAGTAGACATGAATGATGATTTAATAGAGTTCCTTAGAAACAACAATATTAATATTAATGACAAATTTGATTCTTATGACTTTAATTCATTCAGACCAATAGACCCTTCCGATCCTTCAACCACCGAGGATGGCGACGAGCCACAATTTCGTAGCCGCTTCAAATCCTGGATTAAAACAGTTGCTTTAATTGTTGTTTTAATTTTTGTGCCCGATCAAATAAGCTGGGCTTTTAATTACAACCCTGCTGTTATTTGGGGTGCGGGTGCGGGTGTCCCAACACTAAGCCCTGACGCATCACAAGCTGAAGTCAGCGCTATGCGCGTTGCCTCAAGTGTGGAGCATTTGCTAAAGCAGATCGCTTACAAGGACAATACTCGCGTTCAGTTAAAGTTGCCTAACGCGCCACAAAGCGCCCAGGAACTTAATCAGGACAGCATTGAAATTGACTCTGAGGTTGTTTTTACTAAAAATAAAATCAAGGATGTTTTCCAGTGGCTTAAAAATCCTGACATTCACCCGTTAAATTGCGGTGTGCATGCGTTAAACGATTTATTGACTGAGCAGGGAATTGATTCAACTTTGGAAGAAATATCCGTTGTAACGTTAATGGTTGACCTTTTGAATGATATTGTCAAGCCAGGTGAAGCCAAGCTTAAAACATCACTTTACGCTTTAGAAAAAGTTACTCAGGCCTATGGCCTTAATTTTATAGCTGTGCGCGGCAGCCCACATGAAATTCTTCAATTAACTACTCCGTTTATTGCCAGTTTTGATGATGAGCATTTTGTTACTGTCACAAAAGTTGATGAACATAATGTGCATTACTCAGATATTGGAACAGTCAAGGCTATTCCAAGAGCTGATTTTGCTGCTGAATTATCAGGTTATGTGCTTGCCCCACAAACAGATTTGGCTTTAGAACAAATTCCAGATACCATGAAAACCTTTGTTTGGGGGTCAAAATGGAGAGACAACTCTGATGACCTTCCTGGCTTAGTTTCTGCCTCAGATTTAGCCATAAGCGTTGCTCTGCAGGTGGTCATGGCATATGTGGGCATGCAATTGCCTGGGTTAATGAATGCCGTAGGCGTTCCTGGCATGGCTGGTGCTATGGCTGCAGCAAAAGCCATGGGCTTTGTTGGAACCTTGGTTGTCAGCATGGGTGTGTCTAACTTTACGCAAGCAGTTACAACGATTTGTCAAATGGAAGGCGTTTGCGATGAAACCACGGGTTTTATTTTAGCCACAGCCTTATCTGCCGGGCTTGCCGGAGGACTAGGCGCGCTTGGGGCTTCCGCAGAAGGAGCAACAGCTTCAACGCTTTTGAGTAATTTCTCTATAGGGTTCGATGATATTCCTGGCTTTGCTCAAAGTTTCGCGATGGGCTTAGTAAAAGCGCCTGTCCAATATTATATGACGGAGGCTATGCAGGATGCTCTTGGAGATGAAAATCCAGTAGCCAATGCTGTTATTAGTATTGTGACAAGTTTGGCAGCTTCTTATGCTGTGGAGGGTGTGGCTCGTTTATTAAAGATAGATTCGCTTCTTACTAAGGGCCCAGATGAGAATTCTAAAGAAATTCAAGATGAGATTTATTCTAAGACTCAAGGAAAGTTTGATAAATGGGTTGAAAAAAATCCTGATGCATCAGCTGATGGAAGGGGAGATAGATGGGCATGGCTTCAAGAGGAAACACAGATAGAGATGGCCGTTGGAAAGGGCGTTATTGATACAGCTAATGAGAATTTAAAAATATGGCAACAGGAGAACCCTACCGCAACTAAAAATGAAATAACCCATCAAAGAAATATTTTTGTTATGGATGCGGTAGAGAAGCTTCCCCTTGCTCAAGGAGGGGCTGTAACAGCTTATATTAAGGCTTTAGAGAATAGCGTAACATATAGCGATGCTGTCTTTGTTGCCCTTCGTACTTATTGGAACGGGCCTTCTGGTGGGGGTCCCGGAGGCAGGGGATTAAATCAAATTGCCGATGCGTTTAATACAGAGCTTTATGAAGCAGTGCCTTACTTTGAGAGTTTTGGCATTATTGCGGAAAGCTCTTTGCCTATGATGATTTCTGAATTATCAACAGGACTTGCTTTGTGGGCATTAGGCGTTGACATGAGTGATGAGGAAACTCAAGATTCTTTTACCCGCGCATTAGGATCTTTAGGTGGCGCTGTTGGAGGCGCGATCGCCAGATATTCTTTTTTTAGCAACCCCTATAGATTGTCATTTAGTCAGGCTATCATGCCAACAGTAGCGCGCGGGACGTTGGCCGCGGGATTATCTTATGTCATTTCTGAGGCTATTGATGATGATGAAAATAAAAGCTTTGACCGTGCCCAGATGTTGGCATTTGCCGCTACCGCAGCGATTACAGGGGGCATTGCGATGTTTCAGAATGTGGCCGAAGGCCCTGTGGATATAAATGGTAAACCTATTGATCCAAGCACATTGGTGGATGAAAATGGAAAGCCAAAGGCTGTGACAGCAGGAGCCTTGGAATTTGGGGCGGAAGCCATGTCAGATCAGTTTCGTCGTTTAGCTTATGAATTTTGGGGTGTTGGAGATAATGGGATGTTCTCACCTGAGATGAATAAACAAGGGCAGCCTGTTTTTGGGACAACTGCTGAAGGAGAAAATTATATTAGGGTAAAACCTAAGTGGGGCGGCGGCACGCCTGGACGTCCAGGATATCTAGCCCCGGCTGTTTCTTATGTAACTTTCCTTGATCATATCACACAAATGTCGGGTTATTCTGTTACAAAAGCATTACAGCTTAATAAAATGCGTGATCAAATGGAAGATGAAAATTGTAAAAAATGCAAGAAAAATAGACTATCAGATGATGAGCTTGATGATCAATATATGCTTTCTCGTTGGCGTCAATACACACCTGGCATGGCTTATTTAGAATATTTTAGTTATTTTACAGAGCAGCAGGCCACATCGAATTTGATGGAATCTTTAGAATACATGCCGTTTATTTCTGATGATGTTAAAGTGGCTCTTGGCCTAGCGCCTCGCAAGGCTGCGATTGGAGAGTTTGAAAACAAAATTGTTTCTTTGTTAAGAGTTGGAACAGATGAAAGCGCTGTGTACCACAGAAGAGGCTTTGAATATCAAAGTTCAGGCCTAAACAATCCTTATTTTGCGCCACCCATATTAGTGCAAGCACCAAAAATTGATTTTAATGGCAATGTTGTTTATCGGGATAAAGATGATCCCAATGATAAAGAAGAAAAACAAAAGGCAGAAGTTACCTCCACATGGTTGATTTTTAGCAAAGATCGAGAAGTTTTAAATGTTGATAGCAATGCGATTAAGATTCGGGGACATAAAGTTACGGATATGAAGAATCTGCCGGAAGGGCAACACATTAAAGTGTTATCAAATAATGAGGAAGGCAAGTCGCTTATTGATGCATCAGAGGAAGGCCAGAAATCAAAGGATGACCTGACAGGGTTGCTTGCTCAAAGAGTGATGGATTTAAGTGCTTCGCAAGATATTGTGATTAATATGGACATGGGGGATAACACAGAATTTGCATATAAACGTTCTACTGTTGATAATGAAGATGATGTTACAGAATGGAATTTTGAAACCACGCAATGGAAAGACTGGGGATCCAAGGATGAAAAGAAGGTTAAAGGTAAAAGCGCGGAACTTACGTATACCAGTAAAAATGAAGTGCATCCCCTTGTTAAGGCTCTAGAACAAACAGGAATCGGCACTCAGTGGGCAGAGGTTGAGAATTTGAAGGTGAATAAATTGGAAGAGCTTCCACAAAGTTTTCCTGCAGGAGACTCAGTTCCAGAAAGGAGTTCTGAATATGCGGCGATTGCCAATGATGATAGTGGAGATCCTATCGCAGGTGTTGTGAATATTAGAGGCAAATGGTTTAAGTTGACAACCCCTGAAAATTTGGAGCGGTTCGATTTACAAAGAGATAAAAAAGGCGAAGTCTCAAGAAAGAACCCGCTCGATGTGGATGTGGAGATGGCTAAAACTGGAAGCAATCATTGGGATGAAAGTAATGCTAAGGAATATATTCTTCAACCAGGGGATGAAAAACACATCACAGTTTTAGACAATGGCGACGTTGTTTTAAAGAAGGACAATGAAAAACTTGTAAAATTAGTTTCTATAGATGGCGTAGACGCTCATAAATTTTTTGGCATTACCAAAGATTCTCAAACCGGACAATATGTCATAGATCCTGTAACCTCAGCTCTTACCGCAGATAACATTGCGCCTATTTTGATAAAGCAACAGGAGGAATCTGCATCAGGAGGCACCGATCAGAAAGCTACTGAGGATCAAGGAAATCCATATGAGTTTTTATATCCTAGTCGGGAAGAATTAAATGTGGCTCTAGGAGGGAAAGCTCAAGGTTTTGCTCGTCAATTCAGTATGTTTGGGTTTAAAAGCGGTAATGGAGCAACTATCGGAACAGAGTATAATCCAGCGGTGTTTAAGAGTTTTCAGAAAAATGAAGATGCCTTAAAAACATGGTCTGAAAATGTTCCTATTTACACAATAAATGGGGATGTTGTTCAGAAATCTTTAGATACACTAGCAGGTAATAGTTTTGCCGCATCAGGCGATTTTTCCGACGCTCAGCAGGCGCAGGAATTAGCGAGTAAAGGGAAAGAAGCTTTTAGTAAAGTAAATGAAGAAACGGGAAATTATGTGGAAGAGCTTATTAGTATTGCAGGGGATATTTATAAAGAAAAAAATGTTTCGGATATTAGCTATGATTTTTCCGCTACAGCAATGTCCAAGGATGGAAAAATCCAAGATCGTCTGATTGAATTAAAAGGAAGCCGTAATAAATTTGTTGCGGACAAACTCAACCCTAATAAAGGTCAATTCAGACCTCATGAAGCTAAGCTAAAAGGTCATCTTGCTTTTGGCAGTGTTAATGGACAGGCTATGACGGTTAAGGATGATCAAATTCGTGCTGGCTTTTATGCTATGTATTCGGGGAATGTTAGCCCAAAAGCCGCCTATCAAGGAACACTCGATGTGCTTGAAAAAGATTATGCGGTGAATGAGGTAAACAAGACGGACACATTTTTTAAGGTTAAAGCCTTTAATAATGTGGATACTACTACGGGACAACTACAAAATGTCAAGGCGTCAAGAGCACAGTTTATTCATAAGATGTCACAAGACAAATCTCCTTATGATGTAAAAAAAGTGCAAGAGGACAAGTCAGCTGCAGCGAGCACCAATCAAAGATCAGCAGGACAGCAAGATTCGATAAAAGAAAAGAATATAAAAGATCAGGAACAGCAAGAAAGCCTTCCTGAAAGAAATCGTATGGTTAATATGATCGGAGAAGACAACACATCTATGGTTATTGATGGGGCTTATTATGGAACAACTTCGGATGTAGAGCGTTTGGTGCCCAAAGAAGGTGAAACTTCTGTAAGTAAAGAAGCTTATTCGCAAGGGAGAGCATTTGTGACATTAGGCGAAGATGGGCATTTGGGTAGTACTTTTTATGGGCATGGGACATATATTGAATATGATCCTAAGTTAAAGAGAGCGCAAATGTTTACAGCTAAAGCAGGTGATATATGGCAAGGGCGTCAGGTTAAAGGTTATGAAAAAGATAAGAAGGGTAATTTTCTTCTTAAAATGACAAAGGATGAAAAAGGCAATGATATTTTAGACCTTGATATTGCAAACAACCCACAAAAAATACCGATTTACAATGATGAGCTAACGTCATACAAGCATCGAATTGTTCTTTTGGACGATGGAGAGTTTGATGGTGTTTTCACAGGCAAGTGGATTGGGGTTACCAATGAAAAGGGTACAGGCGAAGGTGCCTATGGCCCATCAGGAAGGAGCCTTATTAATGATTATGATTTTCAATATGATGAAAGTAAAGGTGTCGGTGGTTTACGTCTTTACAATAAAAATGGAAGGTCAGGGGTCATTAATTACAAAGGTAAAAAGGAATTAGTAAGTCGAAGAAATGTGCCGAATGCCGCTAATGAAACAGTTGCAGTTTTACAAGAGACTGCCAATTTCTTTGATCAGAGCCAATATACGCAGACTGAAGATTCACGTAGGGGTAAGGCTGGCGACACTTTTGCTACAGAAGTTGTGGATGCAAGGTATACACGATCAGGATATTTAGATAGCGCAAAACCTGTAGAGAGATTTATCAGCGGTTCACAGCAGCTTTTTACTTACAATAAAGAAAAGAAGGAAATGGGTAGCGCTATTGCAGGAACGCTTAGGGAATTTTCTGGAAAAGGAAAAAATGGAAGCAATAGAGTTAGTTTTAACAACAATTTGCATCGATTTGAATTTCAATTTGGTGAAGAAAAGAATGGAAAGAATGTTTACAAATTTGTTCCTATTAATAGGGAAATTAGAGAAGTTGACCACAAAGCTAATGCCGCGGCAAGGCAAAAAGCGCAACAAGCACAAGTGGATAGCTTGGTAAAAGAGATAGCTTCAAAGCCTTTGCTTTTTGAGTTTGATTACAAAGAATTATTTGGGATAAAAAAGGATGGACAAGAAAGTTCTATTCAGTATGGCCCAACTGTTGAAAATGCAAAGATGCTAGAAGCACGTAAACCTCCACAATCACCTAACGATGTTGATGCAAAGAGTTTGCCAAATTATGTTGAGATTATTGGATCAGCTAAAGACGCTAGTGGTAATTCATACCAAGGTTTGTATGAAGTTAAGATTAATGAACCTAATGAGATTGAGGCAATAAAAGTTGGAAAAAGTCCTATTGGTCTTGTTCATCCTAGACCAGGTGAAATTAGGGTTAGAGGGAAAGATGGCAAAGTAGAAGAAGTTGTTAAGCTTTCGGATGCAGGAGATAAAAGAATAGGTTTTGAAGGATATGTATTTACAGGTGCTGGCCCTGATGGATCTAATGATGTGCTGAACGCTTTAACAGATGGCCGTTATGTGTACAACAGCACAGCAGGCAATGCTTTAGATAATAGCCGTGATGAACCTATTAATATTTATCACAGTCCAAAAAGGCGATCAGCAGTAGATTTGGTTGATGGTGTTGTGGATTTTGTCGGGGATAAAACTTATCTTTATGGAAAGACAATTTTATCTTTAGATAAAGGGCCTGATCATGTGGCTCAGCGCGTAGGATATCATGTTGGAGAAGGGTATCAAAAGTATGCGCAATCAGTTGGTAATTTTTATGTATCTGAAGACAACAGAGGGGCTTTTCTTGGCATTGAAGCAGCCAGCGGGTTATTTAAAGAATTAGACCCTTATGGTTACTCGGATCTTTCTTTAAATGGCGCTACAGTTGGTAACGTGGAATTTGCTAAATTTAATAAGGATGATTTTAGTTCAGGGAAAGCCGCTGAATTAATGCGGAATCAACAGTTGTTTAGTGGATTGTATGACTCTCTTAGCGCAGAAAGTAAAGCAAAAATTCAAAATACAGAGTTTAAGAATGTTCTGGGCATTGGAGATGATATTGAATTTCATCCGGTAAATAATCGCGTGGCTGATAGTTTTATTAGTGTAGGAAGAGGCGAAGAGCCAAGCAAACAATCGCAATTTACAATACCAGGAGCAGGAGGAGGTGGCACCAGCCATGGTTTCGCGGAAGTTGCGGCTATTTATAAAGCTAATGGCGCTAAATGGAAAACAGTTCATGCGGCCGGTCCTGAGGCAAATATACAGATTGCCAATATGGATATTGCTAAATTTGAGGCTGAAGCAAAGGAATATATTAATAAGAATTTTCCTGAAGAATTAAAAGCAAAAAAATTAAGTGAGTTAGATCAAGATATCATAAGGTTACAGGAAGTGCAAAAAGATGCGAAAGCTGGGAAGAACGTATCAAAATTAGTTTATGCTTTAGGCGCCGCTCCTCAAGGAGGAGGACAAAAAGTATTTTCTGGAAGGGCAACCCATGCGCCAGGCGGACGAGGAAGCCTCTACGCTGTTTCAACAAAAGCGGACTCACCAGAGAACGGCGTTGAAATGAATCAGCAGGATAGATCAGGTGCAACAAAGTACTTTGATAAAGAAGGTAAAGAAGTGAAGCCTAGTGAATATTATGATTTTTTTCCTGATGATGTAACGACTGTTACTAAGGAAGCTGTGAGCAACATTGAGTCAACATTGTATCGTGCTGATGCGACAATATTCTTAGATAGTGAAGGGAACGAGGTAAACCCTGCTGAATATTATGATTTTTTTCCTGAGGTTACTAAAATAGCTAATCCTAATGCAGAGTTTTCCGGTATGATGATCGGCCTAAACGGTATGCGTTGGGGGATTAATACACAGGAGTTACGTCGATATTTACCAGAGGATGAAACATCCTATATGTTAGGTGATCTGAATCTTGGGACTGCAGATCTTTTTAAAAAGAAGGTTTCTTTAAAGTCTTATCATGAAGAATTTAGTAAAGCAGCTACACCAGTAAAATATGAAGACTTAACAGATAAAGAAAAAAAAGTAGTGGATAATGCCGAAAAAAAAGCAGCAGGTATTCAAGATCAAGAAGGTGCTGAGAAGAAGAAAAGCTTTTATGGTGGAAGAAATAGAATTAATCTTAAGGTATTAAACAATTTAGGGTCGTTAGCAGACGAAATACAAGTTGTAGAGTCAGCAGAGACAGTTTTAAATAATGGTGCCGCAAAGTTTACCCCTGAAGATGATTTGCAGAAAATTTATGAATTTTATAGAGATGAGAGAGGTTTTAACTTTACAGATGAGGAATATGATGAAAGTGGCAACCTTGTTGATGCGTATTTTATTCCTTCTGAATCTTTTGGGCATATGGGGAGCAGTGAAGGAAAAATTTATGAGGATGATAAGATTACTTTTTCAGGAACCGTTGGTCTGTTGCCTGGTGCTTGGAAAGGGGAAATACGGCCTTTTGATAGTGAGGAGGCTAGTCATGAGGGCGTTAAGCCATTTAAAATTACTGGCGGTGCCATTTCTACAGGAAAAGATAAATCAACGGGAGAGTATCGTTTTAAAGCTGATGTTGTGGATTGGACGAAAACACCGCAAGGTGGTTGGGGATTTGTTTTAGGTAAGTCAGAGAATACTAAAGAAAGTAAAGCCGTTCTTTCAGCAACAAAAGAGCAGCTAACAACCATGTCTCCGGTGCCTTATCATGGAGCACAGCGAATGTTTGCGCAAAAAGAAAAGAAAGGTCAATCTAATAAGAAGGAAACGTTTTTTGTAAGAAATGTTGATGTTGAAAATATTATTCGCGCAGGTAGTGCTTATTATGATGAAGGCCTTGCTGTAAAAGGAAATAATGTCTTGGCTGATTTTAATGAAGGGTCGACAGCCATCTTAGAATATGCCGGCATGGGGGAGGATGGTTTTAATTTATTATCACGGTTAGATCTACAGAGCCTAAATGCAACAACGCCTATTGTTGCACAGAAATTAGAGCAATACCTTATGAAAGATCAAGGCGCTTTTTATGATATTACACGTAATGGTCACATTATTATGGTTGAGCCAGTTACACCAAAACTACAGCGATATAAAAATAGGCTTGTTGGGGCAGGCGGAAAGAGAGCCTCCTTGGCTGAAAGTTCCTGGGGAGGTATGGTTATTTTGACTCAGGAAGCTCTTAAAAATGGTTCGGCTGCAACAGAAGATGAATATAAAAGTCATAAGAAAAATTTTGGTGATAAACTTTATCGTTTTGGAAAAATGTATGTGAAGGTTAGGGTTAACCCTGAAACAGGTGACAGGCTTGGTATTAAGGATGGTAAACAAACTTATATGTATAGGCTTATTAGTAATGCTGATCCAAAAGGCATGGGAATAGAAAAGCTTTCCGTTGATATTCCTTCTTTGAATATTAAAGGGAAAATTTCTTCTGAAATGTTTGCCGGCTTGAACGCCTTAACAGAAAAGGAAATTAAAAGTTTTAATAGAAGACATACAAAAACGTGGGTATCCGCAGCCTATGGGTATGCTGCCAGTGGAAGTTATCTTGATGATACAGTTATTATTGTTGAATTTAATGGGAAATCCTTTGAGATTTCTAAAGAAGATGTTGATGTGGAATTAATTACTGAACGTGGCAGGGGTACGGTGACGTTAGCGGACTTGCAAGAAGCAGAAATGCAGAAGGAAAAAGGAATTCTTAGACAAATGTCTGATGCTTTTGGCATGCATTTTGGCACAGCTAAATGGGAAAGTGCCACGTATGAAATGACCATTCAAACAGATGATGGGGAAAAGAAAATAAAAAGAAGCGTAGCTATTCCTAAAGGTGATGTGACAATTACTCCAAGATCTGGCGGAACATCTAACTCCTCTTCAGCACATGTGAGATTTTTGCAAGAGCCAACGGGCGATTTTGCTGACCTGACTGATGATGGCAAAATGTTATGGGGGATGGCAGATTTTCTTAATGGGGATTATGCCAGTAATAATTCTGTTATTTTATTTTACAGGGATGGTTCTTTGTTTGTTAAGGAGGTTGATTCTCAAGGGTCAAAAGATTTAAAACATCTTTCATATAAAGGTGGAAGAGTATATACGAAAAAAGATGGTTGGGTTGAAGTCCCTGAGGGTATTTTTAGTGGATATGATGCGATTGACCAACATATTGGTATACAAAAACAACTTGATACGGTTGCCGCATTTGAAGGAGCTGTTGATATTGGAACAGGCATCCTTACTTTGGCTACTCTAGGTTGGGGCGCTATTGTTAAAGAGCCGATTAAAAAGGGAGTTGTTAGCCAGGGTGGTAAATGGCTGCTAGCAGAAACTGCTTCCGCTCGATCAGGAGGGAAGATTCTTGAGGAAATTTCTAAGAAAGAAGCTAAGAAAAGATTAAGAAAAGAATTTGTAAAAAGATGGGCCACCGGAGAGGGAATAAGAGACTGGGCGAGTTATGGATCAAAAGGTTTAGCAAATACAGTTAAGAGTAAATCGTATTTGGGTGGACTTGTGGGAACAGGTGCTGCCATGGATGCGTATTATTATCATGTTAATAAACAACATATGCCGGCAAAAGAGTGGGCGCGACTAGTATTATTTAATACAGCATTTAGAGGTATTTCATTATCCAATCAAACCGCGCAGGCAAAGGCATGGCTATCCCCAATTAAAAATGTTTTTGGCGCAGAAGGAAAAATTGCAAAGGCTATGACGGCGACAAAAGAAACTTCAACGCAGTGGGGACGAAGATATGCTTTAGGTGCTGGCGTAACAACTGTGGGAACAACAGGTGCGTCATTAGCATCTGAATATTTTTATGCTTATGCTGAAGAAAGAGATATGAATTGGGGATCAGCGACACTTAAAGGTTTGGCTGCTGGTCCAGCGCTTTTTACAGCGGTGTATTTTGCTAAGAATATATTTGCCGCGGAGAGAATATTAAGTGGTAAAAATATTTTTATTGGTGCAGCTATGCCAGGCACCATGGGAGTTTATGGACTTGCAGAAGGTGTTGCTAATAGTTGGGCTGGTGGAGGTGCTGGAGCCACGAATCCTGTTCAAAATATGAAAGACTGGGCATGGTTTGGTACTAAATTAGCAGGTGCTACTTTGGCATTAGGGGGAGGTTTTAAAACAGTTACGAGATCAAAAACAGCTTTAGAGGGTGCGTCCAAAGTTTTAGAAAGAGCTCAAAAGGTTGGTGAAGCTAGAGGCATGGGTTTTACGGTGGCGCAGCTTAGTGTTGGAGCTGGTGTTGGTGCGCTTGGGGGCAAGTTCGCTTATAAAGGACTAACAGGTGAAGATCCCACATTATTACAATATGCGGCTTTTGCTGCCACAGGTATGGGCTTAGCTCGATTAGCTTTTTTTCATAGATATTTGGCTAGTGGTGTTGCAAAATTTGGCAGTATGAATAATTATCAAATGGCAAGAATGATTGTTGGTGGCGCCCCTGGGTTTGCGGGTGCTGGTTTGATTTGGGAAGGAACCAAAAATGTTGCGAAAGGTTTGTATGAGATAGCTGGTGGCGAGATCGACGATGGTCTAACGGTAGCCCAAAGAAGGGTTGAGTTCTTAAATGGAACAGCGCAAGCGATCGCTGGTGGATTGGAATCAGGCCCTTGGCTGGCACCACTTTTAGCATTTGCCATGAAAGGCGCCACAACTAAAGGTGGTGTAGAAATGGCACCACATGTGGGTATCATTAATGCTTCGGCTAGAGCTTTTAGAAGGCCAGGGTCTAATTGGGCTAAGGCTGCAGCAAAGCATAGTCATGAAGATATAACATTCCTTAATTATGCCTTAGGTGATGGCTTTTTGGCAAAGCAATTGTCTAAAGCAGACCACTTAGCTGTCTTTTTAGGAATGACAGATACGTTAACAGCTGTGAATACACAGGCACTTCTTGATTTAGCCAAAGCACGTACAAGGCAAAGACAAAAGAAAGGATATGATGAGCATAGCTTTACAAATAGTTTAGTCAATGGCATAGCATCAGCAACAGGAAGATTAGGACATGGTTTACATACCGCTTGGAATGACGATATTGGTGTGATTGCTAGTGACCCTCATCGCATGATGGCTATTCAAGAAACTGCAGGTGAAGGCGCTTTATGGCAATCGGTTTTTATTATTCCTGCGCATGGTGGTGGCAAGGGCTCAGGGTTATTAAAAGAGAGTGATATGAACCGTTATTTGAGCTCCAATAGGCCGGGATTAGAGTTTAGCAAGTTATCATATCAGGAAAAACGAATAGCTGTTTTGGAAACACAAGCAGATAAGGCTAATTTTCAGGCTAAAGAAGCTAATCAAGCTGGTAATGCAGCAGAGGCTGCTTATCATGCTGGTCGGGCAGAAAGGATGGCTAACAAGGCCTTATCTGAGCGCAGTGCGCTTCAATCAGGCGCGAGTGAAAGCGCTCCTGGTGGTTCTTTTAAACCAGCAAATGCTTTAGCTGCTAATAATTTCAATAATAAGTCAGGAAGTTCAGCATCTCAAACGCCAGCAGCAAAACCAAAGACACCTCAGGCGCCTCCCAAGGCAGGCACGGGTTCTTCTGGTAGAGCTACCCCTGCAGATCCCGCAACGCAACGATCCCGTAGAGGAAAAAGAGATGGGATTGATGCCAGAATTAAACAGGCAAAGGATTCTATTAGAGAATCCGAAGCAGAGTTGTCCCAGATAGACTCCATGGCAAGAATGTCTCAAGGCCGTGAACAAGCTTATGATAGTTATCAAATTGAGCTTCAAAGTAGAATTTCAAGTTTAAGAAATACCCTTGATGGATTAATTAAGGAACAATCACGATTAAAACCCAATAAAGATACGTCTAGCCTATTATCGCAAAATGAGATTGTTATGCGTCAAATTTTGCTTGATTCCTACAGAATATTAAAGGACGCTTTACCTAACCTTGCTAAAGCAGGAGCAACAACCGAAGCTGTAGCGAGAGAGCGTAGCGTTACTGAAGAATCCTATCGCTCCAATCAACAGAGATTACAAGATTTAAACACAAAAATTCAGCAAATGGAGCAAGCCATTAAAACGATTGAATCCAACCCTGAGTTGTTGAAAGCAAATAGCCTTGTTCAAGAAGGCATGTCATCCTGGACTGATGCTCTAGTGTCTGAAGGCAGAGCGAAAGAGTCGAAATATTTAAAAGAAATATCGGATTTACAAACAGAGCTTAGTTCTTTACGTGAGCAGGCAAGTAATGTTAAAGCTGATCGAGATGTTGCTAAACAACGTAGAAGAGAATTGAGTAGAATCAAAGGCGTAGAAGAATATCAAAGTGATTTGACAAAAGTCTCCAAAGGCCTTGAAAGAACAGCCACAGAGATAGCAGATGCATTTAATAATAATCGTATGCCGGATACCATGGAGAACTTGAACTTAGCTCGAGAAGCTGCTGATTTATTAAGAACACAAGCTCCTACAGAATTAGCGTTAAGCCAGCGACAAAGCGCGTCCCGAGATAGGATTGATCAAAATAGAGCGCGGATTAAAGATTTAAATAAAAGAATTCAGAAAGTAGAAAAACAAATTGAGTCGCGTTTAAATAATGTTCAACAAGAATTAACGAAAGTAAGAGAACACCGCGATCAGCATCATGAAAGCGTTGTTATTAAGGGTAATAACAACAGGCAGGCAGTGGATGGTTTAAGGCGATTGAATGATAGGGTTAAGAAGTTAGAAAAAGAAGAACAATTTTTATTGAAGGAACGTGATGGATTAACGAGTGGCGAGTTATCATTGGGAGGCATGCGCCAACAGCGAACGAGCTTAACAAAAGACATTAATAAAATGCAAGTTGAATTGCGTGAAATCGGTCGATCAAAACCAAGAACAAAAGAGGTTTATGATGAGCTTGTTAATACAGTTGATGGACGCATCATGCCATTGGCGCAAAAGATGACAGCTGATTTTAAAGCAGGCAAGATTCGGGGCATTGAAGATATTAATAGGGCGATTCAAGCAGCGGAATTTTTAGCAAAGAGAACGGCTTCAGAAAAAACTGTGAAAGCAGAAAAAGATTCCTTAACAGAATCACGTCAAAAATCGCAGGAAGATTTTTCATTTAATCGTTTGGAAATATTAGATGTGATTAAAGCTTTAAAAGCGGCACGTAATAAAGTGCAAAAGGCGCAGGCAGATATGGACGCAGCCGCCAGTAAAAAAGCAGAAGCTCAGAAAGATTTAGCGAATGAGCAAACGGCAAGGGGCAATTATAGAAAAAGTGTTGTAGATCGTCATAATCAAAAAGGGCAAACGCGGCAGCAATTAGTAGATTCTGAGAATGCCATTAAACGTAACAATAAATTAATTGAGCAAAGCGAAAAGGATGCGGGAGAAGCTGTCCGCCGTTTAGAAGACGCTAATGCGGAAGCAGCGCGTTTAACAGAAAGCTTAAATGAGATGTTTGCCTCACGAAAGAGTATAGGAAAAGAACGATCGGATTTTGATTCAAGGTTGAAAGAAGCTAATGAGAAAAGGACAGCTGAAGAATATGATTCTATAGGCCATGACGCGCGTCAAAAGATGATGGATGTTTCGAATAAAATTTTACAGGATTATCAATCGGGATCGTTACCAACAACAGAAGCTAATTTACGGTTGGTGACACAAGCCGCTAAAAACATTGCGGCTGAAGGCTCATCAAAGGCCTTGGTCAAGGCAGAGCGTCGCGATAATAAGTCATCCAGAGAAAAAGTTGATAAAGAGTTTAAAGATGTTGATCGTAATATTGAGGACCTTACTACATGGTTAAAAGAGGCAAGAGACAAGGCTTCTAAGGCAGAAGAGGACGTAAGTCGTGCTAATAAAGAATGGGAAGAGTCTGTAGAGAGCGTAGAAAGGGCTGAGGAGGCTGTTGTAAAGGCTGAGCTAGCTAAAGAAGAGCATCAGAAAAATAGAGATAGGGTTAAAGGTAATCAAAGCCCGACAGCAAGGCACTTTTTGGATAATAGGGCAGATTCTAATATTCGACAAAAATCAGCGAAAGAGCGTCAAAAGATAGATAAAGAACGTCAGAAGGTAGATGAAGTTGATGAGGCTGAAGCGCGGTTATCCAAGGCTAAATCTGAAGTAGATTATTTAGAAGGGCTTCTGAAAGAGTCACGAGAACAGCGAGATTCTTTAAGTTCTCAACTAGAAGGCATTAATAACCGTTTAACAGAGTTAAAGAAAGGCAAAACAACAACGCAAGAAACAGCGTCTTTCTTAGTAAAAGATGCGTTGGGGAAAATTGTAAAGAAAAACGCTGGTGAGGCCAGGGATATTAAGCAGCATATTAGAAGATATGAAGAGAGCCAGAAAAGTGACGCGAGATTTACAGCGGAAGTTGATACGCGTATTGTTGAATTATTAGAAAATAACGATTCATGGACAAAGATAGAGAAAGATTTAGCTGATGGTAAGGGCGGGTGGATTGTCACAGAATATCGTGAAAACGGCGTATTAAAGCTTAGGCGTAGCCAGGCGAAAGGATCTGGTCAAGTAATTCTTGAGTATGTTGATGCTGATGTTGTTAAGCATTTAGGTACAACAGGTAGAGGCTACGTGGGTGAAGATGGCATGGTTCGCCTTGTTCATGATGGCTCCAAAGAAGTTTCGTTGCATGAGATTTCAGAATTGCGGACAATTAAACATCGACAGTCAATTATTGATGGAACAGTTAAGCCAACAGTTGAGGGTGTGGCTGAAAAGATTAGAACCATGGATCCGCATGATTATGTTGAAAGAGAATTAGGGATATTTGGTGAAAGAGCAGAAGTCTCAAAAGCATCAGACGCTGAGTCATTACCGCAAAAAACAGGGCCACCTGAAGCAAAGGTGGAAAGGCAAGCAGATGGAAAACTGCCAAAATTAAAGATTGTTAAATCTGAGAAAGACATAAAAGCAAAAGAAACAAACCCCTCTGAATCAAAAGCGCCTGAATCAGAATCAAATGTGGTGCAAATGCCACAACGTGCGGGCGAACCTCTTCCAGAAATGAGAATGGTAGCTGCTGATGGAGTTTTGAAGGCTCGTAGTTCCGGAAAAATGACAGATAGCGCATCTTCAAAGCCATCTAAAAAAGGTCGTAAAGGCAGCCTTCCTTCTATTATTCTTTCCGCGAATGGTGAGGGTAGTAAGTCTCGTATGAGGGGTTCCAATAAGTCTTCAAAAGATTCTGCTCATTTAGCAGAGAAAAAAGGCCCAAGCGTTAGCGATACGATTTCAAGTCGTCATTTAGGTAGATTTGACACCGGAGGAACTCCTAAGCAACCTCAATATCGTCCTAAACTTGGGAAAAGAGCATCAACAGAGAGAGGAACTGTTTCCGATTCACATTTACGCGTATTAAATACTAAAAGAACGCCTGAGCAGCCTCGGAATCGTCCTAAACTTGAGAGAAAAGCCTTAACAGAAAAAGAGAATGCAGATAACATTGCTATTGAATCAAGTTATAATCGGGCGCTTGCAGAGGAAGTTGCCCAACGTTTTGAGTCTAATAGAGATGTTAAGGATTTAAAGGATAAAAAAGAAAAAGGTGAAAAGTTAACTGAATTTGAAAAGGATGTCCTGGAGCTGTATGAAACATTTGGCAGGCATATTTTAGAAATTATGAATGAGGATTTTATTAATACAGCGAAGGAAAGAGCCGCCGCAAGAGGTGAAGTTTTTGATCCAAAGAGTGTTGATACTTATGAAGCTAGAAGAGGCCAGCTTTTTGGATTATTTATGGGGATAAATGGTTTTAAAAGATCTTCAAATACACAGGTAGAAATTGATAATCTTAAGAAAGCTCAAGCATCACAGACAACAGAGCAGAAAGCTGAAAGGTCAAATAGGATAACAGAATTAGAAGAAAGCATTAACAGGGAAATTGATAAAGCCAAGAAAGAAAAAGACACGAATGAATTATTAGCGCTTAAAGAAGCATCATCAAAGGACGCTAAGATTCAAAATGAAATTGATAGATTGGAAGGCGTAAGAGATACTATTGATCTTTACGTTAATGATTTTGCTTCAGGAAAGACTGATATCTTAGCGGGATTGGCGAGATACATTCTTTTGCATTCGGAATATAAAAATAGAAAGATATTGATGTTTTTTCCGGAAAGCATTGTTGGAGAAAAGTCCATGCACTCATTGCTGGTAGGATTAGAAGGTAAGGTAAGGCGCGTTAATGAAGGAAAGGAATTGTCTGTTGAGGAAGGCGTCATTAATTTGGCTGATTTTAAAGAAGGCAAGGAGTTGATTGATAAAGGGCTTGTTGATAAAAGGACCTTTTCACTTGTTGATGAGTTTCATGAATTCGCGGGTTCTACGCCACTTAGAACAGTTGCGGAAAATGCCAGAGATGAGTTGTTCGAAAAGGCAAGAAAAGGAGACCAAGAAGCTAGTCAGGAAATTTATGATTTGAACTTAAGGCGAAATCAATCGATTTTAAAGGTGGAGATTTTTAAAGAGATGGAGAGATCTTTTGGCAAGGATATTTATAGTGAAAAGGATGGGCTCATTATTCTGAGTGATAAGAAGCAGCCTGGGTCAAATATGTCTCCTAGAGAGTATTTTGAGCGTTTTTATAAAGAGTCTTTGGGGAATATGAAAAAAGATGGCATTAAGATATATGATGAATTTGCAGATTCTAAGACCAAAAAGACGTTTAATGAGGAATTGCAGGCCATGGCAGAAGCTATGTATTCGTTGGGCAAGAAAAGTTGGATTAAAGGAGGCCCTGAAGGCCGCGAAGAAATTGTGCTTCTTTCCGATTCTGGCTATACGAATGAAGGAACTGTTTTAAGTGAAGCGGCAAGGGCTATTGCCCGCGTAGCTATTGAAGGAACAGATTTATATGATTATGTGCGCGCTGCAAAATCAAGCGAGTCCACAACCATTACAGCAGCGGATGTTTTAAGAGCCTCTGGCGGTGTTTTTTGCGCAACAGCTACAGCGAAGTCCATTAAGACATTTAATGAGGTGGAAGGCATACGTGCCTTTGAGTGGGAAGCGGAACAGCCTTTATCAAAAGACGTTAAATTAACATTAGATACCCGCAAGTCAAACGTGGACGATCCAGGCGCCCCTGCGGCCGATGTTATCGGAGAAGGAGTTAGCAGAAATGTTGCTGATAGAAGCGCTAATATCACGAGTATAAGTACGAATATCAGGGAGGGATTTTCAGGGTTTAAGAGTAGAGTTGAGGAGTTTGTCGGTAAAGAGGGCGGTAATGAAGTTCTTGTTGATGGTATTGTTTATAAAGTTAGGAAATATCGTGATTCAGATGGAAGTATTAAAGAATATGATAAGCCCATAATTATCAGTTTTATCGGTGAAGGTAAGGGTGTTAAGACAGGAACTTTAGATGAAGCCGCAGAAAAGCAAGCTAAAAAGTATGTTGAAAAAGCTATTGAAGATTTTGAAAAAGCAAAAGAGCAAGGACGCGATTATGATGTGGAGGTGGTTAATGTCTTTTTAGGTATGGTTACAGGATCAAATCATCTTGCAAGAGATGCCACGGTAAAGCATGCCAGAGCGAATATGTTGTTTGTCGGGTCTTTAGGAACGTCAGATGCTAATCAATTTGTAAACCGGGCGGCGAGAGATAATAGTGTGTTACGTGTACAGCTTAATAAAGCAGAGATTCTACTGTTAGTGAATAATGATCCTGTCATTAAACCTTCTTTAAGAAGGGAGGCCTTAGATGCGTTAAAATCTGGGGATAAGGTTAGACAAGATTTTATTGCCCGCACTATTTTAGATACAGTTGAGGTTAATAAGCAAGCATCATCCTTAGTCACAAGCGCAAAGAACCGTTCTGACTTAACAAAGTCTGTTGTTCATGGGCATATCAATCGTTTTGTGGATGAAGTCACGAAGCTTAGGATGTCTGATTACATCAATGAAACGCAAAAACAAACAGGCCAAACAGTTAGTTATGCGACGCAAGTGATGCAAACAGGTGAAGGCCATGAAATTTATGTTGTTAAAGCGCGTGAAGAAGGATCTGAGCTTGTGACCGATGTTAAAAAGGTTGGCTTAGTGGCTACTTATGAAGATATTAAGTTGGGAAGCAATAAAGTAAATCAGGGTGAAACTCTGATTCTTGATACAGAGAATGACTTGAACCTTATTTATGGCACACAGAATTATCAAGCTATTTCGGATGGCGACGCAAGCCCTATTGCTATTTTACGTTCTTTCCAGGTTGGAGATATGAAAGATTCTAATTTTAAACAGATGCGGTTGGAAATCAATGATGGGCAATTTGTTGAGAAATCCGACAGTCACTTTGGAACAGAGTTAAGGTTGGTAGATACTGTGTATGGAATGGATGAAAAGGGCAAACCTAAAGCTGACGCACACACGATACGTTCTACACCGGAAATTATGACGATGTTAGGTTTTGGTTATTACAATGAAGCTGATAACCGCATGTATCACGATAAACGGTTTAAGAGAGTCATGAGAAAGGTGACAGTACGCGCTAATAAAAAAGGCAAAAAGCATGTCACGCTCAAAGTAACTGCTCAGGAATATGATGAAAAGGCGCGGTTTGCAAAAGATAATGTGCTTTATAATTCTGGCTTACTAGGAACGTTTCAAAACTTTATGTATGCGTTTGCGGCAGCGTCAGAACAAGGAAGAATTGTTTTGGATGATGACTCAGCAGAGAATGCTGATATGTATAAGCAAGGGATGAAGGAGTCTTTACAAATTTTTATCGACATGATTAATGATATGGAAAGAGAGTATATTGAATATCGCCCTGAAAATCCAGAAGAAATGAAAGACTGGAAGGAATCGTTGCGGCGTATGCGAGAAACACGTCAATTTGCCACGAGTATGTCTACACTGGGAGATGATGTTATCAATTTGATATTTCTCAATGACGATAATAAAGGCGTTAACAAATATATGGATAAATTTTTGGATGCTGTTGTTAGTAATAATCTTGAAGGATTAGAAAAGGCAGAACGCAATGTGATTGAAGCAACACGCCGCTATTTGACAGAAGTTGGGAATGTTGAAATTAATGAAGGACTTAAAATAAGGTTTATGCATCAATTAAGAGGCCGTTTTCCGGCTGCTCACGCCGGTACTGGCGGTATTAATTTTGAGACAGGGCAAAAACGTAATCAGCATAATATTTATGTAACCAGGGATATTCATTTAATTGATGACTTTTTAAGGGATATTGATAGGGAAGATTTAACAGGGCACAATGCTTCAGAAAAATTAAAGAGGGCGATTACGTTATTTCACGAAACTCAGTCTTTGGCAACAACGCAATCTCACGAGGCGCAAGTTGAAGACTTAAAGAAGTGGATGAAAAAGATCGCGGCCATTAAGCGGGGTGACGCGGGATATGTTTCTTCTGAACAGAAAGTTAATCAAGCGACACAATTGACAAATTATATCGGACAATATGGCATACAACCAGGAGATCGTTTTAATGCGAATACAGGTATTATCTACGATGAACAAAGTGGCCAGGCTAAAGCTATATATAGAGAAGTTGGAGAGGAGTCTAGCCTCATAGAGGTTAGTGAAGCGGGCACATATACTATTGAGCAGCCATCTATTGAATTTGCTAATCTTGATATTACCTTGAGAGGTAAAGTTAATGATAATGGCACTCTTAATGAAACATATGATGTTAAAGGTTCTTCAATAGCTGACTTGGAGTTCTTAGACTTGCTGGGTGCTGATACAACACCTATTGAGGTTGAAGGCGGCTTCATGATTACAGGGCTGTTCACAACAGCTATAGATAATGCCAAGGGAATGAAAGAGCCATACGAGAAAAGAAATGATGCTCTTGAAGATGCGGCAAAACAATTGAATGCAGATGAAAAGACAATTATAGATTCCAAAACAGTTTATAGTCCAGAAACAGGAGCCTTTTTAAATCCTTCCATGGATGAGGAAGGAAATAGAATTTTAACACCAGTTGCGGTATTAAGAAAAGTTCATCAGGATGGGAAGGAAAGAAAAGAGTTTATAACTTTGGATGGTGAAGGGCGGTTTAGTTTGGCGGTTGATAATGATGAAGAAAGAGTCCTCTTTGCTAATATGAAAGTAACCATTAACGGTCAGGTGAATCGTGACGGAACGATTGATCGCACATATGATGTGCAAGGCGATCGAAAAGTTTTTGAGAAGGTGGGAATTGTTAATAAGAACAATGTTGATACACTTGACATGGAAGTTGTCGATGCGTCTAAAAACGAAGTAAAGGTCCATGGCTTGACGATTAGAGACCTTCGTGCAGCAACCAAGGTACGTATGGAGACCGTTAATTTAGCAAGAGGTCAATATGAAGATTTTTGGTTTGGTCAGCAATATACAGAAAAAGGTCGTGTGGAGTCATCCGCTCAAGAAGCTTTAAGCTCTGTTGGTCAAGATTTACAGGCAATCGAAGACATACATAAAATGAAATTGATGGAACTAAGTGCTAAATATGAAAAATTGAAAGATGAATTAGAGGAAAATGAAGACGCACAACGAGAGTTTGAAGAGATGCAACAGGAGGTTGGTATTTTTGATGTTGCTCGATATCAAGAAATTTTTAATGCCATTGCTTCCTCTCCGGATGCTATTGAGACAGTTGTTTCAAGTCAAATAGATACGAGTCAGATAGACGTTGATGTCATTAATCAATTCTTATCAAAAGAGATAGACGCTGATGACAGTTTGCGGCAGCAATTGCGGGATGATTTGCATAGGCATGCGCCTTATATACATATATCTAAGGATGAAACAACGGGAAAAGTACGATTATTGTTAAATAACTCGGACGCTATTAAAGCTGTTTTAAGTAAAGAATTTGAGAAATCTTCGCAGAGTGAAGCACAGAAATTTGTGAATGTACTTTTAACGGAAGCTATTTTGGCTGATCAACCAGAACTTACGATGGAGCAAGTGAACGATAAGCTAACCAAATGGGATGAGGCTTTGCGTGAAATGAAAAAAGAACAGTCTCGATATCAAGCAAGAGAGGCTCTTCGTTCGCAGCATCCAGATATTCCAAATAAAGAAGTAGAGGCTTATTTAGATATGTTAGATCTGCAGAAGCGTGCAGAGCAAATGGTTAAGCCGGAGGCTCAAGAAATACAGCAAATCCGAGATGCTATTCGGTCTCAGAATCCAGAAAAGACAGATGAAGAGATTGACGCGCATATGAATCGAATTCATCAGGCACGACAAGAACAAATGATGCGACATATGAAGGTTGTTCAAGAAAATAATCCTGAACTGCCAGAAGAAGAAGTAGCGGCTCAAGCGATGGAGTTGTTAAATCAATTTGAATATGATCAACGGATAGAAGCATATAAAGCTCGTTTGCGTGAGGAGGATCCAGAGATGACTGAAAAACAAATTGACTCGCAGATCGAAGAAGAAAAAAGGTTTTTTGGAGAGCAAATGACTGCGCAAGATGATGAGCAGCTAAAGGAAGATTTGGAGGGTCAGGAGGCTCTTAGTTCAGTGGATACAAGTTTGTTAGTGCGTTATGTAAAATCTCTTGAACATGATTTAAGAGGTAAGCCAGCCATAGGAGGAACTCCTCCTGATGACGATGATATGTTTGTCCAGGATCGTTTCGAACTTCCCGAAACACGCGCGCCGGCAGTTGGCCTTGACATGCCTGCTTTGCCTTCCAATGTTCCTGGAGTCAACATGGTTCCAGCTATTCCTTTAGTTCAGCAAGTATTGTCTGAATTCCAATACGCACAAGAAAGAAATGCCGCTCGTCAACCAATTGTCATGGTTGAAAACAGAAGCACTGTAGGATTAACTGATTTAATGAATGGCCTAAAAGCCAACAATATTAGCGCTCCTGTCATTGAATTAGACGACGAATCTAACATGAAGTTAGTGCAGTTTGATGCCGGACGTAATCAATTGATTCGTCGTTCAATATCCACACCTCAATTTGCCGAAGCCGCAAAGATGGGCGCTGTTATTGTTGCCCGCAATCAAAATTATTTTAAATATTTAGCTAAGCTACAAGCTTTTAGAGAAGTTATGAAAGACCGTGGCAGAGTGATTGCCTCAAATAGAGAAGAACAAAAGCTTGACCGTACACCAACGGTGGTTAGCAATGTCCAAACAATTTTAGACAATGCTGCCCAAAGGACTCAAAGCGCCAGGTCAAACGCCCAAGCACAATTAGAGAGAATGGCATTTTCACGCACTGTTCCTGAGAATTTAAGAAATATCTTTGATCGTACGGTTGCAAAATTTGGCGTCACAAAAGAATCACAAAAAGAATCGTTAACAACATTATCTAATGCCGTTGGATTCTTTGACACTTGGACTAAAGAGGAACAGGAACAAGCATTTAGTGATTTAGCTCAAAGAGCGCTTAAGATTGCCGCAGCTGAAGATGATGCTGTCAACGGATCTTGTTTTGCTGTTCATTCAAGCGGCATTGACCAGAATGACGAAAATATGTGGGTGCCATATATTAAGGGTAAGATCGCTGCGGCTATGTTAACAGATGCGGGTCGTCATAATGTGAATGTTCTAATTGAATTAGCTTTAGCCTTGGATTTGACTCAGGAACAACGTGAAGCTCGTTGGGAGATGGAAAAACAGTATGAGCCAGTCTGGGATCCTAGGACAAGCAGCCTTGAAAATGTTATGAAGACGATTGTTAGTAATTTTATTCATCCGGATTGGAACCAATTTTGGACAAATCGTTTAAAAGAAACAGACCATTCTGATGGAATGAAATTACTATTAGCTGCGCGTAGTGAGCTTCAAGAAATACTGAAAACTGGCGGGCGCAAAAAGGATGGAGAATTGACGCGTGTTGAGCGCTCAGAACAAGCATGGCAGACGTATTTAGATATGAGAAGAATGCGAATAATTGCAAGCATGAAAGAGCAAGACAAGCCGATTATTATGGATTCGGATGATCGTTGGAGACGATACAATAGGCAACAGCAATATCAAAAAGAGCCAGTTCTGCCGCGAGATTATAAGGAAGACTGGCGCGCGCCAACAGCACAAAGGACAACCTTAGAATCAAGAAGACATGATAATCTAACCCCTGACGAACGTTTTAAAGGATATTTGAAACGTAGAGACGAGCAGCGAGCAGAACAACAGCCATTCTTGCCAATTATGGATATTAAAGACAGCCCGGTAATGCCAAAGGCTCCAGAGTTACCAGAGGTTGACATTGCGCCAATGACACCTGTTGAGCCAATGCCTGTTCCAGCGTTACAGCTGCCAATTGTTGAGACACCAGCATTAGACGCTATTGTTGAGGAAGCAAAGTTAACAACTCAGCAGCCTATTGAAATTGATTCCTCAGAAGGTAATTGGCAGATAACCAATGAATTTGTCCGTTACAATAAAACACAGATGACATTGGATGAAGTTGACGCGGTATTGAATAATATGCCGGGATATTTGAGGTACACCATTAATATGGTTTTGGTTGATAGCAAAGGAACGTGGACAAAAGATAAGCCGTTTGTTTTGATTCATACAAATGATTTGCAGGATGTATTAATTGTCAGTCCGCAAGCGGTGAACAATCCATCATTGGTTGCAAGTGCATGGCAGGTTAAGCCAGCAAGGAGCAGAGGAATTTTTGCAGTTGAAGAAACAGAAGATGTTTCCAATGAGAATAAACCAGCCTTGGGTAAGTTTGGCGCAGCAGTAATGGAGGGAATAAATAGAATCACATCTTTTGTTGAAATAGACCATCCACAAGTAGATGTTGTTGTTAAACCTGAAAATGTTGATCGCACGGTTGATGAATTGTTTGTGGGCAACGTTGATGATTCTCAAACAACGCAACAAACCCAACCAACCCTTGTTCATGCGGATCCTGCTCAGTTGGTATCCAACATGGCCCAGGTTGCTCCGATAGAAGCAGTGGCTTCAGATAAGGCAATTCTAGCGGACACCTCTTTGCTAAATGCTGTTACGTGGCATGGCTCAGAGTCGCCAATCGCTGTGCTAGGCAGACACTCTTCAAATAGTCCTGAAGAACAAATAGGTGATCCAAGCGTTTATTTAGATGGAGTCTTTAGTAAGGTCGCAGGATTTGCTGCTGCTAAGTTTGATTGGGATTACAGATGGCCGGCTCAGAAGGAAGTAGCCACATTACTTACAGCGGGACATTCAGCTTTAGCTCCAAGTGGCATTGGAAAAAGTATGAGTAAAGTTATGGCTGCATTTGCTCATCAGTTGAACGAGCAGCATGCAATGATTATTACTAGAAATGCGCGTCATAATAGAAAATTTGTTAAAGAAACAGGGAATATTAGAGGGTTTAACACTACTTACAAAAATATGCAACAGGAAATAGTTGGCCCAGACGCAAACATTGTGGATATTGACGCTTTGGTTGCTCAACATGAAACAGCTTCCGGTAATGAAAGAGTTTCTTTTGAACAACAAATAGTAGACGCGCTTAAGGATAAAAAGACGTTAAAGATTATTTCTTTAAGTACTCGTGGATTTTTGCCTCTTAAGTTTAAGCATAACAGTGAGCTTTTAGCGTTATTGGAAGTTATAAAACGTAACGGCGTAATTATTTTAGATGAAGCCGAAGAATCTCTGCTTGAAGAAGTTCAATACAGGTTGGCAATGAGTCAAGGTAAAAAGACTCCTGCTGTTTTAGAATACATGCGATTAACAAAGGAAATTTACGATCAGGTTCGCATTGATGGTATCAAACCAAATGGTAAGATGTCTGAAGAAATTAGAGTAGTTGAAACTCTTGCAGAGTTCGAAGAGGCTAATAGAAAATTTGAACTTGCTGTATGGCGTAGCCCAACCGGAGAAAATAGCATGCCTGGTGCCGCAGATTTTCTATTAACAGACGCGGTTTATGATATGTTATTTGCTCAATACCCTGACTATGTTGTTAAGGATGTTATTGAAGGCATTGTTGTTCCTATTGGAAACATCTTAACTCTTGGTAAATTTGAAGATGTAAAGGGTGAAAATTTGCCAACTACCCTTGTTCCTGTTGACCGTAACGGGCGTCCCGAACACGATAAGATTTTTGACAGAGTATGTTTTCTTGTATCTCAAATTTTAAAATACAATGATTTGCCAAGCACGCCTAAGAAAAAGAGATTGGATGTTAATAAAATTAGCACTTCTGATGGCACAAGTGATGAAAATCCTATTCTTGAAGCATTGCAAGGGACAAAAGTTGTTGGTGTTACAGCTACGAGTGGCGACTCTGAACAAATTATTATGGCTAAAACCGGTAGCAAACTTCTCAAGACATCCGCTGGTGAAAGTAATGTTCATAGACAAATAAAATTGCCAAAGCCAATGCCAGGTGATGCGACAGATCCTAATAAACAACATGTTGAAGTGCATAAGCAAAGAGATGACCTTGATGTGCAATTAAGAGATCTTGTTGGGGGATCAAATGCTACAGGCGTTCTTATTCTTGTAGATAAACCAGACGGTGATGCCAAAAACAATATTGAGGAAATTTATGCTGGCGTAAAGAAGAGTTTCAAAGGCGGTGAGCGTAAGGTTGTTAAAATAGACGGATCAACAGCCCCAGAAGTAGTTGATGAGATTATTGAAAATGCAGGAGAAAAAGGTTACATTGTCGTGGCATCATCCATGATGGGCCGTTCGGATAGTTTTGAAGGAAATTTAGATGTAATTGTTGTTCATGGGCAGAATTATCCGACTGCAGATTTATCGCAGGCTGTTGGTAGAAACATAAGAGGTAAGGATAATTTTGGTCGCAAAATAGTTCTTGTAGACGAAACTAGACTTGATGCTATTTTAAGGCATATTTCAGAAACCTTTGGTGATATTGTAAAGTATCGTGGCACGGGAGAGTTGGATCAGGGGATCAATACATTTATTGATGATTACGAGGCATTATCTTCAACTGGAAGAAGGGAAGACAAGTTAAAGCTTGTAACAGATTATTTACAGCTTGTACAGCGCGCTAGTTCGCATCGCCATGCTATTTCAACCATTTTTAGAAATTCAAGAACAACTCAACCAATACGTGACCTTTATGACAGTTTTAAGGATAAGAAGAATAAACAGATTGTCGGCAATATTATGTCAAAAGAGCGTGCGGGTGCGTATGCAAATACACGTCAGTATTTAAATGATGGTCCTGTCACAGGTTTGGAATGGGTTGTTAAGAATTCCCAGGACAGCTGGAAGGGTGTTATCCGAATGTATCAGGACCTTTTAAAGGAAGCTCTTACTGATGAAGCTAGAGAGCGTGTTGAGGGATTATTAGGTGAGGCGCAGGATCGCATGGTTGATGAAATGATGGAAAAAGGTTCAAGTTTATCTGGATTGAATGATGCTGTTTATGCAATTCGTTTATTTAATGAAGTCGAAACAAGAAAATCTGGGCATATGGTTATTTACAGAGTGGCAAAAGCCCTTGGTCAAGGCATGCTGCCGACAAGAATTTCTTCTTCTAAGCAAAACACAGACTCTCTTAAACAGGCTGCAACACCCGAGCAAGCCGCGCAACAAGTTAAAGATGAAACTGATGAGTTGAGTCTTTATCAACGGAATGCTTTAGAAACTGAAGCACAAGGTTTGGTAAGGGATGTTCAGGATGAAAACGGCCAGTATGTTAGTGAATTTACAGAGCAAGGCCGAGAATTATTTAACTTAGTTCACAAAATTGAAGATTTAAACGCTGGGGAAGCTGAATCGTTGGGAGTCTTAACTGGCGTCACAATTAGAGAAGGCGCTGAGGGCAAAGTATCCAAACCAAGCGCTTTTGATATTGCTTATCGTTTAAATGAGGTTGGAATAGACGACTTGGCATTGGCTAAAAAACTTGGTCGTATGGTAATGTTCTGGGTTGAGCGCGTCGATGTTTATCCAACAAATGAGATAGCTATTACTGATTACCTCGTTGAACTTAAAAAACGGGTTGATTTAACCAAAAATTATCCTTACCGACTTATCCTTGAAGTAGCTGATTTGTTTAATATTGAACATGCAGAGCCTGATTTAAGAAAACCGATTGATCAATTAAGAGAAGTGATAGCTACAATGGATGAAGGCCATAAGGCCATTGATGAATTTAATAAGGAAACCGAAGAATTCGCAAAGCAATCTATTCTGATGCAATACGCTCAATATCCGCTTTATTGGTGGAAATTACGGCAATTGAAAAAGAAGGAAGCTTTAACAGTACCTAGTTTAAGCTCTTTAAATGATTTGAAAGGGGCTTTTGCGGCAGACGATTTAGGATTTATTAAATTGGGCCAGGCTCTTGGCCTTCATGAAACATTTGATCAGATTACAGATGCTGGGCGAGCTGAAGAAGTGCTGAAAGTCTTTGTAGATAGGATTGAGCAAAATGATGGTAAAAAAGAATGGATTTTAGACCAACCCATTGATCTCTTGGCTGCTCTTTCGAATAATCCATTAGCCTTGGCAAGTGTGTTGCGTCAAGCTTTGTCCACTAATACGCGTGATGGTATTATTGTTGATTGGGCAGATACATTTGTGGGCACAAGCTACGAAATTCCTCGCCATGCTCTTGCAAATCGTGAGTTTTATGAAGGGTTAACACCTAATCAAAAGACAGCCTTGTCAAAACTATTAGGCATGAATTGGAAAGATACTCTTCTAAGTAAATTTGGTTCAGAAGTTAAAGAAGAAACAGCCTATTCATTCATGTCTGTTCAAAATGCCCTTGGCGTTGGCGTTGCGGCTAGATTAAAACCAAAAGCTGCCAGTGGAGTTGCTAAATTTAGTGAAGATATTAGGAGTTGGCTTGAGTCCATGGATGGCCATATGCATCAATTAACAGGAGTAACAACATCTGCTGAAGAAGAAGCTTTCTTTATTAGTTTAGCTACGGCAAATGAAGAGAATGGTTTAGCTGATCGTATTAAACGCACATCTGATGTTATGGAACATGCTAGAGACGTTTTAGAAACACCAGAGTTTGATATTGCGAGTGGCCTTGAAGATATGAGCGATGAAAGGCTTAATGCCCTTGAGCAGTTAGTTGCTAGATATGAACAGTTTAAGCGGGATACATTGGTTGATGAGGATGAAGAGGAGACCGCGGAAGCAGAGCTTTATCGTACTAAAGGTAGGGAGATGTTTAATCAAGTTATTCGTTTAGTTGCTAAAGGCATGATTGCTCCAGAGGAAGCTTTAGAGATGGTTACTCCCGAAATTATTGAGGCGCTCTCTAAAAAAGGTATGGAGGCTTTAGAGAAAGACCCTAGTAAGCAAGTTGTATTGCCTGAACAGAATAAGGCTGATGATACTGCCGAGAATCCTTTAACTGAAGAAAAAACTGAAGAGAATTTTGATCCTGATGAGCAAGTTAATTTATCAGAAAAGACATTGCCTATTGTAAACGTACGTTCTCCTAATGATGTTTTAAGGCTGCGTGAATCAATAGGGTTTTTAGCAGCAACCAATCCAGAAATGGCTAATTTCTTTAGGACCATTGATGAAATCAGCATTTTATTAGAAGGAAAGAATTTGGATAGGGATGAGTTGGTGCAAGAAATTTATTTGGATGCAGATGGAGAGGTTTTAGAGGCTTCTTTTGTCGCGAGAACTTATGCAATTGTAGAAGGAGACTTTGCTCCTGAATTTTATCAAGATGGTAATAGCATAAAACGTGTTCTTTATGTAAGCCCGGGCTGGCTGGATTTTAGAAGTGATAATGAATTGTTGATTGAGTTGTATTTAACATTTGTTGGAGATTTAAATGGTTTGCCTAAACAAGCCGCTTATGTTGCCAAAGTTGCTCTTGAGAATGCGGAAATACTTTCTAATTATCAGGTTGACCGTTTTGTTGGTGATGCAGGAGTACAAAATCTTATTCGCTTGGCTAATGATTTACGCACTGAGCCGACTTTGGATAATGCTCGAGCAGCTTTAGCTTTAAAAGCAACTGCCGGGCTTATGGTAGGGGCATCAGCAGAGTATAGATTTACAGAAAAAGAAATAGAAGTCACAATAGAGACTTTTAATGATTTTAATATTGCGCCAAAGCCTATCCTTACGGAAGAAGATGTTGATTTGGAAGAAAAGACGACTAAAAAGAAGGCCCCTTGGTGGAAATCGGCTGCTTTTGGCTTGGCTCTTATGGGCTTTTTGAATTTTGGAACAGATGGAAATGCTGATCCTGTTGCGGAAGAGCCAGTTCCTGTTCCTACTATTGAGAAGCCGATTGATGATTTGCCTATGCCGGGATTTGATATGCCTGAGCCTACAGATATGCGTGAAGTTCCAGCAGGCATGCCAATGCCGGTTAATACAGTTCCACTGCAAACAACAATTGGTCCAATGGGCAAAGCTATAATATTAGAAATACCTGAAATACCAATGCGAGAGCCTGTTCCAATAAGAGAGGCGACTGATCGCGAAAAGCAAGGAATGCCAGCACCTTTTACTTCTGTTCCTGTGCCGCCAAGTGAAGAATTGCCTCCTGGTGATGATAGTGGTCCAGCTCCAAAACCAAGGGTTGAGCAGGTAAGAATGGTTGATGTGCAGAGACAGTTTAATCCAGAAAGTGCTGATAGTGTACAAAAAGGCGCAGAAGTTGATAAAGCTAATAAGGAAGTAAGTGAAAATATTCAAATTGCAAAAGATACAAAGCAAGGAGGAGGCCTAGTTACCGGCCTCGATCCGAATCCGCCTGTCTCTGCCGGGACTTCCGCAAGTCCTCAGGCAGACCAAATGCAGTCTAGAGCGGATCAGAATGTAGACGTAGTAGTAGTGCTGGGTGAAAGCCCAGAAAGCAGTAAATTAGTTAACCCTAAGCCTGACAACGGTTTACCGACCGAAGAAAGGCGAGGAGTGTGGCCCGAATCGAGGAGTGTGTCCCAAGGCCAAAGTAGTAACGACGCACAAGAAGGACCAGAAGTAACAGTAGTAAGCGTAGTAAATGCAGTAAATGAAGGACCTGTTGCTAAGGCTGGAAACAGCGCAGGCGATAGGAGTAGTAAAGGTAAGTTAAGTAGTTCAAGAAGTGCAGGTCGTACAAGTAGTAACAGTAGTGACCGCTCTTTGAGAGCAATGGGTGATAAGGTTGAAGCAGAGGATTCTGAGCCTTTTGGTTCTAGATCAGCTGATGAGCCTTCTTATCCAGTGGAACCTGGCGTACCAAAAACAACTGGTGATACGCAGTCAGCTGGGAACCCGAACAAAGTCTTGCAGGCAAGGTCTACCTTAGTTGAGGTAGATAAGATTGCAAGCACGGCCAGAGGCCAAGGCCTTAACCGTAGTAGTAGAAACGAAAGTTCTGCCGATAGGTCAAGAAGCGGCAAACCGCCAATGAAGTCTTTGGAGGAATCTAAAGATGACGGAGAGCTTGGACCTGAGCCTGTTGGTTATCGTAGAAGCAGTAAAAGTAGTACAACTGATAATAGAGCTTTGGCTCTAGCATCAGCGAAAGACCGTTCTGCAGCAGATGAAAGGCGAAAGTCTCAAGCTGCTGGAAAGAGTAGTACAGAAGTAACAGTAGTAAGAAGTACGGATGATGCCAACATCTTGGATCTTGCAACAAAAGAGGTGTCATCTGAGGATCTAGGAGTGCGTCAAGTTGGGGAGGGCGACGTAAGCCAAGAACCAGCCAATGAAAGTAGAGCTTTGGCTCTAAGATCAGAGGTAAATCGTTCTGTACGTATTAGGGAAGATAGGGATAACTCTGATACGCGTATTGTAGATGAAGTAAATGAAGTACAAGAAGTACAAGAAGTACAAGAAGTAAGAAGGACATTAGTAAGCAGTAATGCTGGTGATGAGCGAGGAGGGATTCTAGGAAAGGGTCAAACCCTTGATCAGGATTTATGGCCATCATCAACAGGCCTAAACACAGGCCGAATCCGATCTGACAGGAGTGTCGGTGCACCCGATGCTGCCGCAGGCAACAGTGATATTGCAACTAGGGATAGTGCAGGTAGAGACAGCTATGAACAAGCTCTCAATCCGAAGGTTCCTGGACTCCGTCAAGTAGCTCAAAGCGGAATCAGGGGCAATGCCGTTGGCACACCTAATCGAAATGGAGGGATAAGTAGATTAGGATACGCTAGCGAACCTATCCAACAATATGGAAGAAGTGTAATAGAAGGTGAAAGCTCTGATAAAGCGAGCAGCCTGGCAGTTCCTGGAGTGTTGAATCAAGCCGCGAAGGGAATTAACCAAGGCCTCGCAAATAGTGCGTCACCTGAAAGTCTTGGAGTGCGCTCAGGTCTTAACGAAGGATCGATAAAGAGTGCGCCTAATGCTAGGTTCTTGAAGTCTGCCCCAGAAAGACAAGAAGTACCAATAGGGCTGTGGGCTTCAGCTACTTCATTAGATAGACCAAATACACGAGGTGCCCAACCTCTAGATTCATCATACCCAAAAAACAACGAATCTGGCAACCTAAAAAGTGTGCCGGAATCACGCTTTAGATTAGCCCAGCCAGTCTTTTCAGGATTGGCATTCTCGGAATTATTACCTAATTTATCCATTAATCCAACAGATTTTGATCTTGTCACGCAAGGGGTATTTGCAATTTTATTAAGCTTAATGATGTTAAGCTACGTTTCAATAGCGCGCGCTCCAAACGGACAAAGTGTAAATATAATAGATAGTGTACGCGGTTCCCATCCCCGTACGCTAAGAGGCCGAAACAATAGTATCCAAACTCCCTCCTCGGGTACTACTAGATATGTTTCGGCCTCTTTCATTGTTAAAAATGGCGCATTAGGTTCCCATCCCGGTGCGTCAGGAGGCCGTCAGCCGTCAGTATCCACACTCCCTCCTCGGATGCTACATTATGCTGAGGCCTCCCCTATATATAGAAGAAGAGGCGTAGTAGGTTCCCATCCCGCTACGCCAGGAGTTCAACCCAAAAATAGTGTCCACACTCCCTCCTCGGATGCTGTTAGCAGTTTTGGGTTGGACTCCGCTATTAACTCAACTAAAGGATTAAATACATCTAAGGCAGGAGGAACATCATGGTCACACAACAATACGACAACCTCAAATTCAACCACTTGGTCGAAGTCCCTCACTCAGGGTGCATATTCGGCTCAGCCGTCAACAACACCACAGGGAAGAAGGCGCTTTTCCTTATCTTCAAATCAAACGGGTCGGTTTACGCCAGAAACGCGCTCCGCGAGACCTGGGATCCAATCGAAGATCCACGAGCAACAAGAAACGTCAGAAACCTCATTATTGAGGCCATTCAGGGCACTACTGTCCCGCGCTACACAACGCATAAGCGCTTTTATCTCAAATAGTAATTTTGGATTAAAGCTCATTCCTGCAAGATTGGTAGTGGTAATAGGAGCGATTCTTTTCCTCGCTCCTTATGCGTCTGCTGGCACTGGAACACAAGAGGTAGGGTGGTTTTCAACCTTCCCTCTTGCGCCTGATTGGTCAGCTGTTTTAGATCTGGGATACCTCATTCTTGGGGTGTTAGCTATTGGTACAACAGCATGGCTATTAGGTAAAGTAGGTTCATTTATTTCCCATTATTTTGCAAAACCGCTTAACTTGTTAAAATCGGCTTTTAGAAGAGCATACAGGCCAGTTGTCTTATTATCTTGGTTAGTAAGAGATATCATTCTGGCGTATTTGAGTGTTCCTGTAGTGCTCCTTAAGGGACTTGTTAAATTTTTAGGTTTTGCAATTGATGCAATTTTATTTAACTCAGTTTCAGTAGCAGTGGCAAGGTTTATTTTTGGTCCAACTTTAAAGAGGCTTAAATTCGCTACTCTTCTTTTCGTTTTTGTTGTTTCTATGCTTGTACCAATGCTTACGCCTTTGGCCACTTACGCTGAAAGTAAAGCAAAAATAGAAGAGCAAAATAAAGCTCGCATTGAACAAATAGTTTCTAATTATCAGGAACAAAATAAGAAATTGTTGGATGAGAGGCTTGAGAGTTTATTGGACGGAGCGACAATTGATGAATTGACATCATCTTTGGATTCTTTAAAGCCATATTCAGGGTTGATAGTTGGACCAACTCGAGAAGAAGCGATAAAAATGGAGATGAGAGAATTAATTAATGAAGAATTAGAAGAAAGGGCAACTGCTGAACCAGAGAAGGATGAGGAAGATGGCAAAGTAGACGAAACAGATGAATCAGACAAAACAGATAAGGCAAGCAAACCAGTTAAGGTAGATGCGTCAGATAAAATAGCTGATAGGGCAGATGCGGATGATAAAACAGTTAAGTCAGACGCTAAAGAGAAAAAGGCTCCTAGAAAACAATACAAACCAAAACCAAGAGTCTCTTTTGCAATAAATGATGTTATTCCGGTAACAGGGAATCTACAAGATTTAGCTTCCAGGGCCGGTTATTTTGCTCATAAAGAATATCAAAATCTTTTTTATGATGAAAGTGATTTTGCAAACTTCTTTCTTTCTTGGGGAACAGCCGAGAGCTCGTTTAATCAGTTTGCTGTTAGCCCTAAAAACGCTAGTGGTTGGTGGCAGGTTATTAAAGCAACTTGGGATAGTACAGTAAGAGACCTATACAAGGAAAATAGAATTCCTGCAAGATGGACATATACAGCTAATGTCTTTAATCCTGAAAAAAATACTGTTGTAGGCATGGCTTATGGGGCTGAAGTAATAAGGGAAATGGTAGAGAAATTACCTAAAGGAATTGACGTTGACACATTAAAAAGAGCCCTTTTAGCAGGATACAACGCAGGGTATGGATATTCAGCTCAGTATTACTTAGACATAGTAGCTGAGTCAAGAAAGCCAAATCCAGGAGCTGTTGGTAAAAATAAAGAGTCTGCCCCGTATATTAAACGTATTATGGATAAGTACGCTGCCTTGTCAGGCAGAAGCTTGCCAACAAATTATGCTTATCAATATTCACCTGTTGTATATGAATCCAAATTTGCTCATGTTGATACACAAAGCCTGTTGGCTGAACATAGAGAAGTGCGTAATCCAAAATCAGTTTTGGAATACCTAGTGGAAGCAAGACAGGAAGTAGATTATGAACAGATTATTCCTGTGGTTGCGATTAAGCCTATTAATATTCCGAAATACTTAAATAAGCATGGAGATATTGCTGTTCGTAAATCTTTAAAGGATGGACATCTTTCTGATGGTAAAGATCTTTTTATTCTTTACAAAAATAAAGAAGGACGCATTT